>CAZJXR010000114.1:0-11193 GCA_964550085.1 uncultured Gemmatimonadota bacterium
CACGTCGGCGTGAGCCGCAAGATCGATGATCGGGAGGAGCGCGCCAGGCTCCGGTCCCTGGCGCGTCAGCTGCTGGGCAAGAACAGCTCCGGTGGAGTGATCATCCGTACGGTGGGTGAGGAGCTCACCGAGGACGCGTTCAAGCGCGAGCTCGCTTCCCTCCACAAGACGTGGGAGAAGATCCAGCGTCGGGCCAAGAGCATGAAGTCGCCCTCGCTGGTGCATAGCGAAGCGAAACTGACCTCCGGCATCATCCGCGATCTGTTCAGCGAGAAGATCGACTCGCTCATCATCGATTCGGCCGAGCTGGCGCACGAGGTGCGATCCTATCTCGGTCAGGTCAGTCCCGAGCTCCTCGACCGGGTGAAGCGACACGAGAAGCCGAGCCTCATCTTCGATGAGTATGGAATCGAGGAAGAGATCGAGCGCGCCTTCCGTCGCAAGGTGAACCTGCGCTCCGGAGGCCACATCGTGATCGAGGCGACCGAGGCGCTGGTGACGATCGATGTGAACACGGGCCGCTACACGGGCAAGAAGGACCCCGCCAAGACGATCCTGAAGACGAATCTCGACGCGGCAGCCGAGATCGCCCGCCAGCTCCGGCTGCGCGACATCGGCGGCATCATCGTGATCGACTTCATCGACATGGACGAGCAGGAGGATCGGGACCGGGTCGCGCACGAGATCAAGACCCATCTCGGACGCGACCGCGCGCGCACCAAGGTCTTCGGGATCTCCGAGCTCGGTCTGCTCGAGATGAGCCGCCAGCGCGTCCGCCCCACGCTGTATCACGCCATGACCGATCCGTGTCCGACCTGCGCGGGCACCGGCCGCGTGCTGGCTCCGCAGACGGTGGTTCGACGCATCGAGCGCGCCATCCGGCGCGCCCGGCGCTCCAAGGAGAAGCGCGACATCACGGTGCGCGTCCACCCCGAGGTCGCGCTCTACCTGCTCGAGGAGGAACCCGAGCTCCTGCGCTTGCTCGCCAAGGAGACCGGGATCGAACTGGATATCCGCGACGACCCCCTCATGGGCGCGGAGGAGTTCAAGCTGCTGGCGGCGCCCGCCGACACGGACGTGACCAGCAAGTACGCCGCCTGATCGAGGCCGGAGGCCCGCTGCGCGGGGGCGCCGCCCGGATGATTCGGATCGCACGCGCCGACGATGCGGCCGCCTTGGCCGAACTCTCCACCCAGCTCGGCTACCCGATGTCGATCCGGCAGGCGCAGGACCGGTGGGCCCTCCTGGCGGGCTCGGAAAGCCATCATGTCATGGTGGAGGAAGAGGGCGGGGAAGTGATCGGCTGGATTCACGTCTTCGTCTCCCTGCGCCTCGAATCCGATCCGGCCGCGGAGATCGGCGGACTGGTGGTGGCCGAAGCACACCGCAACCGGGGAGTCGGGGGAAGGCTGGTGGCGGCGGCGGAAGGGTGGGCGTCCGAGCGGGGACTGAGCCGCATGCGGGTACGAAGCCGGGTGGAGCGCGAGGCGGCGCACCGCTTTTACGAGCTTGGTGGCTACCGCCGCATCAAGCGGCAGCAGGTGCTGGAGAAGGCGCTCTCGTAGCGGACCCCGACTGCCGCAAGGCAGCGTCGGTTGACAGTGCCGTCGATGCCGGATATGCTTGTTGGCTGCACGACTTCAAGAGACGAAGACCGGATTCTACCGCATGTACGCGATATTCGAAGCCAAGGGGAAGCAGTTCCGGGCCGAGCCGGAAGGCACGGTGCGGATTCCACTGCTCGACGCCGAGCCGGGCGAGGAAGTCACCTTCGATCAGGTGCTGCTCGGGGAGCGCGACGGCCGGGTCGCCGTGGGTCAGCCGGCCCTCGACGGGGCCAAGGTGGTGGCAGAGGTCGTTCGCCACGGCCGCGGCGAAAAGATCGTCGTCTACAAGATGAAGCGCCGGAAGGGCTACCGGCGGAAGCAGGGTCACCGCCAGGGCTTCACCGAGATCGTCATCCAGAACATCGACCTCGGGAGCGGCATCGGCGCGCGGCCGAAGAAGAAGGCGAAGTCGGAGGAACCGAAGGCAGAGAGGGCGAAGGCGGAGAAGGCGAAGGCCGGGCAGGCCGAGCCGACCGAGAAGGTCGAACCGACCACGGTGGACGCGGCAGCGATCGAGATCACCGACGCGGCCCGAGAGCTGGCCGAGGAGCACGGAATCGACTTGTCGACGATCGAAGGATCGGGCAAGGAAGGCCGCATCCTCAAGAGCGACATCGAGTCGGCGATCAAAGAACAGGAAGGGAAGTAGGAGATGGCACACAAGAAGGGCGTCGGCTCGAGCCGAAACGGCCGCGACAGTAACCCGAGCTACTTGGGCGTCAAGCGCTATGGCGGCGAGCAGGTGATGGCGGGGAACATCCTCGTCCGCCAGCGGGGGACGCGCATCCACCCGGGTCGCAACGTGGGCCGGGGCCGCGATGACACGCTGTTCGCGCTCGCCGACGGTGTGGTCGAGTTCCGCGATCGGCGCGGGCGCAAATACGTGAGCGTCACTCCGGTCGCTTGAGCACGCGCACCGTGTCGTGCCGGGGGCTCGTGGCGCGGTGCCCACATGATCTCCGCTGCCCCGGTCACCTGCCGGGGCTTTTTAGTGCCCGCGCTACGCCCGGCGGTCCCCTCCGCTTGTCATAGGAGCACGCGCGCCCGGCGGTGATTGCCCCCCCACCGGAGGACGCCCCGCAACGTCCGTCCGATCCGGATCAACTGAACGAAGGCGAGGCCGCGGGCGAGGCGCGCGGATTCTACCTCGCCTTTCTCTCCCTCGCGGCGCTCGGTGTCGTATTCGGCGACATCGGGACGAGCCCCATCTACGCGCTCCGGGAATCGTTGCACGGATCGCACGGAGTGGAGGCGGCCGCGCCCAACGTCCTCGGCGTGCTCTCGCTCATCTTCTGGTCGCTCGTCATCGTCATCTCCATCAAGTATCTCGGCTTCGTCATGCGGGCAGACAACCGGGGAGAGGGCGGCGTGATCGCGCTCACCGCTCTGGTGACGCCGCCATCGCGCGAGCCTCAGGGCCGAAAGCGCTGGCTCGTTCTGGTCGGGCTGTTCGGGGCGGCGCTCCTGTACGGCGACAGCATGATCACGCCCGCCATCTCGGTCCTCAGTGCGATCGAGGGGCTGGCGGTGGCGACTCCGGTCTTCTCGGACTACGTGCTCCCGATCACGGTGGCGATCCTGTTCGGGCTGTTCGCCATCCAGCGCCACGGCACGGCTCGAGTCGGGAGTCTGTTCGGGCCGATCGTCCTGGTGTGGTTCCTCACCCTGGGGACGCTCGGAGTGATTCAGATCCGGCAGTACCCGGCGGTGCTGGGGGCACTGAGTCCCGTTCACGCCGTCGAGTTTTTCCGCACCAACGGGGGCCGGGGATTCCTGGTCCTCGGCAGCGTGTTCCTGGTGGTCACCGGCGGAGAGGCGTTGTACGCGGACATGGGCCACTTCGGTCGTCGTCCGATCCGTCTGACCTGGTTCGCCATCGTCCTTCCGGCTCTGCTGCTCAACTACTTCGGTCAGGGGGCACTGGTCATCGCGCGCCCGGCGACCGTGGAACAGCCGTTCTACCTCATGGCGCCTCGGTGGGCGCTCCTCCCGCTCGTCGGCCTCGCGACTGCGGCCACGGTGATCGCGTCGCAGGCGGTCATCTCGGGAGCGTTCTCGCTCACCCGACAGGCGATCCAGCTCGGGTACCTCCCGCGGATGTGGATCAAGCAGACGTCGGCCCGGAAGATCGGCCAGATCTACATCCCCGGTCTCAACTGGATCCTGATGCTGGCCGCGATCGGACTCGTCCTCGGCTTCCGAACATCCAGCCGTCTCGCCGCCGCCTACGGAGTGGCGGTGACGACCGACATGGTGTTCACCACCATCCTGTTCGCCGAGATCGCGCGCTCCCGGTTCGGCTGGCCCCGTTGGGCTATCGCGATTCCCGTGACTACCTTTCTGGTGATCGACGTGGCCTTCTGGGGCGCCAACCTGGTCAAGATTCCGCACGGGGGGTGGTTCCCGCTCGCGATCGCACTCGGGCTGTTCGTGATCATGACCACATGGAGAAGGGGCCGACTGTATCTGCAGCGCGTGCTTCGCCGCCGCAGCCTGCCGCTCGAGCTGTTCGTCGAGAACATGAAGCGCCACCCGCCCCACCGCGTTCCCGGTACGGCAGTCTTCATGCATAGCGGAGCGCGGGGCACGCCGCCCGCTCTCCTTCACAACCTGAAACACAACCGGGTGCTCCACGAGCGCGTGTTTCTGCTTCGGGTGGAGACCCGGGAAGTGCCGCGCGTGCCGACAGCCGAGCGCATTCAGTCCACGCCGCTCGGGGCGGGCATTCACGAGGTGATCGTCAGCTACGGGTTCGCCCAGACGCCCAACGTCCCGGCGGCCCTCGCGGCGTGGGCGAAGGAGGGATTCGAGTTTCGGCCGATGGAGACGACCTACTTCCTCGGCCGCGAGCGACTGATTCCCGTGAAGGGCGGGAAGCTGCAAAGATGGAGAGCCCGGCTGTTCGCCTTCCTGGCCCGAAACGCCCGCGGGGCGACGTCCTTCTTCCAGCTGCCCCCGAACCGGGTGGTCGAGATCGGGGCGCAGATCGAGATCTGAGGTACCGAACGCTGTCCACGGTGGCAACGCCGGCGTGGGTCTACCGGCCCGTGAACGTCGGCGTGGGGCTACCGGCCCGTGAACGTCGCCGGACGCTTCTCGAGGAAGGCTGACACGCCCTCGTCCATGTCCCGGGTCGAGAACAGCAGGCTGAACCACGCACGCTCGAACTTGAGGCCCTCGTCGAGCGGCATGCGGCGGGCGGCCAGGATGCTCTCCTTGGCCGCCTGAAGCGCGATCGGGCTCTTGGCCGCGATCGTCCGCGCCAGCTCCATCGTCTTCTCGCGCAGCTCCTCCGCCGGCACCACTTCGTCGACCAGGCCGAGCACCCGCGCACGGTCGGCCGGGATCAGCTCGCCGGTCATGATCAGCCGGTTCGCCTGCCCCTCGCCCACCAGACGCGGCAATCGCTGCGTGCCGCCGCCGCCCGGGATGAGTCCCAGGTTGATCTCCGGCTGACCGAGCTTCGCCCGCTCCGATGCGAACCGGATGTCGCACGCCATCGCCAGCTCGCAGCCGCCGCCGAGACAGAAACCGTTGATCATCGCGATCACCGGCTTCGGATAGTTCTCCACCGCGAGGTAGATGTTGCCCTCCTGCATGGAGCGGTACTGCTCGGTCGGGGCGGCGTCCTTGAACTCTCCTATATCGGCCCCGGCGATGAACGCCTTCTCGCCCGCTCCGGTGAGGACCAGCACCCGCACGTCGTCGTCGGCCCGCAGGTCGTCGAGCGCTTCGAACAGGGCGCACCGGACCTCCCCGTTCAAGGCGTTCATCTTCTGTGGCCGGTTGAAGGTGAGCAGGGCGACGGCGCCCTCGAGCTTCTCGACCAACAGCACATCGCTCATCGCCTATCTCCTCAGTCCCAGCGGTAAAATCCCTGGCCCGACTTCTTTCCGAGCTTGCCCTCTGCCACCATGCGTGCGAGCAGGGCGGGGGGTTCGAAGTGATCGGCTCCCAGCTCCTGGTGCAGGTAGCGCGCGATCTCGAGCCGCACGTCGAGCCCGATCACGTCGGTGAGCCGCAGCGGCCCCATCGGGTGCCGGTAGCCGAGCTCCATCGCCGTGTCGATGTCCTCGGCCGTCGCCACCCCTTCCTGCACCATGCGGATCGCCTCCAGGCCCAGCGCCACCCCGAGTCGGGAGGAGGCGAAGCCGGGCGAGTCCTTGACCACGATCGGGGCCTTCCCGAGCCGCTCGGCCAGCGCCGCAGCCCGCTCCACCGCCTCCTGACCGCTCCACGCGCTGACCACCACCTCGACCAGCTTCATGATGTGGACGGGGTTGAAGAAGTGCATCCCGACGACCCGCTCGGGTCCCTCGACCGCGTCGGCGATCGCGGTCACCGACAAGGAGGAGGTGTTGGTGGCGATGAGCGCCTCGGGGTGAGCGAGCTTTGAAACGGAGCCGAGCAGCTCCTGCTTCAACTTCAGCTTCTCGGGCACCGCCTCGATGATCGTGCCCGCGCCGTCGACCGCTTTCTCCAGCGCCTGCTCCGACCGCAGCCGGGCGAGCGTCGCCTCGCGCTCTGCCGGCCGCACCTTGCCGCGCTCGACCCCACCGTCCAGGTTGGCGCGGATCCGCTCCAGCCCCCGCTCCAGCGCCCCCGGTTCGACGTCGAACAGGCGCGTCTCGAAGCCGGCCATCGCCGCCACCTGGGCAATGCCGTGGCCCATGGTGCCGGCGCCGAGAACCGCGACTGTCTCAGTATCCATCTCACCCATCGTCGTCGGCCTCGGCCTGCGCCTCCGGCGACTTGGACCAGTCGATCGGACGCCGGCGCACCACCTCGATGGCCACGAACCCGAGTTCCTCGGCGATCGCGTTGGCCAGCAGGTTGTCGGCGGCGGTGAACAGGCGCACCTCGGTGAGCTCGCGCCGCCGCGCCCACCGATACGCCTCGGTGAGCAGTTTCTTGAGGTTGCCGCGCCCGCGGGCATCGGGGCGCACGAACGGCGTCTGAAAGCGGGCGTAGTATCGGGGCGCCAGATAGGAGACGTTCTTCTCCACCATACAGCTGATCATCCCATCGATGCCGCCGTCCGGTCGCTCGATCACGAACATGACCGCCTCCGAGCTCTCGATCAGCTGCCGAAAGGTCTCGCGCCGGCGGCCGAGGGCGCCGGGGGGGAGGGATCGGTAGGCGGGATTGTCGCGGTGCATGCGGATGTACTGGGACCAGAGGGCGAGGATCTCGTCCAGGTCGTCGACCGAGGCCCGGCGGACCCGCGAGAAGGAGGTCACCGCCCGCTCACTCGCCGCGGACCACGAGCGCGATGCCCTGGCCGACCCCGATGCACATGGTGACCAGCCCGATCGCCGCCCCCCGGCGTCGCATCTCGTGCACGAGGCTGGTGAGCAGCCGGGCTCCGGTGCAGCCCAGCGGGTGGCCGAGCGCGATCGCGCCGCCGTTGACGTTCACGATCGCCGGATCCAGCCCGAGCTCCCGCATGCACGGCAGCACCTGGGCGGCGAACGCCTCGTTGAGCTCCACCAGGTCGAGGTCCGAGGCCTCGATCCCCTCGCGCGCCAGCGCCTTCCGCACGGCCGGGATGGGGCCGAGGCCCATGCAGGCCGGATCCACTCCGGCCACCGCGGCCGCTCCGAGGCGCGCCAGCGGCTCGAGCCCCAGCTCGGCGGCGGCGGCCCGGCTGCCGAGCAGGATCGCCGCCGCGCCGTCGTTGATTCCCGATGCGTTGCCGGCCGTCACGCTGCCGGCGCTCCGGAAGGCGGGCGGCAGGGCGGCGAGCTTCTCCGCCGTCACCTCGGGGCGCGGGTGCTCGTCGCGCTCCACCACCGTGACCTCGCCCTTCCGTCCGGGCAGCTCGATCGGCACCAGCTCCTCGGCAAAGCGGCCCGCCGCCATCGCCTCCGCCGCTCGCCGCTGGCTCGCGAGCGCGAGCGTGTCCTGCTCCTCCCGGCTGATGCCGTGCCGCGACGCCACCACCTCGGCCGTCTCGCCGAGGCCGATGGTCCACTCCGCCGGCATGGCGGGGTTGGTGAATCGCCACCCGACGGTAGTGTCCGCCGTGTCGGGCGCGACGCGCGGAAACGCCGTTTCCGGCTTCAGCGTCACCCACGGCGCGCGCGACATGCTCTCCACTCCGCCGGCGATGAACAGGTCGCCTTCGCCGGCGCGGATCGCGTGCCCCGCCGACACGACCGCCTGGAGCCCGGAGCCGCACAGCCGGTTGACCGTCTGACCGGCTACCTCGACGGGGAGTCCGGCCAGCAGCGCCGCCATGCGGGCCACGTTCCGGTTGTCCTCGCCCGCCTGGTTCGTACAACCGGCGATCACGTCCTCGATCCGGTCGCTCGGCACGCCGGTACGCTCGACCAGGGCCTCGATCGTGCGGGCCAGCAGGTCGTCCGGCCGCACGCGGGCCAGCGCCCCCCCGTGGCGGCCGACGGGCGTGCGTACCGCGCCCAGGATCAGGGGATCGCGATCCGACACGTTCGGCTACCGGCCGCGGACCGACATCGGGTCGCGGGCGCAGGAGGCCATCCGAGCGGACAGCCTCCTTACCGGAGGTCCACCCACACCGACTTCACCTGTGTGTACTGCTCCAGCGCGTGCCGCCCGAGGTCGCGGCCGTAGCCGCTCTGCCGGTAGCCGCCGAACGGACTCGCCGGGTCGTACAGGTTGTAGGTGTTGATCCAGACCGTGCCGGCCTTGAGCCGTGAGGCCACGTAATGCGCCTTCTTGATGTCGCGGGTCCACACGGCCGCTGCCAGGCCGTACATGGTGTCGTTGGCGCGCTCGATGGCTTCGTCGACATCGTCGAAGGTGAGGGTGGCGAGGACGGGACCGAAGATCTCCTCGCGCGCGATCGTCATGTCCGGAGTCACACCGTCGAACACGGTCGGCTCGACGAAGTATCCGGGTCCGACGTCGGCTCGCCCTCCTCCGGCGACCACGCGGGCTCCCTCCGCCTTGCCCGTCTCGATGTAGCCGAGCACGGTCTGCATCTGCTTCTCGGACACCACGGCCCCGATGCGGGTCGCTTTGTCGAACGGGTCGCCCACCTTCATCCTGGCGGCGCCGGTCGCCACCATGTCGACCATCTCGTCATGGACGGAGCCCTCGACCAGCAGCCGGCTGCCCGCGGCGCACACCTCGCCCTTGCCGTAGAAGATGCCGCTAAGCGCGCCCCGGGAAGCGAACTTCAGGTCGGCGTCGGCGAACACGATGTTGGGACTCTTGCCGCCGAGCTCGAGCGTCACCCGCTTGACCGTTTCGGCCGCCACGGTCGCGATGCGCACCCCCACCTCGGTCGATCCGGTAAACGCGATCTTGTCGACTCCCGGATGGGCGACCAGCGCCTCACCGGCGGTGGAGCCGCGGCCGGCGATCACGTTCAGCACCCCGGGTGGAATCCCGACTTCGGCGGCCACATCGGCGAGCAGAAGCGCGGTGAGCGGCGTCTCGGTGGCCGGTTTCAGCACGACCGTGCAGCCGGCCGCCAGCGCCGGCGCCACCTTCCAGGTGGCCAGGTTGAGCGGGAAATTCCACGGCACGATGGCGCCCACCACGCCGACCGGCTCCCGCAGCGTGTAGTTGAACTGCGACGGGACAGAGACGGGAATCGTCTCCCCCTCGATCTTCGTCGTCCAGCCGGCGTAGTACTCGAACGTCTCGACCGACATCGCCGTATCGATGCCGCTCTCGAACAGGGGCTTTCCGTTCTGGAGCGTCTCGACCCGGGCGATCTCATCCTTCCGCTCCTCCAGCCGCCCGGCCAGCTTCCACAGCAGACGGCCGCGGTCACGGGGGCTCATGTCGTGCCATGCCCCCTCCTCGAACGCCTGGCGCGCCGCCCGCACCGCCCGGTCGACATCCCCCACGCTCGCCGCCGCGACCTCGGTCAGCACCTCGGCCCGCGCCGGATCGATCACCTCGAGCGTGGCGCCGCCCTCGGCATCGCTCCACTCCCCGCCGATGAACAGACGGCCCGGAGCGAGGATGTCCGGAACCGTCCGTGTCAGTGTGGCTTCGGTCATCGCGTCACCGTCCGGCGAACTCGGGCGTGCGCTTCTCGACGTAGGCGTTCAGACCCTCTTTCGCGTCCTCGCCCTGGAAGAGGAGCTGCTGCAACTCGCGCTCGATCGCCAGCCCTTCGGAGAAGGGGACTTCTACTCCGCTGCACACGGCACGCTTGATCCGGCCCACCGCGCGCGAGGCCTTGTGCGGCGGCGTGAACTGGCGCGCGTAGTCCAGCACCTGAACGAAGAAATCGGCCCCGTCGTAGATCTTGTTCACCAGCCCGAGCTCGAGCGCCTCCTCGAAGTCGAAGGTGCGGCCTTCGGCCATGAGCTCGATCGCCTTCGGTTTGCCCAGCAGGCGTCCGAGGCGCTGCGTGCCGCCGGTGCCCGGCAGAACGCCCAGATTCACCTCGGGCAGACCGATCTTCCCGCCGCCCTTACGGGCGATCCGGATGTCGCAGGCGAGGGCGATCTCCAGACCGCCGCCCACCGTGTGACCGTTGAGCGCTCCGATCACCAGCTTCGGCGTGTGCTCGAGCCGGTTCAGTGTCTCGTTGGCGTGCAGGCAGAAGAAGTACTTGAAGGTCGGATCCGCCGTCTGGAGCATGCCGATGTTGGCGCCGGCCGAGAAGAACTTCTCGCCCTCCCCGCGCACCACGATGACGTGCACGCCCTCGTCGAAGCGGGCCTCGAGGATCGCGTCGTCCATCTGACGCATCATCTCGTGCGTGTACGTGTTGGCGGGCGGGTCATCCATGGTGATGACGGCGACTCCGTCCGTGGTTTCGTATTTGATCAGCTTGTCGCTCATATCGTCCCTCGTTTTGTCCGCAAAAATGGTCGTTTCCTGCAGGGTTAACGCGATACCCGCGGTCCCATAATGCTCCCCGTGACAGCCCGCCACAAGCCGCCCGGTGCGCGAACGGCGATGGCTCGCACGGGACGCGTACGAGCCCCTCATTGTTGACGCGAACGACGGCCGGGGCTGGCAGGACCTGATAGGGGAAGCGCGATCGGTCAGCTTCGGGTGAGGTCGTACAGCTGCACGTGCTCGATGCCGAGATCGTCGATCCAGACCCCGAGCACAAAGTCGGCTCCGATCTGCGTGGGGCGGAAACCGGCCGGCAGCGGAACGCCACCCTGCCACCGTCCTCCGGCGTCGAACACGTTCCAGGTCACGGCGGTCTCGCGCGGCTTCTCGAAGTCCTGCACCCACATATAGCCGGTCGGGTCGGGGCGCAGGTAGCCGAGTGCCGGCATCGTCTCGGGAATCGGCATGTCGAGCAGCTCCTGACGCTTTGCCGCCCGGCGAACCGAATCGGCGAGCCGGGCTACTCGGCGATCGGCCAGGGCGCGAAAGTCCTCGAGGGTGACCGGAACCGGGCTGTGGGTCTTGCGGATCACGCGCTCGAGCGCCCCGCGGGGCGAGTACACCTCGATCTGGTAACGGTCGGAGTCCGCCACGTAGACGCGGTCGCGCAGCAGGGCCGCGTCGGTCGTGCGGCCGAAGGGTAGCGCGACCGGGTCGATCCCCCCGTCGCGGCGGGTGATGAACCACTGGTCGCCGGGGAACTGGCCGATGGTGTCGAGCGTCGCCCCCTGCGGGT
>CAZJXR010000115.1:0-11188 GCA_964550085.1 uncultured Gemmatimonadota bacterium
GGCAGAGTAATCGGTCAGCACGGCCGCGCCCATCAGGGCGCCGGCGACGATGACGGCGCGCCGCGGCACTGGATCTGCCGGGTTGCGGGCCGCGAGCCCGGCCACCGCGATGTAGGCGAACAGGACCATGTGGGCGACCAGCGCGTTCTGGTTGAGGAACGCGGAACGGAAGAAGATCGGGGTTCCGAACGCGTACAGGATGGCCAGCCATGTTGCCAGTCTGGCATCGCCGAGTCGCGCGCTGAGAAACAGGAAGAGGGCGACGGCGGCCAGCGCCCCGAGCGGCGCCATCAGGCCGATCTGCATGCTGGCGGCTGCCAGACCCAGCTTGATGTCCAGCCCCCGCGCCCGCGCCTGCTCGAAGAACCTGCGCCGGTTCGGTCGCCGATCCTCGTAGCGGCCGCCCTGCTTCGGGGCGGCCAGCTCCGGGTGGAGGCGAAAGAGGAGAGAGATGGCGGGACGGGCGGCGGCATACGGCAGTGCGCCGAGCATGGCCGCGCCCGGATTGTTGTTGATGAACGCCCCTCTGCCCTCGACCTCGAACAGGTCGGGGTGGAGACCGACGTACTCGTCGACCCGCACGCTCAGGTCATCGCCGATGGCGATCGCCAGGTACGTTTCCCGGACGACGTTGGATGCGAAGTGGACCGCGTACACGATCCACACGGTGAGAAACAGGCGCCAGGACGTGCGCCACCAGCCGCGCTCCGGTACCGCCGATGCCGGGTCGGTCCCGCGGGCGTTCATACGATCGCGACCCGGAGCGCCGCGCCGCGCCGTTTGCTACGCCGAGGCGTCGGTCGCCGTTCGGCCGATCTGGACGAGCTGCGGGCGCGGTTCGACTTCGCCGGTACCGTTCCCGTTCGCGGACGTCTCCGTGACCGGCAAGCCGTTCTCGCCTATCCGGATCGGCACGCGCTCGCTGGGCGCCAACGGCAGGGGCCGCTTCCACACCCGCGCCCCGAGCATGGCGCGGCCGAGTTGCAGCGGCTGGTACGTGATGCTCGACCACATGAACACCTCGGTCGTGCAGTGACACTCCTTATTGGCGACGCAGGCACGAAGGTGCTCGGCCTCGGCCGACTTCCAGATCTCCCAGAACGGCTTCTCCCGCAGGTTGCCGAGCGGCTCGTGAATCTCGCACAGGCTCACGTCGCCGTTGGCGTACACCACGGCGCTCAGGCGGCCCGCACGGCAGGGAACGACCTGGTCTTCCTCCTTGATCGTCCTCACCTTCGCCCACTGGAGCATCGGCTCCACCAGCGCCCCGTACCGCCCCCGCTCCCGGGGCGCCCACAGGCGCTGGATGTACTCGTACAGCTCTTCGTACTGCCGCAGGCTGGGACCCTTGAGCGATGGGTTCTTCCGGTCCCCGCGAATGATCGCCAGGTTGTGGTGATCCATCTGCGGACAGCGCTCGTACAGATAGGTGGTGAGCTGCTTGATCTCGTCCATGTTGACATCGGTCGCGGTCGAGATCGCGTGGATGCGGAGGCGCGGGTCCTTGTTCTGCAGCTCGGCGAGCGCATCGTACGTTT
Organism: uncultured Gemmatimonadota bacterium; assembly: GCA_964550085.1. GTDB lineage: Bacteria > Gemmatimonadota > Gemmatimonadetes > Palauibacterales > Palauibacteraceae > JBFILW01. Next base: position 1,539 of record CAZJXR010000115.1, read on the forward strand.
CCATCGCCTTCTTGAACGCGTTGCGGGCGACGCGAAACGTGTCGTGGAACTCCGGCATGCCGTCGAGCGAGAGCTCGACGACGAACAGGTCGAGCTCCGGCTCCTTGAGTGTCTCGGTTACCTGCTTGAGCGTTCGGTCCTTGAAGTAGCCGTTGCTCGGCACGTAGATCTGCCGCACGCCGTTGTGGGTGATGAACTGCCGACAGATCTCCCCGAACTCGGGCCGCAGGAACGGTTCGCCGCCCGACAGGTTCAGGTTCTCGATCCTGCCGAGCGACCGCGACAGCTCGAAGATCTCGTCCTTGGTGAGATCATCCTTCCCGTTCAGACTCCGCCAGTAGAAGCAATGCTCGCACTTCATGTTGCAGATGGAGTTGATGAACAGGACGAGGAATGGTGGGCTCGGCAGCTCCCCGTAGTTCTGCCGGCTGATACGGACGTGACGTTTCAGACGGTGCGCGAGCTTCATCCTCGATCTCCCCCCTCGAACCCGGTGTGCCGGAAATCCGCCGTCGGGTCTCGCATATGACAAGATAGTCCGGTGTGGCGAGCCAACCAAAGTCGTCCCGCCGGGGCACGGACGCGGTGTTGAGGCGTTTTTCTCCCCTTCGGGCAACTATCATGCCGTCCAAAACCGCCGCGGGTGGCGAGAATTGCGGCCATAAGTGGCTGACAACTAATGAGTTACGATACCGGCGCGACGCGCGGGCCGTTCGTGCGGCGCGAGTGTGGCCCGCGACCCACGTCCGACGACGGCCCGGACCGTCGACCCGTCACCCCCGCCCGGAATTGTGGCGCGAGAGGCGCTCAGTCCTCGACCACGTGCGTCTCGAACTGCCGCCGATAGGTCGCCCACTTTCCCTGATCCAGCTCGCCGCCGACCAGACAGTCCGCGGCGGCGTACGCCATCGCCAGGGCGTGATGGGTGTTATCGTGCGCGAACAGGCCCTGGCGGCCGAAGGAGAGAAAACGAGGAAGGCCCCGGACCCATGCGTCGACGACTCCGAAGTGCTCCTCGTAGCCGCACGCGTAGATCGGGTACGCGAAGCGCAAGCGTCGAACGTGCACGCGGGGCGTGCCAGGCAGCGGGATGCCGGAGCGCTCCAGATCCCCGGCGATCAGCGTTCCCAACTGTTCATCGCCCATCGCCCACCGATCGTCGTCGACGTCACACGGCAACTCGGCACACAGCGTCGTTCGTGACGCTGGCTCGACCGCCTCGGAGTAGTTCTTCGGCTCCGACAACCGGGTGAGCGACACGTCCGAGCCCGGAAAGTAGTGCGCGTCGAACTCCGTGAACTGATCGGTATCGAGAGTGAGGTAGATGAGGAGCATCGCCCGGTAGTCGATGCGAGCCGCGGCGTCGCGGACGGCCGCCGGCGCCGGCGGGTCGACGAGGCGACTGATGGCGGTGATCGGAATGGTCGACCACACGTGATCTGCCTCGAGCACCCGCTCTTCGTCCCCGCTCTTCACCCGGACCCGCCACCCGGAGCCCTCACCGTCCGGGCGCTCGAGCCCGGCCACCGTCCAGCCGAGCTGGAGGCAGGCGCCAGCCTCGACGGCGGCGGTGGCATACGCTTCGCTGATCCGGCCGTACCCGTGGCGCGGATAGTAATAGTGCGAGAAGCCGACCGGTCGCACGCCGGGCACCCGTCCGAGCAGCTTGCGGAGCAGCTTGGCGAATGAATTGGCCGCCACCCGGCGTCGCGCCTGAGTGGCCGACAGCTCGCCGGGCTCGCGGCCCCAGATCTTCCGCGCGTACGGAAAGTAGAAGTTCTCGCATATGGTGGGGCCGAGTCTGCCCCGCAGCACCGATGCGAAGCTCTCCTCCCCGTCGCCGTCGCGTCCGGCCCAGCGAGTGGCCATGTCACGGCACGCTCCGAGCGCGAAGCGCCGATCGAGGCGCAGCAGGAGATCGAGCGGTTGGAGCGGAAAGTGTACCCACTCGCCGCGCAACCGGATTCGGCCGTGTCGCGGCCGTTCGAGCAGGTCCGATCCGAGAAAGCCCCGAATATCGGCGAGAATCTGCGGGTCGCAGGCGGGATGCAGCCGGTGGCTGCCGAAATCGACCCGTTGACCGCCCAGCTCGAAGCTCCCCGCGTTTCCACCCACCACCTCGTTCCGCTCCACCACCGTCACCTGGCCCCGGTCGAAGCGGCGGAGCTGAAAGGCCGCCCCGACCCCCGCCGGGCCGGCGCCCAGGATCACAACCCGGCAGTCAGACATGCTCGCGGCGCGCGGCCGGCGACGCGGCCGGGCGTGTGCGGTGGCTACCGGTATCTTCCGCCGTGGCCGGTTCGATCCCGCTCGGCGGCCCGACGCGGTCCCGTCTGCGGAGCAGCAGCCACAGCAGCCCGGCGATCAGGCCGCCCGCGATGAGGACGCTCTGCCAGATGAGCGAGGCCACCACGCCGGTGGCGATGGGAACGCCGAGCGGTGCCAGCAGCGCTCCCAGGGTGGCATCGCGTACCCCGAGGCCGCCGAGGCTGATCGGGAGCAGCCCCGCCGTCTTCGCCAGCGGCCAGACGAGGAACCAGGCTGCGAGCGGAACGTCGATGCCGATGGAGCGGCCGATCCAAGCGTTGAGGAGCACGAAGGCCGTCTGGATCACCAGCGACAGCCCGGCAGCGATGGCAGCCGGGCGCGGGCTGCGGGCGAGCTTCCGGAGGGCGACCAGGCCTCGACCGAGCGGACGGCGCAGCCGCGGCGGCCACGCGCGCAGCGGCCGGCGCAGGAGCAGAGGGAACAGCACAACCCCCGTCGTCAGCCCAACCACGATGCCGAGCGTAAGCGCCTGCGCTCCCCAACCCGGCAGCGCCTCGCGCGACAGGAGCCCCCCGCCCACGATCAGCAACCCCAATACGCCCACATCGAGCAGCCGGTCGCCGATCCCTCCCAGAACGGCCGCCTCCGGGCGACGGGTGGCGCGGCCAGCCAGGGCGGCGCGCAGAACGTCCCCTCCGACTATGGTGGGCAGGCACAGGTTGGCGAACAGCCCGGCCGCGTAGCACCGGAGCGCATCGGTGGCATCGAGTCCTGCGCGACCGGCGTTGACCAGCGTTCTCCACTTGAGCACGCCCAGCCGGTGGCCAGTCAGGAAGCCGGCCAGCGCGCCGGCCCACACCAGCGGCGAAAGCCGTCCGATCGCCGCGCCCAGCTCGGACCACGGCAACAGCAGCAGGAGAAGGGCCAGCACGCCGACGCTGACGGCGATGCGGAGTGCCAGTCTCATTTCTGGAGTGCGATCCTCGCGTTCTGATCAGCCAGCAGTCCGACGGACCAGATGATGAGGGCGGCGAGGAAGGCGAGGACGGCGCTCTCCGACAGGTTGTTCTTCGTCAGGTCGTAGATGAACTTGCCGAGCCCGAGCAGGGCCACCAACGAGCCGAGCGGGATGAACACCTTCAGCGGGTTGAAGAACACGATCGTGCGCAGGATGAGGAGGGCAAAGTCGTAGGTGTGCCACGGCCGGATCTTCGAGTCGCCGAGTCGGGCGTGATAATCGATCGACACGTACTCCACCTCGTGCATGTTGCAGGTGGCGGCCAGCGTGATGGTGGTGGTGAAGGAGAAGCCGTCGGGCAGCAGGTGCGCGTACCGCTCGACCAGACCGCGCCGCATCAGCCGCAGCCCGGAGTTGAGATCCGGAAGCCTGCGCCCGGCCAGGTAGCCGGCCAGTCGGCGGAGGAACCATTTCGCCGGACGCCGGGCGAGCGGGATGCGCACCGTCTCGCCGGTTCGCGCACCTACCACCATGTCGTTCGCGGGTGCGCGCGCCAGCAGGTCCGGGATCGCGTCGGCAGGATAGGTCCCATCGGCGTCGATGATCAGGATCCATTCGTAGGTGGCCTCCGCGATCCCGCGCTTGAGCGAGGCACCGTACCCCAGGTTGCGGTGGTTGCGGAGCACCATGGCGCCGGCGCTGGCGGCGACATCCCCGGTTCCGTCCGAAGATCCGTCGTCGACCACGATCAGCTCGTACCGGCACCCGGCCTGATCGAGGACGCGGCGGATCGACCGCAGCTCGGCCTCGATGTGCCGCGCCTCGTCGAGGGCCGGCACGACCACGGACACGCCGTCCGGCTGCGCCGGCAGCATGGCGACGTCCCCGGTCGGAGTCGCCCGCGTGCCGATCTGTTCGTGGTCGGTCAGCTCGGTTGCTCGCATGCTCCTCGTCGCGCGTTATGCTCTCCGCCGGCTGTTCGCGATCAGCGCACCAGCACCACGACGGCGCCCCCGCGAACCGTGCCTTCGAAGCGCGCCGCCTCGGCGTAGTCCCGCTCGAGGCGCTCCCACACCGCAGGCTGAACGATCGCCAGACGGTTAGGAAAGGTGTAAACGACCCATGTCCTCGCCGCCCCCGCTTCCTGTTGCTCCAGCTCCGACACGCTGGTCACCTCCGGCCACAGTCGTCCCAGGTAGTCCCGGTACGGAAGGCTCGTCATGTCGACGGTCAGCACCACGTCATCCCGTCCCCGGTTTCGATCGACGAACTCGCCGGCGGCCCGGAAATCCTGCTTGGGGCTCCAGGCGCGCCGAACCGTCGTCGCGCTGGCCACGATCACCAGCACGGCCACGATGGTGGCGAGGGCGTCCGATCGCTTCCTGGCGGCCGCGGTGTTCGCACGTCTCGGTATGACCCGTCGCGCCACCGCGAACAGCCCTCGGATCCCGATGAGCGCCGCGAACCCCGCGGCGAAGAAGAAGAAACGCGGCCACAGGTTGTGGCCGAGGGCGAGGATCGCGACCGCGGTGACCACGACGGGAAGCACGAGCACGGCTCCCGTCAGGACGCTGTGGCGCAAATAGCTCGCCACCCCGGCGAGGCCGATCAAGGTCGCCGCCGCCAGGGTCACGGGTCCGCCCGGAAGGCCCTGACTCAGACCTCCCACCATCTCGCGGAGAAGCCACACGGGATTCTTCCACTCGATCCCCACCCCCTCCATGCTCGGAGTCAGGAGTGTTGCCACAAACTGTGGCAGGACGAGCGAGTACGACAGTAGCGTGAAGGCCCCTGCCAGCACGAAGCCGGCCGCCGGCATCCAGATGGGGCTGAGTCCGGCCGGCTGGCGTATTGCGTCGGGATCGCGCGTCGACGCCAGCGCTCTCGTCCGCCGGCGCTGCCGCGCCGCCCCCCACACCCAGATGAGGGCGTGGGCCGCGGCCACGAAAAGCGCCGTCACGTGCGTGAAAGCGGCCGCCGCCATCGCGAGGCCGTACGCGATCGGAAGGCGCCAGCTCCGGAAGCGCCCCGCCTCCAGCATGCGGATGAACAGGCCGCTGGCGATCAGTGACCAGAACAGCAGCCCCGTGTAGCCGCGCGCGTTCTGAGAGAACCAGACGTGGTGATACGAGAAGGTGAGCGCCGCGGCCGCCAGCACGGCCTCGCGACGAGTCGTCACCAGCGTGCCGAACCAGTATAGCGCCGCGATGCTCGCCACCCCGAACAGCGCGGCCGGCAGACGCAGCGCCCAGGCCGCCGGGGCGAAGAGCGACGTCGTGGCTTTGGCGGCCAGCGTGTAGAGCATGTGCTGGTTCTGCGTGTCGAAGGTGGTGAGGATGCGACCGCCGGGAAGCGATACGTACTCGACGAAGGTCTGGATCTCGTCGAACCACAGACCCTCGCCGAGGGCGACGAGACGGAGCACCAGCGCCGCGCTCAGCAGGGCCACGAACAGCGCGGTATCGACGGGTCTCGGGGGGCCCGGGGACGCCGCGGGGGGTCGGGACAGGAGCGGCGCGGTGCGGCCGCCCGACAGCTCGATTCGACCCATTGCCAGCAGCAACGCCCCGACGCCGAGCAGCGTGACCTTCCACAGCCATCCCCCGGCGACCAGCCGTTCGTCGACGACCGGCCCCCCGACGAGCAGCTCCAGCGCGGCCCGCGGCGGCGTCAGCAGGGCGACCCCTGCGAGCGCTCCACCAGCGGCGGCGATCCTGGGGGAACTCCACATCATGTTTCGCGCGCACGATCGAGGGCGCAGGCGGCCCTCAGCGAGTCACATCGATCCGGAACTCTCGGATCTCGAAGGGCAATGTCCGTTCCACACGCGACGCCGCCCTGCCCGACCGGGACCTGCAGCGACCGACTTCGTCCTGTCTCCGGTCCTGAAGCTGAACGTCGACCACCAATCTCGATAGGTTGGGATCCAGTGTGGAATCGGGACCACACCAACGCACGCCGTTCCTCGCGACCGGCGTCGGGATCGCGATGCGTCACACCGGGCCGCTGTGGTACCGCGCTTGCGTTGCACCGGCCCAGCCGCCTCGAGCTCGACGACTCGCGGCGTGAAACGTCGCTGAGGACAGCAGCGTGAACCGCGCATGAACGAAGCCCTCGTATCGCTGGTTGCCGCATCCGGCATTCTCATCACATGGCTCGTGCTGGCGAGCTGTCTCGCCGGCATCGGCTTCCTGATCCTGCGCCCTTTCAAACCGAGCAGGGGCGATGCTCCGTGGTTCACCGCCTTCTGGCTCGGGTTCGTCGGCCTCCTCGCTTTCCTGCAGCTGTGGCATTTCTTCGCGCCGGTGACCTGGGTGCCCGCGCTTATGGTGGTGACCGCCGGCGCGGGAGGGCTCTTCCTGCAGGGAGCCGAGCTGACAGCCGCGGTGCGCGCGGTCCGGGCGCGCGAGCGCGCTGTGGGGCTGATGCTGCTCGGCGCCGTCGGGCTGTGGGCCGCCAACCAGACCACCGGGGCGCCGCTTCAGTTCGATACCGGCATGTATCATCTCCCGGCTGTGAAGTGGTTCGAGACGTATCCGATCGTTCCGGGGCTGGGCAACCTGCACGGACGGCTCGCCTTCAATAACTCGAGCCTTCTGTATGCCGCGCTGCTCGATTGGGGTCCGTGGTCGGGTCGGGTCACTCACGTGGCAAACGGGCTGCTCGTGTTCGTGTTGTTGCTGCAGATCGGCTGGAGCGCCGCACAGCTCCGCCGCGCTCCTGCGGGCGAGCCGATGGCACGCCACGCCTTCGACCTTGTCCTGCTGGCGCCGACGCTCGCCACCCTTCGACACTTCGACACGCGCAGTCTCGGCCCCGACGTGGCCGTAACCGTCCTGCTGCTGGTGGCCGCGTCCCGCACCTACACGTTCCTCATCGGACGCCGGACGCCGCCCGAGCGCTTGGCATTGGACGTCGTCGTCATCGCGGCGCTACTGAGCGCCGCCGTCACCGTCAAGCTGAGCGCGGCCGCTTTCGCCGCCGGGACCTGGGCCGTCGTGATCGCGGTCGGCCTCGCTCGGTCCGCTCGTGGCGCATCGGCGTCGTCCGCCCCCGCAGCATCCGTGTCGTCCGCCCCCGCGACGTCGGCGTCGTCCTCGACGTCGGGGTCGGTCCGGTCCGCGTCCGCAGCATCGACCCCCGCGTCCGGCCTCGGCCGACGCACGCTCGTCTGGGCTGTCGCCGCGACGCTCGTAATCGGGGGGCCGTGGCTCGTTCGGGGCGCCGTGCTGAGCGGCTATCCGCTCTATCCGAGCGGCGCCCTCGCCGTCGATGTCGACTGGCGGGTGCCGGCCGAACAGGTCGCCGCCGAGCGAGCCTGGACGCGTGAACACGGCCAGTGGCCGCGCCCCGGTCCGGGGCTGAGCTGGGTTGGCCCATGGCTCAAGAGCATGGGCCGACCGTACCGCCGGCAGCGCGTCTTGCTACCGGTGGCCGTGGCGGCCGCCGCTGCGGTCGGATTGCTCGCGCTCCGCCGCCGCGGGCGTCACCTCCCCGACTTCGCTCGACCGGGGTGGCTGCTGCTGGTGCCGATCGCGCTCGGCACCCTGTTCTGGCTCGCCACCTCCCCGCACCCGCGCTTCGGTTTCTTCCTGTTCTGGGCCCTCGCGTCGCTCACCGTCGCCCAGCTCGTCCTGCTGCCACAGACTCCGACGCTCCCCGTGCGGCGCGCGATTCTCGCCGGCGGGCTCGTGCTCGGCGCCCTGCCGCTGCTCGACGTTCCGTTGCGGCAGCTGGCTCGCGGGTCCGACCTGTCGGCAGTCGCCCGCCGCGCGTTGCTGGAGTGGCCGCCGGGACCCGACTGGGGGCTCCACGGGACACCGTCGGCCTCCCTCGCCACCTATACGACTGACAGCGGCCTCGTGCTCCACGTCCCCACCGACGACAATCGGTGCTGGGAGGCGCCGCTTCCGTGCACGCCGCACCCGGCCCCGAACCTGCAGCTACGCGATCCGGACGATCCGGCTCGTGGCTTCCGGGTCGACGACGTCTGGCGTCCGGTGAACTGGCCGAACCCTGCCTCCGACTTCCTCGACGAGTTCCGTCGGCGGAGGAGCGCGACCGCGACCGAGCCCTGATTCGCTGCTACGGCAAGCGCCGCAACTCGATCGTGCGATCCGCTGCCATCCCGAGCAGGTAGTGCTCGCGGTCCGGGTAGAGGGCCATCAACACCCGGTTTTGCTCCCCGTTGTCCCTGGCGTAGATGATGGAGTTGGATTCGAGCGGATAGTCGTTGAGCGGAAAGGCGGACTTCCACGACCAGTCACCGGGCTCGACGAACACGACCGCGTCCGTGATCCCGCGCTCCGCGACCGCGTCCCGAACCCAGCCCGAGGAACCGCGATATCGGTGGCCATACTCGTCCACCAGTGGCGGATAGGCATAGACGACGGTGTGCACGAGCAGGGCGAACAGGGCGGCCGACCCCAGTCCGGCGACCCGACGGCCGGGCACGCCGTCCCCGGCCACCGACCGGGCGACCACGATCGCGAGGGCCGGAAGCGCCAGATAGTAGTGCCGCGCGCCGTACGCGATCCCGTGATAGAAATGCAGGAGGTAGACACCGACGAGCAGGGCCGCCGAACCGAGGAGCAACCGGTCCGCCGTGCGCAGCGCCCGGACGGCCATGACCACCGACACGAGGAGGAGGAGGAGAATCAGCGGCAGGGCGTGGAAGTCGCCCAGCAACTGGACGATTCGGAAGCTGGTGACGCGCACGGCGTCGGGAGGATAGTAGCCCGGCCATTCATCGCCGTGGATCCGCGTCCCCATGTCGGCCCCGAACCCCAGCCCGAAGCGCTCGCCGGGATTGCGGAGCTCGAAGTAGCGCGACATCGGGAACTCGAGGGCGCTTCCGGTCATGGTGTGGTTGTACGCCAGGGTGCCGATGACGCCGGTGGAGGCGATCAGCGCGACCACGGCCAGCTGGGGTAGCCGGCGAGGCTCGCGCACCGCGCGCACCAGCAGGTAGAGCAGGAAAGGAGCCGCTGCCGCGGCTGCGTCCACCGGTCGGATCAAGAGGCCGAGGGCGAGGGCGATACCGGCGCACACCGCGTAGCGAAGCTCGCCCGATCTGTCCAATCGGGCCCACGACCACAGAAACAGGGAAAAGCAGAACAGGTCGGCCGGGTGCGCCATGTACGACCCCGACATGAACACCACGAACGGAGACACGGCGAGCACCAGAACAGCGGCCCTGCGTTCCCGTTCCGAATGGCCGGTGGTGCGGAAAAACGACAGCAGGATGAGCAGAGTGAGCGCGCCGAGCAGCGGATTCACCAGCCACGGCACGCCCGCCCGGTAGCCGGCGGCCAGCAGCAGGGGCCAACCCGGATTCATGATCCCGTACCAGCGATCGCCGTCGACGATCGTATGGGTGAACTCGAAGAACTCGGGGTGCTGCGGAGCCGGGAAAAAGAGCCGA
>CAZJXR010000116.1:0-10858 GCA_964550085.1 uncultured Gemmatimonadota bacterium
AAACAACGTCACCCCCTTCTTCAAGCCGGATCTCCACATTACCCTCGTCGACCCTCACCGGCCCGGCCACGAGCTCCGCTACTACCCGGGTCGCGAGAATCTCCAGATGGCCGATGTCGTCCTGTTCAACAAGATGGACACCGCCGATCCGGAAAAGGTGAGGCGGGTCGAAGAGTCGGTGGAGCAGCTCAACCGGCGCGCGATCCGCCTGTATGCCAACAGCCCCCTGACCGTTGCGGACCCCTCGATCATCGCCGGCGCTCGGGTGCTCGCGGTCGAGGATGGACCGACGCTCACTCACGGTGAGATGAAGTACGGCGCCGCGGTGCTCGCCGCGCGGCAGCACGGAGCCGCCGCCCTGGTGGATCCGCGGCCGTTCGCTGTCGGGAGCATCGCGGAGACGTTCGAGGACTACCCGGACATCGGGACGCTGCTGCCGGCCATGGGCTACGGCGAGGACCAGATTCGAGACCTGGAGGAAACGATCAACGCCTGTGACTGCGATGCGGTGGTGATCGGAACCCCGGTCGACCTCGCCCGGATCGTCGACATCCGGGTGCCGCACACGCGGGTCACCTACGAGCTCGAGCAGCGATCGGGGCCGCCCCTCAGAGAGCTGCTGGAGCGGGCGATCGGATAGCGAAAGGGCCGGTTTTCACCGGCCCTTTCGTTCACCTCCTGGCACCGGTCCGCGAGGACCGGAGCGGGCGTTCAGGTCACTTCACCGCCACTTCGATCTTCTTGGCGACCGCCTCGGGCGCCTTCTCCATGACGACCCGCAGCACCCCGTTGTGGAGCCACGAGTTCACTTTGTTGGCGTTGATGGCGCGCGGGAGCGTAAAGCTCCGGGTGAAGCGCTCGAACGGACGCTCGCGAAGGTGATAGTTCCTCTTCTCCTCCGGCAGCGCGCGTTCGCCGTTGATGGTGAGCACACCCTGCTCGACCATCACGTCGATGTTCTCGCGCTCGTAGCCGGGCACATCGAGCTCGACGATGAAGGAGTCTTCCAGCTCGTAGAAGTCGGCTGCGGGCATGTAGCCCATCCAGCCGTACTCCGGCCAGTCGAAGATCTCGTCGAACAGCTTCGGCGCGAAGCGCACGGTCGGCGTGTTGCGGAAGAGGGTCGGAAGCCTGGTGCGTGTGGTCGCTAGCATGGCAACCTCCTGTAGCGCATGTATGAACCGCGCGTCGCCCGGATCGGCCTCACGGCACTCCGGGCGACGATCATCTGTCGAACGATCCCACCGATCCACGATGATGGTACCACACCGTGAGAGGTCGCGTCTGTCGGGGGTCGCCCGCGATCCCGCGTAGGGGGTTCTCCCATCGCCGGTGCCGTCCGCCGCATCAACCGGCAGCGATGTCGAGGCAATCCCCCGCCTTCACGGTTCGCCGACCACGGCGATGCACTCGATCTCGACCCGGGCCCCGAGCGCCAGACCGCTGGCTCCCATCGCGCTGCGGGCCGGTTTGTGCTCGGGAAAGAAGGTGACGTATACGGCGTTCATGGTGGACCATTCGTCGATGTCGGCGAGGAAGACCGTGCACTTGACCACCCGGCTCAACGACGACCCGTAGCGCTCGAGGGTGTCCCGAATGTTCTCCATGGTCTGACGCGTTTCGGCCACAATGCCGCCTTCGACGAGCCGCACGGAACCGGGCACCACACCGATCTGGCCCGACACGTAAAGCATGTCGCCGACGCGAACGGCCTCGGAGAACGGAAGGGCAGCCATCTCGGCCTGTGGGAAGGCGAGGTACTCGACCGTGGGCTGGGCGATCGACGGAATCGGGAGGGCCGGCGGGAGCGCCAGCACGGCAACCAGGGCGGATCGCATTCGTCTCTGCATGTGTCGCTCTCCGAAACGGTTAGGGGGGAGTGGCCGGACAAATTACACACACGCGTCGCGGGAGACGACGGCCCGGCAACCCGCGCAACGATCGGGGCGGATCGCACGAGGTGCTCCCGGGGTGTGGCCGCACCGGACGCTCGCGGGGTGTGATCGCGGGCGGCGGGCGCGCGACCTATCTTGTCGCTCATGTCGGATCGAAGCCTGTGGACGCGGATTCGCGACGCGCACCTCGTCCAGGTGCTCCTTGTCTACGTGGGCGCCTCGTGGCTCGTCCTCCAGATCGTTACTACGCTCCGCGAAGCACTGACGCTGCCGGAATGGATCGCCCCCGTATCCGTCATCCTCCTGCTCATCGGGCTGGTGATCGTGCTCGCCACGGCCTGGGTGCAGGCGGGCCCGCGGCGCGTGGCCCGGGATCCGGCGCGTCCGGATGTCGAGGAGACGCTGCCGGGGGCTTGGGAACTCGATCTGGAAGAGCTGACCGAGTCAGTCAAACGCGGCCGACTCCCCCACCTCACCTGGGGCCGCGCGTTGCTCGGCGGCGTGGTCGCCTTCTCGCTCCTGTTCGGCTTCGCAGGCCTGTACGTGGTCATAAAGAACCGCGGCGGGGTGTTGCCGACCCCTACGGAGGCGATCGCAGGTCCCGCCCCGGCGATCGCCGTTCTGCCGTTCCGGGTGGTGGGCCATGAGCGCGAGCTGTGGCGCGAGGGCCTGGTGGACGCGCTCTCCTACAACCTCGAGGGAGCCGGCGGCCTCCGGAAGATCGACCCGCGTACCGTCATCAGCGCCTGGCGCGATCAGGTCGGTGAGGATGTGGACGCCACGGAGACGCGGAGCGCCCTCGCTGTGGCGGAAGCCGTCGGCGCACGCTACGCGCTGTCGGGCAGCATGGTCGGCTCGGACGCCGAGGTCCGGATCACGGCCGAGCTGTACGACGTTCGGAGTGGAGAACTCGAAGCGTCGGCGCAGGTCGATGGGTCCCCGGACAGCGTGCTTGCCCTCGTCGATCGCCTCAGCGTCGAGATCCTGCGCTCGGGTCTCCCGTTTTCGGTTGACGTCCACGACATCGACCTCAGCCGAGCCCACACGCGGTCGCTGGCCGCGCTCAAGGCATATCTGGAGGGCGAACGGAAGTACCGGCGCTCGCGACCGGACGAAGCCCGTGCGGACTATCTCCGCGCCCTGGAGGCGGACTCGACCTTCGCCCTCGCACTGTACCGCCTGGCATTGATCGAGCTCGAGGCCGGTAGCGGCCTGGCCGACGTCTATTTCGAGCGAGCGGGCCGGCTGGTCGATCGGCTGCCAGAGCGCGAGAGGCAGCTGGTGCGCGCCGGGAGCGAGCTCAGTCGGGGTCGCGTGAGCGCGATCTCCACCTTGCGCGAATTCACGCGCCGCTATCCGGATGACGTGGAGGGCTGGTACCTGCTCGGCGCCGCCTCCTTCGTGCTCGGCGGACAGGTACTGCGTCCGCGGGAGGAGTTCGTTTCGGCCCTGCAGCGGGCGATCGATCTCAGTCCCTACTACGGCCTCGCCTACGTCGAACTTCTCCACGATGCGTTGAACCGGTTGGACCGTACACGAGTTCGGGAGCTTCTCGACGGATATGCGCGAATCGACGCCAAGAACGACTACTGCATCGGGTTCGAGATCGCCCACGAGCTCAACTGGGGCGGACAAGCATCTCCGGATCGATGGCGAGCGGTGGTCGACACGGTGGGGCCGGGGCCACTCGGCTGCACCATCGCCTCCACCATGACGCGCCCCCAGTTCCGCGGGGCGGTCGCTGATCGCCTGCGGGTCATCGCCGCCACCGGATCATCGGAGGCGGAGCGGATCTCGGCCACGTCGAGGCTCGTCGTCCTGGCGCTCTACGAGGGGAAGTACAGGAAGGCGCAGGACCTCCTGCGGCAGATCCCGATGGAGGGTTCGTACGGTCTGCATGGTCTGCGGATGCGGGCGACGCTGAATCTCATTGAGCCGAACCCGGACACGGATTTCGACTGGGTCCAGTTGCTCGACTCCTCGGAACTATCCAGCCGGTTCGTGGCCGGGGCGCTGGCCGCCAGGGTGGGACAGTGGGAGGGAACCCGGGTCGAGGTGGGGACGCTCGAAGCCGATGCAGCGGCAGCGGAAGCGGCTGGCAACTCGGTCGGAGCGAGCGAGCTCCGCGTCGTCGCGCGGAGCCTGGAGGGATACGGAGCGCTTCAGCGGGGCGACAGCGCCGCGGCGATTAGCGCCTTCGAACAGGCCTTGCCCCTCATGCCGGGGCTCGGGCCGGGCGACCTGAGCATGTCCGTGCACGAGGTGCTTCGGTATGAGATGGGGCGGATGCTGCTCGAGCGCGGGGATGCCCCGGGTGCCGAGCGCTACCTCTCGAGCAACCGGCTGTGGAGCTCGCCCGTCGTCACCGCGTCCATGTACTACCTGGGACGCGCCTACGAGATGCTCGGAGACGTGGAGCGCGCCCGAGAACAGTACGGCCTGTTCGTGGAGTGGTGGGCGGACGCCGACCCGGAGCTTGAGCCGCGTGTGGAGGACGCGCGGGCAAGGCTGGAGCGGCTGTCGAACGGCGCCAAACAGGAGACGTCGTGAACCCGAGTCTGCTGGAGGAAGCGCTCGAGGCGTGGGCGGACGCGCGGCAAGGGGTGATCGCCGAAGCCGACAACATTCCCGCCGAGCACTTCGACTTCCGTCCCACTCCCGAAGTTCGCAGCGTCACCGGGCAGCTCCAACACATCCTCGAGGTGGCCGAGATGATGGTGGGCGAGCTTACCCGCCCGGACACGAACTTCCGGCGCGTGCCGTGGGAGGAGCTGCTGGAGATGTACGGGGGCAGCGTGCGACGGCTGACCGGAAAGGAGACGCTGCTCAGCGCCCTGCACGACCGGCTGGCGGTCGGGGTCGAACGCTTTCGGGCCGCAGGCGAGCTGCACATGCTGCAGCTCATCGAGCGGTTCGACGGGAACCCCGGCACCCGTTTCGCGTGGTTCCAGCACGGGATCGCGCAGGAGGAGTACCACCGCGCACAGCTCGCGCTCTACGCCCGGCTCCTGGGCCTCGAACCGGCGCTGACACGGATGATCCGCCTCGGTGCGAATCCGGACGACAGCGCGGATTAGCTCGACATGAAGTGGAAACGGCTCCGGCGGAGCGAGCACGTTCGGGATCGACGGGGCACCGGGCGGTTCCCGGTCGGCGGACGGGTCGGCAGCGGAATCGGCGTGCTGATCGTCCTGGTCGTCATCTTTCTGCTGGGAGGCGATCCGCGCCTCCTGCTCGAGGGCCTGGAGGGCGGCGGACAGCTCCCGCCCGCGCAGGAGTTCGAGGCGCCAGCCGGCAACCCGGAAGTCGAGATGGTCAGCCACGTGCTCGGCAGCACGGAGGACGTGTGGTCCGCGCTCTTCGCTTCGGAAGGGGCGACTTATCGGCCGCCTTTCCTCAACCTCTACGACGGCTATATCCAGTCGGCCTGCGGGCTGAGCTCGTCCGCCACCGGCCCGTTCTATTGCCCGGGCGACGAACAGGTGTACCTCGACCTCGGGTTCTTTCGAGAGCTCGCCCGGCTCGGTGGCCCCGGCGACTTCGCGGCCGCCTACGTGGTGGCCCACGAGGTCGGCCACCACGTGCAGACGCTGACCGGGACCGCGGATGTCGTCCACGCCGCCCGCCAGCGCACGAGCGCCGCAGAAGGAAACGCCCTCTCGGTGCGCATGGAGTTGCAGGCCGACTGTTACGCGGGCGTGTGGGCTCATCACGCCAACCGAGCGTCAGCCTTTCTCGAACCGGGTGACGTCGAAGAAGGCCTGGCGGCGGCAGCAGCGATCGGCGACGACCGCCTGCAGCGGAGCGCGGGGCGGGCGGTCAACCCCGAATCGTTCACCCATGGGACGTCGGAGCAACGCGTGTACTGGCTCCGAACCGGGCTGGAGACCGGCAGCCTCGACGCCTGCGACACCTTTTCGCGCGCCGGAAAGCTGGGAGACTGAGGCGTTCGAACGTCAGGCGTCACCGGCTGCGGGCCAGCAGCCGGGCGTTTACCGCCACGATGACGGTGGAGAGCGACATGAGGGCAGCGCCGACCGCCGGTGAAAGCAGGATCCCGGCGCCGGCCAGCACGCCCGCCGCGAGCGGAATCGCCACCACGTTGTAGCCGGTCGCCCACCACAGGTTCTGCACCATCTTCGAGTAGGTAGAGCGCGCGAGCTCGACCAGCGACGCGACAGCGCGCGGGTCCGAGCGGACGAGAACAATGTCGGCCGACTCGATCGCCACGTCGGTGCCGGCTCCGATGGCGATCCCCACATCGGCCTCCACCAGTGCGGGCGCGTCGTTCACGCCGTCGCCGACCATGGCGACCCGGATCGAGCGGTCGCGGATCTCCCGCACGACCCGACCCTTCTCGTCGGGCAGCACCTCGGCGAAATAGTCGTCGAGACCGAGCTCTCCGGCCACCTCGCCGGCCACCGCCTTCGCGTCGCCGGTGAGCATCATCACCTGCATTCCCATCGCCTTCAGACGGTCGACCGCGTCGCGAGATTCCTGTCGGACGCGATCGGCGAGGGCGATCGCGCCTTCGGCCGCGCCATCCACGATGACGTAGACGACGGTCCTGCCCTGTGCGACCGCCTTCTCGACCCGTCCGTTCGGCCGATCCAACCCCTCGTCATGCAGGTAGCCCGGACTCACCACCTTCACGTGGCGGCCGTCCACCTCTGCCTCCGCGCCCCTGCCGGGGATGGCCCGAAACCCACGCGGAGTGGGGATCTCCAGCTCGCGCTCGCGCGCCGCCTCCACGATGCCCGCCGCGATCGGGTGCTCCGACTGGCTCTCGAGCCCCGCCGCCAGCCGGAGCAGGAAGCTCTCATCGAGCCCACGGCCGGCGATGATGTCGGTCACTCCGAAACGTCCCTCCGTCAGCGTGCCGGTCTTGTCGAACATCACTGCGTCGAGGGCACGCGCGCGCTCGAAGGCGCTCCGGTCCCGGATCAGAAGCCCGTGGCGCGCCGACACGGCGGTCGACACCGCGACCACCAGCGGCACGGCCAGACCCAGAGCGTGCGGACAGGTGATCACCATCACCGTCACCATGCGCTCGAGCGCGAACTGAAAGTCGCGGCCGAGGAGGAGCCACGCAGTCAGCGTCGCGGCACCGAGGGTCACCGCGATCAGGGTGAGCCACGCCGCGGCCCGGTTGGCGAGGTCCTGGGTGCGGGAACGCGACTCCTGTGCCTCGCGAACCAGCTCGACAACCTGGGCCAGGTAGGTGTCGCTGCCCGTCTTGCGCACCTCGACCGTGACGGCCGATTCCCCGTTGATCGAGCCTCCGATCAGCTCCTCGCCTTCCGCCTTCTCCACCGGCCGGCTCTCGCCGGTGAGCATCGCTTCGTTGACCGTCGTGCGGCCCTCGACCACGACTCCGTCCACCGGGACCTTCTCGCCCGGCTTGACGAGCACGCGGTCCCCCGGTTGCAGCTCGGCGATCGGGATCTCTTCCACCGTCCCGTGCTCGTCCACCCGGTGCGCCTCGGCCGGCAGCAGCTCTACCAAGCTCTCCAGCGCCCGGGAGGCACCCATCACGGAACGCATCTCGATCCAGTGACCGAGCAGCATGATGTCGATCAGCGTGGCGAGCTCCCAGAAGAACACCTCGCCCGACAGGCCGAACACGACCGCCGCGCTGTACGCGTACGCGACCGTGATCGCCAGCCCGACCAGCGTCATCATGCCGGGCTGCCGGTCCCGCACCTCGCTTACGAGGCCGCGCAGGAAGGGCCAGCCGCCGTAGAAGTACACGGCGCTGGCGACGACGAACTGCACGTAGCCCGCACCCGGGAAGGCGAGGGTCTCCTCCAGCCCGACGAGACGCTGGATGAGCGGCGCGAGCGCGAGAACCGGGACGGTGAGGGCGAGGGAAACCCAGAACCTGCGCCGGTAGTCGGCGACCATGTGGGCGTGGTGCGATTCGTGTCGCGTCATCATGCCCTCTCCAGGAGCGGTTCTTCGACGGGATCCCCGGAGCGCACAACCGAGAGATCCATTGAGGCTGCTGCGCGCCTCGACAGCTGCCGGCGCCGCCATAGGAGGTAGATCGCCGGAATGACGACGAGCGTGAGGACGGTGGCGCTGAGCATTCCGCCCACCATCGGCGAGGCGATCCGCTTCATCACATCCGCTCCGGTGCCGGCACTCCACAGGATGGGGGCGAGGCCCGCCATGATGGCCGTCACCGTCATCACCACCGGGCGCAGTCGCTCGAGCGCGCCTTCGCGAACCGCTTCGGCCACGTCAGCGGGATCGACCATCCGGCCCTCGAGGCTGCGCCGGTGAAACGCCTCGTCGAGGTATATGAGCATCACGACACCGGTCTCGGCGGCCACCCCGGCGAGCGCGATGAATCCCACCCACACGGCCACGCTCGTGTTGTAGCCGAGCAGCCACAGGAACCAGATGCCACCCACGAGCGAGAACGGGAGCGCCAGCATCACGATCAGCGACTCGGTAACACCTCTGAAATTCAGATACAAAAGGAGAAAAATGATCCCCAGTGTCACCGGCACCACGATCCGCATTCGCTTGGCCACACGCTGCATGAACTCATACTGGCCGCTCCAGCTAAGCGTGTATCCGGGAGGAAGCCTCAGCTGCTCGCCAACGAGCCGCTGGGCCTCCTTCACGTAGGTGCCGACATCCCGCTCGCCGATGTCGACAAACACCGTGGTCACCGGGAACGCGTCCTCCGTCTTGACGGCCATCGGTCCTTGTGTCACCTGGACTCTGGCGACCTGCCCCAGTGGTATCTGAGTACCGCTCATGGTCGGGACCACCACCTCCTTGAGCTTCTCTACGTCATCGCGCAGTTCGCGAGGATAGCGGACGTTTACGGCGTACCGCTCTCGCCCCTCGACAGTGATGGAGGCGGTCACCCCTCCCACGGTAGCCATGATGGCGTGGTGAATGTCGCCGGCGTTGAGGCCATAGCGGGACGCCTCCAGGCGATCGACGTCGATATCGACATAGAAGCCGGACACACCACGTTCGGCGAAGGCGCTACGCGTGCCGGGGATCTCCTGCAGCAGGCGCTCCACCTGCTCGCCGAGCGCCTGCAGCGTGTCCAGGTCGGGCCCGAAGATCTTGATTCCTACCGCAGTGCGGATCCCGGTCGCCAGCATGTCTATGCGACCCTTGATCGGCATGGTCCACGCGTTAGTCACTCCCGGCAGCCGCGTCGCCCGGTCCATCTCCGCGAGCAGACGCTCGTCGGACATTCCGGGCCGCCACTCGCTCTTCGGCCGCAGCGTGATGGTGGTCTCGAACATGTCGAGGGGCGCCGGATCAGTGGCCGTTCCGGCCCGGCCCGCCTTGCCGAGCACGGTCTCGACCTCCGGGAACGACGCGAGAACACTGTCCTGGTAGCGCATGATCTCGCGTGCTTGGGCGATCGACACGCCGGGCACCGTCGTCGGCATGAACAGAACCGACCCCTCGTGGAGCGGAGGCATGAACTCGCTACCCAAGCGCTGCCACGGAAAAACGGTGGCGCCGAGTACCACCGCGGCCGCGCCGACCACCACCCACGGCCGCCGGGTGGCTAAGCCGATAACGGGGCGATAGGCCCGGCGGAGCACCCGATTCACAGGGTTCCGCGTCTCGGCCCGGATGCGTCCTCGCACCAGATAGCCCATCAGAACGGGTACCAGCGTGATCGCCAGAAGGGCGGATCCGGCCATGGCAAAGGTCTTTGTGTAGGCCAGCGGCTTGAACAGACGCCCCTCCTGCAGCTCGAGCGCGAACACCGGCAGGAAGCTGAACGTGATGATCAGGAGGGAGAAGAATAGAGGAGGCCCCACCTGCCTGGAGCTCTCGAATACGATCTCCCACCGAGATTTTTCGCCCTGCTCCCGCTCGAGATGCTTGTGCATGTTCTCGATCATTACGATCGCGGCATCCACCATGGCGCCGATGGCGATCGCGATCCCCCCCAGGCTCATGATGTTGGCGTTGACCCCGATCAGCCGCATCACGAGGAACGAGATGAGAATCCCCAGCGGCAGCGTGATAATCGCCACCAGCGCGGACCGGAAATGAAGCAGGAAGACGACGGCAACGGCAGCGACGATGAGCGATTCCTCGAGCAGCTTGTCGCGCAGCGTCCCGATGGCCCGGTGGATGAGGTCGCTCCGATCGTAGGCGGTTCTGAGCCGAGTCCCCGGGGGCAGTCCGCGCTCGATCTCGACCAATCGTCGCTTCACCGCCTCGATGGTCGCCAGGGCATCCGAGCCGAAGCGCATGACCACGATGCCCGCGACCACTTCGCCGTGACCGTTCAAGTCCGCCGCGCCGCGGCGTGGGGCCGGCCCTACCTGAACGGTCGCCACGTCCGCGACCCGGATCGGCGTGCCGTTGGGTGTAGCGCCCACCGCGACGTTCCCGATGTCGTCGACGTTTTGCAGGTAGCCCAGACCGCGGATCATGTACTCGCGTCCACCCATCTCCAGCACGCGGGCACCGATGTCGATGTTGTGGGCTCCGATCGCCTGCGCGACTCGGGTCACGGGGATGTCGAAAGCGCGCAAGCGTTCGGGGTTCACCTCGACCTGGTACTGCTTGACGTAGCCGCCCAGGCTCGCCACCTCGGACACTCCCGGCACTGCGGTGAGCTGATAGCGGATGTACCAGTCCTGGAGGGTTCGCAGCTCGGCGAGGTCGAGGCTGTCCGATTCGAGAACGTACTCATATACCCAGCCGACGCCGGTGGCGTCGGGACCCAGGGTCGGTTCCACTCCAGGCGGAAGCCGCTGCCGAATCCCGTTCAGGTATTCGAGGACCCGAGAGCGAGCCCAGTAGATATCCGTTCCGTCCTCGAAGATCACGTATACAAGACTGAGGCCGAAGAAGGAAAAGGCGCGGACCACGCGCGCTCCGGGGACCTTCAGCATTTCCGATGCGATCGGATACGTGATCTGGTCCTCGACGATCTGCGGCGCCTGCTCCCGAAAGTCGGTCTG
>CAZJXR010000117.1:0-4616 GCA_964550085.1 uncultured Gemmatimonadota bacterium
ATCGCCAGAGCTGAGATCCCGGCGGGTAGTGTGTTCTGCGCCGCTCGGTCGAAGATCGGTGAGGACCCGGGCCAGTACGGCTTGCGGAGTCGTGCCGGTGAACGGTGGCGTGCCGGCCAGCAGCTCAAACGCGATGCACCCGAGGCTGTAGACATCGGTCCGCGCGTCGAGCGCGGTGTCTCCCGCCGCCTGTTCCGGACTCATGTAACCAGGACTCCCCACTGCAAGCCCCGTCTCCGTGAGCCGCTTGCTTCCGGCTGCGTCGACCGCCCGTGCGATCCCGAAGTCGCTGATTACCGGGCGGCCTGCCACGAGCAGGATGTTCTCGGGCTTGATGTCCCGGTGGATCACGCCCTGCTGGTGGGCGTAGCTGAGCGCTCCGGCCACGTCGCGCACGATCTCGATCGCATCCTCGAGCGGGAGTTGCTCCTCTCGGCCCAATCGCTCCCGGAGCGATTCCTCCTCGACGTATGGCATCACGTAATACAGCAGTCCATCGGCTTCGCCCGAGTCATGAAGCGGCAGGATGTTGGGGTGGGTGAGCTGAGCGGCGATCTCGATCTCTTGCAGGAACCGCTCGGGGCCGATGGCGCGGGCCAGCTCGGGCTGGAGCACCTTGATCGCCACCTTACGACGATGTTTCAGATCGTCAGCCAGGTATACCAGCGCCATGCCGCCGCGACCGATCTCGCGCTCGATGGTGTATCGGTCGCTCAGGGCTGTCTGCAAGCGTTCCACTAGGTCAGACAATCTGCCTCCGGAGCTGCCGTACCAGAGCTGGACAAATATACGACGATCAGCTTCGGGCGGCGAAGCCGTGAGGCGATCGGAGCAGCTTGCGGGAGGGGTTCGCTAACGCCCGCTTTCACAGTGTCAAACGACGGTGTCAACGCCCATGCGCGCTGTTGCTCGCTGGGGAGCCACGCCCGACACCGGCTCGTGGAGCGTGCCGTGAGTCTGGCCACACGCGGGCTGGCTCGAGGACGAGAGGCGACCTCAAGGGGGCCACCGATCTCCCCGGACCGTTCGCACTACCGGCCGACCCGGCGTCTGAATATCCTTTCGGGGACTCGATCCCCCGCGAGAGGAGCTAATCATGCGTTCACGTCTAACCGCCCTCGCCCTGATGGCAACCGGTTTCTCGACGACAGGGTGCTCCGCGCAGGATGCAGGCGTCCAGGATACCTCCGATCAGAACCAGCAGGTCGTCCTGGCCATGGTCGAGGCCCTCAACGCACGCGACATGGGCGCACTCGACTCAATTGTCGCACCGGACGTGCAACGACACAGCGCGGCGACGCCGAACGTCACCGTCCGGTCGCGCGATGACTTCAAAGCATTCCTTCGGCGGGACTAGGGAACGTTCCCGGATGGCCAGGTGAGGGTGAACCAGATCTTTGCCGACGATGCCATGGTGGCCGTCCACGCCACCTACACCGGGACTCAGGAGGGACCCATGGGACCGTTTCCGGCCTCCGGGAACCGGATGGAAACGCCCTTCATCGGCATCCTCAGAATCGAGGAAGGCATGATCGCGGAGATGTGGGTGGAGTGGGACAACCTAAACCTTCTGGCCCAGCTCGGTCATTTTTCGCCGCCCGGTGCGGAGGCGCCTGCCCAGTAGCGGCGCCTCACCCCAACCTGACTGGCTGCGTGCCAGGTGCGTGTGACGGTGGCGCACCTGCCTTCGCAGCAGGTGAGTGAGGCCGGTCACCGGTGAGTAGTCAGTAGAAGTTCGACGCTTCACATGCAGGCGTAGGTGCGCTTGCCCGCGACGCCGAGGGTGCGGCAGTTTCGTGCAAACGCTCGGGGCTTATGAAACGACTCAAGCAACTGATTCACGAGACCCACCGCCGCTCCCTGTGGCAGGTGCTGGGGATCTACGTGGTAGGCGGCTGGCTCATCCTTCAGGTGGTGGATACCCTCGCCGGCGCCCTCAACTTGCCCGACTGGGCATCCCCTCTCGCGCTCTTCCTCCTCATCATCGGCCTCCCGATCGTGCTCGCGACGGCATTCGTGCAGGAGGGAGTGGGGCGGCGGGATGCTCCGTCCACTGGCGCTGCCGATAGAACGGCGGGTGGGACCCCGATTCCGGGTGTCTCCGCCGGCGAGACGGGCAGCCGCAAGGGTCTGTTCACCTGGCGGAACGCCGTCCTTGGTGGCATGGCGGCCTTCGCGCTGTGGGGAGTGGGGGCCGCCGGGTGGATGATCTTCTTCGGCGCGCCTGGCGAGGCGTCGGGTCCGGGTCCTCGTGTCGCCGCGTCGGAGGCGCGCATCGCCGTGCTCCCGTTCTCCGTTCGGGGTGGGGAGGAGTACGCGTATCTGCACGAGGGATTGGTCGACCTGCTGAGCACGAAGCTCGATGGCGCCGGAGACCTGCGGACGGTCGACCCGCAGGCACTTCTCAATGCGGTCGAGGTCGAGGTCGACGAGTCGATCGATCCCGCCGCGGCACAGCGGATCGCCCGACAGTTCGGTGCTGGACGCTACGTGACCGGGAACGTGGTCGAGGCAGGAGGTCGCATCAGCGTGCGAGCGTCGCTCTACGGGAATGACGGAGACGCTGAGACGACCGCCGAAGCGATCGCCGAAAGCGAAGCCGAGCTGTTCGAGATGGTCGATGACCTGGCGCGACAGCTCCTCGCCGGACATGAGGCGGCGGGTTCGGCTCGGCTCACCCAGATCGGCGCGCTCACCACGCGCTCCCTCCCAGCCCTCAAGGCGTTCCTGGAGGGCACGGCCCGGTTCCGGGACGGATTATTCGATGAGGCCACGGACGCGTTCGCCCGCTCGGTGGCGATCGACTCGACCTTCGCCCTCGCCTACTACCGGCTCAGCGTGGCGATCGAATGGAACGAGGGGTCCGAAGACCAGAGGCTGGCGGCAGAGCAGGCGGTTCGGCTGAGCGACCGCCTCTCACCTCGCGATCGCCTGCTCCTGGAAGCACGCCAGACGTGGTCCCAGGGCGACGGTGTCACGGCTGCGCGGCTGTATCAACAGATTGTCTCAGCCTATCCGGACGACGTCGAGGCCTGGTTCCAGCTCAGCGAGGTCACGTTCCACTATGGTCCGCCGAACGGCCGGCCGGTGAGGCTGGCCCGTGATCGTTTGGAGCGCGTGCTCGAGCTGGAGCCGGACCACGTCCCGGCAATGTACCATCTCATCCGGCTCGAGGCGCTGGACGGAGACACGGCGAGCGTCCGCTCGACGGTTGACCGCATCCTGGCCCTGAATCCCCAGTTTACTTGGGCGCCAATGCTGCAAGCAGTGCTCGCTTTCTCCGTTCAGGATTCGGCGGCTATCAACGAGGTTCTGAGCCAGCCCGCGAACACCTATCGCAATTCGAGCGTCGATGAGGTCGCGGTGTTCGTTCAGGACTTGGATGGAGCGCTCACGCTGGCCGCGACGCTCACCGATCCTCTCCTGCCGCTTGCCTTTCGCGCTGCTGCCCACGGTTGGCTGGCCGATATCCACCTGGGCGCCGGTAACTGGCAAGCGGCGGTTGAAGAGGTCGAACGCCTCGGTTCGCTCCCGCCCGATGGTGCTGCGGACCATCTCTTGGGCATGTACGCGGCAACCAGCCCGATCCGCCGGTCGGATGATGAGGTTCGTGCCCTGCGCGATCGACTCTCAGACCAGGACCTGAGGACATTGAGCAATTCGGAAGGGGAGGAGGCGCTCGATCTCCCGGCAGCGATTCACACCTATGTGCTCGGCCTGCTCAGTGCCCGACTCGGGGACGAATCATCGGCCCGCGCCGCCGCTGCAGCCCTCGACACCATGGTGGTGCCGCCCACCTACGGCTCCCTGCCACAGGACTTGGCCAGCAGCGTGCGCGCCCGTCTCGCGTACGCGGCCGGAGATGAACGCGCGGCCCTCGAACTGATTCGAGCGCAGAAGCGTCAGATCGATTACGGCGTCGGGCGCGACCTGGCCTTCGCGTCCCGCGGCTACGACCGCTATTTGGTCGGCACCATTCTCCAGGACGAGGGAAACTACGAGGAAGCGCTTACATGGTACGAGTCGATCGAAGGACACGCCCTTAGTGACCTCCCTTTCCTCGCGCCCTCGCACCTGCGGCGCGCGGAGATCTACGAGGAGATGGGCGACTCCGACCGGGCGGCCTTGCACTATAGAGAGTTTGTGGCTCTGTGGGCCAATGCGGACCCCGAGTATCAGCCGCTGGTCGAGGAAGCCACGGCCCGGCTACTTCGCCTGCGGGACGACATCGGCGACTAGATCCCATGCGTGCCGCGTGGGCCTTGAGGGCAACTCGCTGCACTCGCTGGCGATTAACATCTTGCGTGACGTCGACGACATTGAAATTGCCTTCGAGGACATCCGTTTGCTTGTTGATTCTGAGCTTCGTCACTGAGCCAGGCCGCCAGGGAGGGCGCCATACCTGACTGCTGCGAGTCCAGCCGCCCCGATTACAGCAAGTAGCGACCCTGAGTGAAAACAGGCGAATCACCCGGAGCAAACAGCTCGCCCGCTCCGGTCCGTCCGCTGCTTCCAATCTATCTCGTCGTGTTCATCGCCTTCATCGGCTACGCAATGATGGTGACCCTGTTCGTCCCGATGTTGATGCACGATCACGGATTCCTTCCCGTTGATGC
>CAZJXR010000117.1:4716-10825 GCA_964550085.1 uncultured Gemmatimonadota bacterium
GGGGGCCTTTCGGAGTCGAACGTCGCCATCAGTCAGAGCGCCATCGCGGACGAGAGCGCGCCACGGGACCGCGGCCGCCTGTTCGGATACGTCTACATGGCGGTGAGCCTCGCCTACATCACGGGGCCCCTGTTCGGTGGCCAGGTGGCAGTGCGTCTCGGCTTTGCCGCCCCCTTCTGGATCACGATCGGACTCCTGGTGGTCGCCATGGTATGGCTTCGGAGGGGGTTCCAGGAGTCGCACGTCGCGCACGCGTCGGGCAGAATACGCATCGGAAGGCTGTTTGCCGGGTTCGTCACCGTATTCACCGATCGCCCCGTTCGGCGCCTCTACCTGGTCAACTTCCTGTTCTACCTGACAATCTTCGGTTTCTGGCGGGTCATCCTCGTGTACATGGCCGACGAGTGGCAGATGCCGGTGACCCGGGAGACCCTCTATTACGCCTACATCTCGGCGATGGCTTTGATCGCCAATCTGTGGTTCATGCCCCGGTTGTCACGCCGGCTGAGCCTCAAGTCGCTGACAATGGCGACAGCCGTGTTGGGAGGAATTGGAATGGCCCTCGTCGTGGTGCCTGGCCAGGAGTACTCCCTCCTCTTCACGGCCGGACCGGCCAGCTTTCTGATGGCGCTCACGTTGTCGGGCTGTGCGGCGTTGCTGTCGGGTGCGGTGAGCCCGGAGCGTCAGGGGTCCGTGATGGGCAACAATCAGGCCCTTCAGGTAGGGGCCGAGTCGATCGGTGCGGCCCTGGGCGGACTGCTGGCCGCCATTGTGGTTCCGCTTCCGATGCTGGTGTTCGGCGCTCTTCTTGGCGCGGGCGCGCTGTTGCTGCTTCCTGTTCGGGTCCACTAGGACCACCTCGACTACGGGGCGGCGCGAACTCCATCTGCCGGCTTCCTCGATTGAGGTTGCGACCATCCTGAGCACCTTCCCGGGTTCGCTCTGGATATCACGGATGAATTGAAGTATTTGAACTACATCGCTGGTCTGTGTCGGGCGCGCATCGCGTCCGACGATCGTGTACTCTTATGTCCGGAGCGGCCGTGGACACGCAGGACGAAGTATTGAAGCGGACGTTGGATCAGCGTACGTATGCCGTGAGGCGCTTCAGCGCATAACCCCATAGCCCAAGAGGACGGTATAAAGATGTCACACAAAGGGAAGATTCAGCTCACGTACGTCATTGTCGCGCCACCTGACCAGGTTGAGGAAGGGGACCGCATCTTCGGAAGCCATGGTCCGTGGATGGAGCGGACGCATCACCGTGATGGGGACAAAGCCCTCCTGAGCTACAACGTGTCCAAGGTTCCGGAGCTGTCCAACCCGTTGGATCCGAGCTCTGCTCCGACAGGCAATACATGCTTCATCCTAAGTGAGGTCTACGAAACCGAGGCAGGCGTGGCCGACCACTTCCAGCAGGCGGGTGACAATTGGCAGGACTTCCCGGCGCTCGGTGACTGGCTAGCGAAATGTACCGTGACGGGGGTCCCCGCGGCGCCAATCATCAACTCGTTGTGGTAGTGTGCGATATCGTCCCCGTGCTGATGTAGACCGAGCGATGCTGCGCGGTCGCGGCGGATGCAGCGAGGAGATGCAGCGTAGAAACGAGCGCGACACACACGCCGTGTCGTAACCCGCTGCGACCCGGGCGTCGGATGTTGCCACTAAGCTCCATACGACCGTCGACGTAGCTTGGGTGTCAGCTACTCATTCCATCACTTCGATCCGCTGCTCAACGAGCAGCGTTCCGCCGCCTGTCCGCATCTCGAGTCGCAGCTCACCCTCGTTCCTCGGCGTGTACTCGAAGTCATACGTCTCCCCCACCGCGATCCGTTGTTCGGAGAAGCGCGCACTTCGCTGCGCGCTTGGCAGGTCAAACCCGTCCTTGGCGATCGGAACCCAGCGCACGGGGAATCCGTCGCGCAGGAGGCGCACGATCGTGTTCGGTCGGTTCAGCGTGATGTTCATGAACCGGAGACGGTAGGCGGTCCCAACCCGCAACACGATCGACTCGGGCGGGTTGGCGCCGTTCAACACCGGAACTTCGTCGTTCCGAAACGGTGACTCGCCGAACAGGAATACGCGGTCCGTCTCTGGATTCCAAGGCTGGCCTTCGTTCAGGACGATGAAGGCCCCATAAAGACCCGAACCTTGTTGCCGGAGATCGTTGATGTGCGTGTGGTACATGAAGCTGCCGGCGCGCGGCGGGGTGATCCGAATCTCGAACGACTCTCCCGGCTCGATGGCGGGGGTCAACCGCTCGGGATAACCACCGACGCCGGCTACCCCATCGAAGTAGCTTTCGATCTCCAGACCGTGCCAGTGGACCTGGGTCGGTTCGTCGGTTCGGTTGAACACGCGGATGCTCGTCGGCTCTCCCTTCCACAGCACGAGTGTCGAACCCGGCAACCGCACCGAGTCCGGAGCGGGCTCCGCTTCCCCCTCTTGCAGAACGTACCCGAAATGCCTTCCACTCAGGCCACCCTCGGCAGGCCGCGACTGAACGAACAACCGCAGCTGTCGTCGTTTCGGCTCGCTCGGGGCCCATCCAACCGGTGGTTGCACGTAGATCGCCATAAGCAGCCCACCCATTCCTTCCACGACGTGGTGGTCCGCGTCGTGATGGAGATGGCCCTGCCGGAAATGCATAGCCTCCCGCTCTTCCGAGTTGAGCCGCTGTAGGCCCATGCTCGGATTCGGGACTACGTGGATGCTCATGTGGCAGTGGAAGATCCAGCCCCCCGGGCGATCGGGAGACCACACCAGGGTCATCGTTGTACCCGGTGCGATGCGCTCCGTGACGGCGGTGCGTCGCTGCGCCGGCCAGTAGATAGTGTCCCGCAGTAGATCTCCTCTGGCATCGACGCGATAAAAGAAGCCGTGCAGGTGCATCGAGTGGATGTCGGCGGAAGTGTTGATGAGTCGCCACCGGATGGAGTCTCCCATCGCGTAGGTCAGCCGCTCGGTATGCGGCCAGGGACGTCCGTTGATGACGAGAAACTCGCGGGCCGGGTCCGGTTCGCCATCCGGAAGCCGGCCGTCGAACCACATTCCGATCATCATGATCCGGTCGTCAGTGACAGCACCCGGAGCGTCCACGATCAGGGCGCCGGAGAGCTGGCTGTCCTCGAAAAACCGATCGCTCAGCGGAGTATCCCCGGTCGCGCCCCAGTAGAAGTACGTACCCGGGATGTCCGCGCTAAAGGCGATGGTCTGGGTCGTACCTGCGGGCACGATCAGAGCGGCAAGCTTCCCGTCGCGTCGATCTCCGAAGCCGTGGATAACGACCGCCGTATCCAGAGGATTCGTAACAGTCACGTGAACGTCCGAACCGACCGGGACGCGGATCAGCGGTCCTGGGATCGAGGGTGCCTTGCCGCGCTCGGCGAACGCGAGCACCCGGGCGGGTGGCTCCTCGTCGCCCAAAAGGGGCCAGAGGCCGTCCACGATCTCCAACTCGATCTTCAGGACGCCGTCAGTCAAGACACCCGCTGGCACACGGTTGTCGTTGAACGCGATGGGAGAGGCGTTCTGGGTTCGAGGGAGGGTGGACATCGCTTTGGGCGACCCGAAAGTGCAGAGAAGGGTCACAAGCGCGACTGCGGCGGAATGCGTCTTGAGACGATTCATCAGCCTCTCACCTTTCAGTCCCCGTGCCGGAGCGATTCATCGGAGTGATCGTTACCGGTTGCGATCTCCACCCGTGCCGACCTCTGCGGAGAATCGGCGTTCGAGTTCGGACGCCCAGTTGAGGACGACGCGCACTCGGGTCCCGCGGGTGCGGGATTGGATGTCTTTGAGCATCACGAAGCGACCGTCCCGCGCGACGTCGTAGTTTCGACCCCACGGCCAATCCTCGACGTATTCGCCTTCTAGCAGCACGACCGGTGCTCCCGTCGGACCGTCCTCGAAGGGCACGGCGTACAGCTTCGTACCCAGTGGATCGCGGAAGTAGAGTTCAGCTCCGTCGGCAGACCACGCCGTTCCGAGGCCGCCATCGAGCGAAACCCGCGTGGCCACGCCGGAACCCCCGAAAGGCTCGACATAGACTTCGTCCCGACCGGACTCGTCGGACACGAAGGCGAGCCATTTCCCATCGGGTGAGAGAGCCGGGTGCCTCTCGTTGAACCGACCGTCAATCAGCGGGCGGGCGTTGGACGGATCGCTTACAGAGAGCACCCAGATGTCGTAACCGGTTGCCGGTTCGAACTGCTGGTACGCCAGGAGCGAGCCATCCGCGGAAAAGGAATAGGGCTGCTGACTTTCTTCGTGTTCTGACAGGCGCTGCTCGGTGCCGCCCCCCGCGTCGATCCAGTGCAGGTTGTATACGTCGCCCCCACCGTTGCGAGTGGAGTTGAACGCGAGCGCCCGACCATCGGGGGACCAGACGGGCCACGTTTCCGATCCTCGATCGTCCGTGAGCCGGCCGCTGGTTCCACGGACCAGATCGTGGATCCATAGGTTGGACACGGCGGATCCGCGCGCCGCCGGGAGTCGATACACCAGACGCGTCCCATCGGGTGACAGTCGAATCCCCGCCACGTTGCCCGCGGGGACAGTCGTCACCTCCTCGTCGCCGTTCCGGTCCACGAACACCGCGTTGAACCTGCCCTCGGTGGCCGGGGCGCCCGCCGCGTAGGCCAGCGTTCC
The DNA here is from genome assembly GCA_964550085.1 of uncultured Gemmatimonadota bacterium. GTDB lineage: Bacteria > Gemmatimonadota > Gemmatimonadetes > Palauibacterales > Palauibacteraceae > JBFILW01. The sequence continues at coordinate 9,367 of CAZJXR010000117.1, forward strand.
GTTGCCGGACACGGCGATGTGCGCCTGGCCCCCCCATTCCGTCGCTACACCGCTCACGGCCGAGACCGCCGGGCCGGTCACCCTCGCGCGCTCTGCGTCAAAGGGCGCCACCAGCAACTCGCCCTCGAGCAAACGGGCAAACAGCAGGTACCCACCATTCACGTAGAGTGCGAACGCGCCCTCTCCGACGACCTCCCAGAGCTCACCTGTTTCGAGGTTCGCCGCCTGAATGCTGGAACTCCCCGGCCCTGTCCAGGCAGTGAACAGGACGATGGACCCGCCGGGCAGGACGTGTGGGGCGCGGTAGAAATCGGCTGTCGTCGAATCGGTTTCAGTCAACGGCTCCGCAACACCTCCCGTTGCCGGGATCCACCACAAGCCGCCACCGGCTTCGAAATCGCCGTAGATCAAAGTGTCATTCGCCATCCACGCCACGCCCGTGTTGACGCACGCGCAAATGAGTTGGGGAGTCCCACCGGCGACGGACACTCGCTTGAGCGCCTTTTCGGCATAATCGACGTAGGCGATCCACTCGCCATCCGGCGAGAAGACGGGGGTGTCAGCCCCCTCCGTGCCGGGAATCCGCGTGGCGGCGAAATCATCCAGGGCGCGAACGAAGAGATGTCTGACGCCAGCGCTCACAGCGGTGTACGCCAACCGACTTCCGTCCGGCGACAGGGCGATCGCCGGGAAACCAAACAACGAGTCGCCCGGCGGAAGGTTTATCTCCAAGCGCGCGACAGACGCCTCCGACACGGTGCTGCGAAGCGGGCCCCATAGCGCGAGAGCCGTGATCAGCGCCGCGCCTGCGGCAACCGCCCACGGGAGCCTCCGGCGCCACTCGGGTCGCCGCCACACCATCAGCGCGTCGCGCCACGCCGATGGGCGCTCGAGCGCGTCCATGAATTGAGCGGCGGAGGTGTACCGGTCCGCGGGAGTCGGCGCCAGCGCCTTTCGAATCGCGAGCTCGACATTCTCCGGAATCGTTCCGCGAACGGCGCGCAGCGACGGCACGGGGTCGGAGACCTTCTTGGCCAGGATCGCCCCGAGCGTGGGACCACCGAACGGTGGCTCCCCGGCGAGCATCTCGTAGAGTACGGCGCCCAGAGCGTATACGTCGCTTCGCACATCCGCCCCCGTCTCTCCGGCCGCCTGCTCGGGGGCCATGTAGTGGGGCGTGCCCACCGCGATTCCCGTCGCGGTCAGCCGCGTCCCCCCCGCGGCGGTGACGGCACGGGCGATACCGAAATCGGCCACCACCACGTCATCCCCCGACAGGAGGATGTTCTCGGGCTTCACGTCGCGATGTACAACGCCGTCCCCGTGCGCCCGGCTGAGCGCCGACGCGACCTGACGGGCGATGTCGAGCGCATCGCTGACCGGCAGCGGCCCGTCTCGGGAGAGTCGATCCCGAAGCGATTCGCCGTCGATGTACGGAGTGACGTAGTAAAGGGTATCG
>CAZJXR010000118.1:0-10794 GCA_964550085.1 uncultured Gemmatimonadota bacterium
AGTGCCGGCCCGGAAAGGTGTGACCAGACGGCGACGACGACGACTTCGTCGCCCACCGCCTGCGCGAGAGACCGACGCTCACCCGATCGCGACTCGACGATGACGCTACCGTCGAACGGGATCGGCGGGGCGGCCGCCACCACTCGCTGGTTGAGCTCGGTCTTCGCCTCGGCGAGCGCCCTCTCCCACCGCACCGCGTCGTGCGTCGACCGCAAGATCTCGGGCATCGCAGATGGCCCGTGATCCGCTCCCACGCCCTCCGCGGCGGCCACCACGAACGGATAGAGCGAGCCCGCCTCCACCGTATCTCCAACCGCCAGATACGCTTGGACGAGACTGCGGAACGGCTCCGCCCGCGCTGCGTCGGCCACCGCGAGTTCGAGCGTATCAATCGCCGCCCTGTAGCTCCCTGCCGCGTACAGCAGATCGCCGAGCATGGTGAGAAGTACGCGTCGTTCCGCGTGGTCGTGACGCTGCTGTGCATCTCGATCCACCGAGAGCCACCTCCGTTCGTCGGACGGCTCGTCCAGCGCTGCAACCTCACGGCGCACCATGTCCGCAGCCTGCGCCCGGAGGGTGGGGAAGCGTGCCAGCGCCATCGCGATCTCACCGATGGCGAAGGGTCGCATCCGCTCGTACCGGCGTGCCCAGCGTTCGACCGCGCGCGGGTCCGCCGTCGCGAGCGCGGCCTGAAAGCCCTGGGCGGCGATGAAGTCGCTCGAAAGGCCTGAGCGAACCCACTCCAGCTCGAGAGAGTGCAGGTACTCGTCCGGATCCGGAGTCGTGCGTGCCGCCTCCAGCGTCCGCAGAGTGACGGCCGCGGGGTGGCTCGGATACTCTGACAGGAGACGATCGCGCCACTCTCGCGCGGCGGCCTCGTCGCCGAGCTTGTCGGCGAACCGGGCAGCGGCGTCCAGCTCCTGCGGCGAGGCAGGACCGGCGGCGGACAGGGTTGTCTGAAGCCTCCGCAATTGCCTCCGATGGAAACGCCGCAGGCTGTCCTGACCCGACGGCGGGGTGATCTGGGACTCCTGCTCGAACCGCCATAGCCACCCCTCGGCCCGATCCGGATACAGATCTGTCATCTGCCGGGCCGTGATGAGTGCCCCCTCCGAGTTGCTGCCGCGGACAAGAAGCTGCTGCCCCAGTCCGTCGTAGGTCGGCTGGCCGGCGGAATCCACCACCAGCAGCTCCCACAGACGGCGGCCGTTGCTGTCGACCCGCTCGCCTCCGCGCGTCTCGACTGCGAAGGCGGCGAACACGGCCTCTCTCGGAAGAGTGAAGCTGGCTATCAACAGTCCGTCATCCCGCGGCAGCAACGGGATGCGGATCAAGTGCTCGAACCGAAAGCGGAGGGGCGGATCACCGGCATACCGGACGATGGCCCGCAGGTACAGAGTGTCTCTACCGGCAAGTAGGGACGCTGGCCGATAGGCCACCTGGAGCGCGTCCCCGGCCACGGGCCGGGCCGGCTCGAAACGCAATTCGCTCGCTCCCGCACTCGCCTCGCTCACCGGCAGCAGAAGCAGTGCGCCTGCCAGCAACACTCCCGCCGCCACTGCCGCCACACCGAGCAGCCTACCTTGCCGTGGTCGTTGGCCTCCGATCGGGCTGTGGGGGAGGATCACCCGCTCTCCCGCCGCACGTCGTTCGAGGACTCGCTGGAGCGCGTCTTCCGGTGGGCTCGGGTGGGAGATTCCCCTCGCCGTCTCGCCGAGGTCGCGGATGAAGGCCACGGTCGCGCGACAGGAACCGCAGTGCTGGAGGTGAGCTTGCGCGCGAGCGAGGTTTTGACCGTCGAGCTCGCCGTCGGCCAGACGGTTCAGATCGCCGTAGCCCGGATGCCTTCGGAAGCGGATCATGGCGACTTGCCGAGCGCGTTACGGAGCGCCTTACGCGCCCGATGGAGGCGCACTTCGGATGTGCCTCGTTTGATCTGAAGCAAATCCGCAATCTCGCCGTGGGTGAAACCCTCGATTTCCTTCAGCACGAAGACGATCCGCAGCTGCGCCGGGAGCGCCGCGAGCGCCCGCTCCAATGCCAGCCGCTCCACGATGACGGTTGCATCCCGCGTTCGCATTGTCGTCGCCATACCTGCCAGCGGTACCTCGCGTCGGCGTCGTCGAGCCCTCAGCTTCATGAGGCTGTTCCGCACCGTGACCTTCTTCAACCATCCCTCGAAACTCCCACGACCATCGAACGAGCGCAGGGCATCGGGCAGCCCAACGAACACGTCCTGAAGCACATCCTTGGCGTCGGCGGCGGATTCGGTCATCCGAAACGCTATGCCGTACACCATGTCCGCGTGTCTCGAGTACAGTCGGCCGAGGGCCATGGAGTCGCCGGCCACGACCGCCTCGAACAGACGCTCTTCCTCACCGCTGTGGGCCGATGGTCGCTTCATCTGCGCTGCCATACGGGCTGGTGATTTCTAGTCGTAAGATGCCTACGGGGGGCCGAATCTTACAGGCCGTGGAGGCTGAATCCGCCCGTCGGCTCCCCGCGCGGCGCGGCCTGCCTTATCTTGCCCGGCGTCTCGGACGGACCTCAGGACGGGACCCCCGTTCAAGACGTAATTCACCGCCGTTGCTAAACCGAAAGACCGACCCGGGTCATGAATATCAGCCTGATCCTCGGCGCCGGCCACCTGTTCCTGGCGATCGTGTGCACGTTCGACGTGCTGCTCCACAAGCACCGTCCGGTCTCCGCAGTACTGTGGCTGGCAATGTTCTGGGTCATTCCCTACGCCGGTCCGATCACCTATCTGGCGTTCGGGGTCGACCGGGTGCGGCGGGGCGGCGAGGCGCGCCGGGCCGCCCAGCTCCTCACGCGCGAGAAGGCCGAGAGCCGACCGTCGTTCCGCCACCTGGTGGTCGACCTGGACCGCCCGACCCGAGATTCACTCGAGCGCGCGGCTCGCCACATCCTGCGAGGCACCGACCCGGCCGTACGCCCGAACCGGGTGTTGCGCGGCAATCGGACCGAGCTGCTGATCGACGGAGATGAGTTCTATCCGGCTCTGTTCGAGGCGATCGAGCGGAGCACCGAGTCGATCCACATGCAAACCTTTATTTTCGGCCGAGATGCGTTGGGAAATGAAGTCCTCGAGCGACTGATCCAGCGGGCGCGTCAGGGGGTTACAGTTCGGCTTCTCTACGACCGGTTCGGATCGACCCACGCGCACTTCACCCGGTACTTTCAGGTCGCTCGCTCGGCAGGAGTGCAGGTGAGCTCGATCAGCCAGGCAAACCCACTAAAGGGCCGCTTTCAGATCAACCTGCGCAATCACCGCAAAGTGGCGGTGATCGATGGCCGGATCGGCTTCGTAGGGGGAATCAACATTAGCCGCGACAACGCCACTGCCCACCGGGGCAGGCCACCGATCCGGGACTATCACGTGCGGCTCGAGGGCCCGGCGGTTTCGGACCTGCAGATTCAGTTTCTCGAGGACTGGTATTTCGCTTCCCGGGAGCCGTTTCACGCCGCTCTTCTCCCCACTCTGTTTCCGCACATCGAGCCGGCGGGGTCGGCACTCGTGCAGATCGTGCCGGGAGGACCGGAGCAGGGCGGACGGGCCTTGGCCGACGCGTTCTTCGCGGCGATCGTCGCGGCGGAGGAGTCGCTCTCCATCCTCACCCCGTACTTCGTACCGGATGAACCGATCGTGCACGCGATCCGATTCGCCGCCATCCGCGGGGTTCGGGTACGGCTCATCGTGCCCAAGTACAACAACCACTGGTACACGGGGTATGCGGCCCGCTCGTTGTACGATCCGCTCCTGAGGGCAGGAGTGCGGATCTTTGAGCGGCGTCCTCCTTTCATGCACGCCAAGTTGTTGGTGGTGGACGACGTTTACGCGATGCTCGGATCCGCCAATCTCGATTACCGGAGCCTGCACCTGAACTTCGAGACGAATGTCGAGATAGTCGAGCCGGCCTTCGTCGCCGGCGTCGTCCAACAGGTCGAGAAGGAGATCGAGTTCAGTGACGAAGTGTGCTTCGAAACGAGGGCCACGCGGCCCCTGGTGCGTCGGCTCGCCGAAAACTTCTGCTTCCTGTTCCAACCGCTTCTGTAACGGCGAATTGCAGTACCGGAGGACGTTGACATGCCCGTTCGAGCATGGTTAGCTTCAAACGTGATTTCGGGCCTGGCCCCTGGCCGGTCCTTTTTTTTGAGTGTCGGCAGGTACGGCGTGGCCGGACTCCGACATAGCGAATCGAAGGGGAAGGGCATGCGTACCACCGGTAGAGTGAAGTGGTTCAACGACAGCAAGGGCTTCGGATTCATCACGCCCGAGAACGGTGAACAGGACTGTTTTGTCCATCACACGGCCATCCAGGCGGATGGCTTTCGATCATTGACCGAGGGCGAACTGGTCGAGTTCGACATCGTTCAGGGTCAAAAGGGACCTGCAGCGGAGAACGTGGTGAAACTCGGCGAGTAACCGCTTGTGCTCACGAGCTTGAGCGGGGTTGCCTCGTCGAGGCGGCCCCGCTTTTCTTTTGCCGGTGGAAGGGAAGGCGTAGCTGCGAGAGATCGGTTCGACCGCGAGGAGATAACCAAATGGCCGCAAGCGCCCGCCAGTCCGCGTCTCGAATTCTCGCCACGGTCGGCGTGCTGTTCATGCTCGCCATGGCGTTCCGCGTCATTGTTCCCCGTAACGTCGCTCTCTTTCTGGGTATCGCGTGCTTCGTGGTGGCGGGACTCATGCGTCGACTACCGGGATCGAGCGGCGACGGCGAGTGAGGCTCGGGAGACGCCAGTGAGGAAGTATCGAGGAACTTTCCTTATCAGGCGAAAAACTCCTTGATGCCGGACAGCAGCGATTGGGTGCCGATGGCGGCCAGAATCAGTCCCATGAAACGGAGAAACACGCGTTGGCCCGTCGAACCGAGGCGGCGGGCGATCCATCCCGAGGAGAGCAGCGCCACGAACAGGATCGCCGCCGTTGCCGCGATGGCCACGAACACCTCGAGCTGCGACTGCCATCCATGTCCCCTTGCGGTGAGAGTGATCACGGTCGTTATGGCACCCGGTCCCGCAACGAGGGGCATGACGAACGGGACGAGAATCGGATCGTCGCCCGCCGCTGACGGCCGCCCTTCTTTCTGAACTTTCGTCGGGCTGCCTCGCAACATCTCGAGGCCCATGAACAGGATGATCAGACCGCCCGCCGCCCGAAACGCCGCGTACGAAATTCCGAACGCCTGCAAGAGGCTCCTGCCGACGACGGCGGAGACGAGCAGAATCACGAAGACGGCGACCGACGCCCGAACCACAGCGGCCCGGCGCTGCCCGGGGTCCATGCCGGTGGTGAGGGACAGAAAGACCGGGACCGCCCCGATCGGATTCGAGATGGCCAGCAAGGCGGCGAGATCGTGTACGAGCTCATCCATGGCGAGTCAGTCTACGTGCTCGGACCGGCCCCGAAAACCCCGCATCGCCGAGCGGCACCGCGGTGCCGAGGGGGGGTGAGGCGATGGACGAGCGGCTGCGAACGAACCGTCGGTTGTGGGACCACTGGACCGAGCTCCACGAGAGGTCGGCGTTCTACGACCTCAGCGGCTTCCGGGCCGGCCGATCCAGTCTCAACCCGATCGAGCGGCGGGAGCTCGGAGAGGTGCGAGGCCGGTCGTTGCTTCACCTCCAGTGTCACTTCGGTCTCGACACCCTTTCGTGGGCCCGCCTCGGCGCCCGCGTCACCGGCGTGGACTTCTCGCCCCGCAGCATCGAGCTGGCACGCAGCCTGGCCGAAGAGTTCGACCTCGAGGCGCACTTCCTGTGCGCCGACCTGTACGAACTCGGAGATACGATTGACTCGCGGTTCGACATCGTGTTCACCTCCTACGGTGTGCTCTGGTGGCTGCCGGACCTTCACCGGTGGGCGCAGGTGATCGCCGATCGTCTCCTGCCGGGCGGGCTGTTCTATATGGTCGAGTACCATCCGTTTCTGAATCTGCTCGACGACGATGGAGAGTTGCTGGGTACCAAGTACTTCCCGGCCCACGAGCCGGAGCGATACGAGGTAAGCGGAAGCTATGCAGTGGCCGGGGACGCCTCCTACGAATGCTTCGGCTGGGTGCACAGCCTGTCCGAAATCGTAAACGCACTGTTGGACGCCGGTCTGCGGATCGATTTTTTGCACGAGCACGATTACAGCCCCTACGGCTGCTTTCCGTTTCTGGAGGAGAGAGAACCTGGACGCTACCAAGTCAAGGGACGGGCTGAGATTCCAGTGCTCTTTTCCGCGCGTGCGACGTCGGACTGATCGTGGACGGTGCATCGGCGAGAGCGGATTCCGCTACCGGCTCCGCGCTCCTGGCGCCTCCCAGACGGTGTGGCATATGGAATCCCGATCGATGCGCCGATACCCGTGTGCGCCGAAGAAGTCGCGCTGCGCCGCGGTGAGGTTGGCCGGCAGCGACGCGCTCCGCATCGCATCGAAGTAGGCCAGCGAGGCCGCGAGGGACGGAGCGGGCAGCCCGCTCCATATCGCTCGTGCGCAGGCGCCTCGCAGAGCTGGTTGCCGCTCGCTCACCTGGGCGGCGAGGGGATCGTCGAGCAGCAGCGTGGAGGGCGCGGGCTGCCGCCGAAGAGCGGCCCGCACATGCTCCAAAAGGGCAGCCCGAATGATACACCCGCCGCGCCAGATACGAGCGACGGCTTCGAGTTGGAAGCTGAAGCCGTATTCCCGTGCCGCCGCATGCAGCAGAGAGAACCCCTGCGCGTAGGTGAGCACCACGGCGGAGTACAACGCATCGCCGAGGCTGGCCAGAGACAGCTGCGGCCCGCCCGGCTCGTCCGGACCGGGAATGCGCTCCGCCAGCAACCGCCGCAGCGCTCGTTCCCCCGATATGTTTCGTGCCGTCACGGCCATGTCGATAGTCGGAATCGGAACTCCGAGTTCGAGGGCGTTCTCCGAGGTCCACCGACCCGTACCCTTCTGCGCCACCTCATCGCTGATCTGATCGATGAGCAGGCCGCCAGTGTCCGGATCCGGCGTGTCGAGAATGGCGGCCGTGATCTCGATCAGGTAGGAGCCGAGCTCGGTGTCGTTCCAAGCACGAAACGCATCTCGGATCGCGTCGTTGGACAGTCCGAGGCTCCGCTTCATGAGGTCATACGTCTCGGCGATGAGCTGCATGACGCCGTACTCGATTCCGTTGTGGACCATCTTCACGTAGTGGCCCGCGGCACCGGGCCCCAGATACGCCACACACGGATCCGTACCCACGCGGGCCGCGACATCCTCGAGCAGCCGCTGCACGACGTCGTAGGCGTCCGCCGGTCCGCCCGGCATCAGGCTGGGCCCGTGGCGAGCGCCGCGCTCGCCTCCGGAGACCCCGATGCCCAGGTATCGCACCTTCGCCCCCCGGAGCTGGTCGGACCGTCGGGTCGTGTCCAGAAAGTGCGAGTTGCCGCCATCGATCAGGATGTCGCCAGCTTCGAGCAGCGGGGTCACCTCGCCGATTACGGAGTCGACCGGAGCGCCGGCCGGCACCAGCATCATCACCACTCGCGGGCGCCGGAGACGCCCGATCATGTCGGCCATCGATCGGGCCACCGCGACCATTGCGCTCCCGGACTCTTCGGCCAGCGCTCGGGCCTTGGAGGCGTCGAGATCGTAGCCGATCACCGAATGCCCGTGATCGGACATGTTGAGAAGCAGGTTTCGTCCCATCACGCCGAGCCCGACCATCCCGAGGGCGTATCCGTCGTCAGCCGGCATCGAAGCACTCCTCCAGCAAGGCGTCGAGCTCCTGTAGGCTCGCTCGAGGATCAGGCCCGAGATGGATGCGCAGGGCGCGGCGACCGTGCCGCCGGAGCGCCTCCAGGTCGCCGAGCGCTTGTGCCTGTCTCAGGGTAGCAAACCCGTACGGCTGTCCCGGTATTTCCGCATCCTCTGGGCCATCGGCGGTGAGCTGAATGAATAGACCCGTGTTGGGTCCGCCCTTGTGGTACTGTCCCGTCGAGTGGAGGAAACGAGGGCCGTAACCCACCGTGGTGGCGAGCGCCAACTTGTCGCGGATCCTGAGGCGGATGCACTGCAGCCCCTGTTCAACTTCGGGAGCCTCGGTCAGGTACGCCTGCAACGCCACGTAGTCGCCGGGAGCGGCGGCGGCGAACAGGTTGCACAGGGCCTCGACCGGCGTTCCGGTCGGAATCCCGGAGTAGATATCGAGACCACCGTGCGTGAGCGCGGGCGACTGGCTCGGCAGAGCGCCACTTCGGCGCACAACGTCCAGCAAGGAGTTGGTATTGTCCTTGCTCTCCTGCACGTTCGGCTGGTCGAACGGGTTGATGCCCAGGATCGCACCGGCGGTGGCGGTGGCGATCTCCCAGCGGAAAAACTCTGCCCCGATTTCAAGCCGATCCGACAGCTCGAGCCGCAGGACCGGGTGCCCGGCCCGGTGCAGTTCCGCGAGTCGGGCGTCGGTCGCTTCATCCGTGTCGGCGCTGAAACGGATGTGCACGAAAAGGCGATCGTGCCCATAGGCGGACGGGGCGCCGAGCTCCTCTCCCACCACCGGCAGAATTCCCGTCCCGTTCTTGCCCGTGCTTTCCGCCACCAGCTGTTCGAGCCACATGCCCAGTGTGTCGATTGGCGGTGGGATCACGAAGGTGAGCTTGTCCCGTCCCCGCACAGCCAACTCTCCGATCGCCGCCCCGAGCCGGACGCCGGGGTTGTCAGACGGCTCGGCGCGGCACGCGGTCGCCATCGTAGCCGCCCGCGCGAGGAGCGCCTCCCCGTCGATGCCGGCCAGCGCGGCGGGCACCAGACCGAAGTAGGAGAGGGCGGAGAAGCGCCCACCGATGTCCGGGAGGTTCTCGAACACCCGTCGGTAACCGGCGGCCGTCGCGGCGGCGGCCAGCTTGGTGCCCGAATCGGTGATCGCGACCAGATGATGTCCCGCCCGCTCGCCCAGCTCTTCCCGCAGTCGCGAGCCAAAGAACGCCGCAAAAGCGACCGGTTCGGCCGTGGTGCCGGACTTGCTCGCTTCGATGAACAGCGTCCGCGTCAAGGCGGCCTCGCGCGCGATCGACACGATGGTGGCCGGATCCGTGGTATCGAGGACCCGAAGGGTGGGCCAGCCGGACCGCGAGGGGAAGGTGCGCAGGAGCACGAGCGGGGCCAGGCTGCTTCCCCCCATGCCCATGTGAACGATTCCGGCGATCCCATCCGCTCGGACGCTGGCCGCGAAGCGCTCGAGATCGGCCAGCCGGGGCCCCATCGCCTCCACGGCATCGAGCCAGCCGAGCGAGGCAGCGATTCCGCGCTGGGTATCCCGGTCCGGGCTCCACAACGACGCATCACGAGCGAACAACCGGTGTGCAAACCGCTCCGACCCCAACCGCCCGATGCGCGCCTCTACGGCCGGCGCGTAGTCGCCGAGTGACCACCCGGTTTCGTCGTCAGCCATCCTTCGCTTCCGTTTCGACCCGGCGGAACAGGAGGTCGGCGGATCCGTCGTCGCCGCCCGAGCGCCGGCAACGTACGGCCGCTCGTCGTGGGACGCACGTGATGTCCGTCGGGTCCGTGCTCATACCAGCGGGGACGGCGCCGTCGGCTCTTCGGCCGAGAACCTGCCGCTCGGAATCTGGGCTTCGTACAGGCTCTTGTAAGGCAGACGCGCGCTGATGGCGGTTTGGACGATGAAAGCCAGGACGACGGCCAGCGCGGCCGGAGCGAGCAGGGTGTAGCCCCCCGTCATTTCGGTCACCATGAGCAGCGTCGCGACCGGGACGCGGGCGGCGCCGCCGAACAGCGCCGCCATCCCCACCACCACGAACGCCGGGTGGGGCTGGTTGCCGATATGCGCGAGGGCGCCGCCGAGCATCGCACCCACGAACAGGGTGGGGGCAAAGATGCCACCGGAGCCGCCCGATGATACGGTGAGGGCGAAGGCGACGAGCTTGGCGAGTACGAGCCCGACGAGGAGCCACAGGGTGAGCTGCCCGTTGATCGCTTCCTGGATCCAGCCGTAGCCTCCGCCAAGCACCTGGGGCAGGCCGAGCGCGATCAGCCCCACCCCGAGGCCGCCGACTGCCGGGCGCAGCGGGAGCGGAATGGGCGACCGGCGGAAGAGGTCGCGAACGCCGTAGAACACGGTTGGAACGAGGGCCGCCACCAGGCCGGCCGCGACTCCGAGACAGGCATACCACATGAAGTCCGAGGACGCCGCGGGCGCCAACCCGTCCGGCACGTGAAACAGGGGATCCCACCCCTGGAACAGACCCGTCAGAGCGTAGGCGACGACGGAGGCCAGCATTGTGTACAGCATCGCGTGCGGCTCGAATTCCATGTCACTGTACAGGACCTCGACCGCGAACACGGCGGTGCCGATCGGCGAGCGAAAGATGGCGGACAGCCCGGCAGCCATGCCGACGAGGAGGAGGAGCCGCCGCTCGGCCGCCGATCGCCGGGTGAGGGTGGCGTAGCTGGAGGCCACACCCGCCGTGATCAGCGCCGCGGGGCCTTCCCGTCCCGCCGCGCCGCCTGACCCAATGGTGATTGCCGAGGCGATCAACTTGACCGGGTCAACGCGGTGCCGGAGACGACCCCCCGCCCGGTGAAAAGCGCGCACGACGGCGTCGGTACCATGGCCTTCCGTCTCGGGGGCGAGCCAGAAGACGATCAGACCCGACAGGAGTCCACCAAGCGTGGTGACGAGGGGAACCCAGATGAGCCCTGCCGGCCCGATCGCCAATGGGGAGACGCCGCCGCCCGGCTGTGGCTCCGGGGCCCGATAACCTGCCAGGGCGCCGAGAAACAGCTCCTGACACAACCCGAGC
>CAZJXR010000119.1:0-10736 GCA_964550085.1 uncultured Gemmatimonadota bacterium
AGCGCGCCGCCGAAGAGGACTCGTTGTTCGCCCGGGCGCACGCCTCGATGGCCCTTATCTACGCCGTGTGGCCGCAACACGATGCGAGCTTCCCGGTCGAGGAGGCGATCCGACTGGGGAGGGCAGGAGCGCTCCGGGCGGCCGAGCTCGATCCGACTCTCGCCGAGCCCCACGCCGTGCTGTGCCAGATCGCCACCTGGTACGAGTGGGACTGGGTGACCGCCGATACCCAATGCCGGAAAGCGCTAGAGCTCGCACCGAACTACGTCACGGCGCACCAGTGGCATGCGGAGTTGCTCCTCCTGCTGGGTCGCGTGGAGGAGGGCATGGCGGCGGCGATTCGTGCGCGCGAATTAGACCCGCTGTCCCCGCTCAACAGCAACATGATCGCCTTCGCCTACAACCAGATGGGCGAATACGAAGCAGCGATCGAAGAGTCTCGCACGACGCTGCGGCTGGATCCGAAAGCCTGGTACGGGATCTTTCACGACAATCTGGCTCGGTTCATGCTCGGCCGGCCGGCCGGCCTCGAAGAGGCTTTCCTCCGCTGGGCCGACACGCCCGAAGACTCAGCGCGACACTCCGAATTCGTGCGCCTGCTGCTCGAGGCCGGAGACGACGAGACGAAGCGACTGCGGGCGCTTGCGCTGGTCCCCGAGCTCAACACGCGGATCGATTTCCAGGCGACTCTCTACCTGGTCCTGGATGATCCGGATCGCGCCATTGAATCGATGGAGGAGATGTACGAGCGGCGTAGCCTTTTCCTCCCCGAGCTGCTGCAGCGGAAGCTCTTCGAGCCGCTTCACTCCGACCCCCGGTTCGTCGAGCTCAAGCGCAAGACCGGCCTCGATCGTCCCCCGGCAGCGGTGGACTGAAGCGTGTCTCGCCTCAAGGAGCTGATCCACGAGATCCACCGCCGCTCCCTGTGGCAGGTGCTCGGCATCTACCTGGTGGGGAGCTGGATCGCGTACGAGGTGATCCAGAGCCTGACCGAGGGGCTCGGACTGCCCGCATGGTTTCCGGCCCTGGCGATCGTGCTCTTCATCGTCCTGCTACCGGTTGTCCTGGCGACGGCCTTCGTGCAGGAGGGCATGGGCCGCGGTGCATCGCACGCCCACCGTCCGATCGAGATCGAGACGACCGCCGGAGGCACGCCGGTCGAGCCGGTGGATCGCCCGGAAGTCAAGGCGGGCAGCCGGATCTTAACGTGGCGAAACGCGATCATCGCGGGCGTGATCGGGTTCGCGCTATGGGGCGTAGTGGCGGCCGCGTGGCTCGGCTTCCGGGGGAGGCCCGAGAACTCGACCCCGGTCGCGGTCGAGGCCGCTACGCTGGACCCGAACCTCGTCGCCGTGCTTCCGTTCCGGGTGAGCGGGGCCGACCCGGAGGTGGCCTTCCTGCGGGAGGGGATGGTCGATGTGCTCGCCCAGACCTTGACCGGCGAGGGCGGACCCCGCGCGGTAGACCCGCGGACGGCGCTGAGCGCGTGGAGGCGAGCGGCGGAATCGGACGATGAGGAGCTCTCCGACGCCGCGTCGATGAAAGTCGCCCGGTCGTTGGGAGCCGGCCTCGTGCTGTTGGGGGGAGTGGTCGGAACCCCCGACAACCTTATCCTGAGCGCGTCGGTGATCCAGTCCTCCGGCGGGGCGGACCGGGCGCGCGGGACAGTGCACGGTCCGGCCGACAGTCTCACCGCGCTGGTGAACGCACTGACCGCCCAGCTCCTGTTGCAACAGGCGGTGGGCGACGCTCCTGCGTCCCCCCTCGCGAACACGACTCTCCCCGTCATCCGCGCCTACGCGGCCGGTCAGGTCGCCTATCGGCAGGGCCACTACGAGGCGGCGGCAGCCGCGTTCGAGCGTGCCCTCACGCTCGACTCGACATTCGTCCCGGCGGCCGTCGGCCTCCGCATGGCCGGCAACTGGTTCGGCGCCGCGCAGCAGCGCCAGATAGCGCTCGCCGAGCGTCTTGCCTGGGCGGGCCGCGATCGCCTCAGCCCGGCGGATCGGGCGATCCTACAAGCCCTCCTCGGTGCGAACTACCCGGCGCTGTCTCCGCCGGGCGCATGGCTGGAGGTGCTCGACGAGGCGGCCCAGACCGCGCCCGATCGACCCGAAGTGTGGTACGAGCTGGGCGACTGGTACTACCACGAGGCACCGCTGGTCGGGATCCGGGATCACTTCCAGCGCGCCCGCGCCGCCTTTTCTCGCGCCGTCAGCTTGGACTCGAGCTTCGCTGCAGCTCTCGAGCATCTCATGGACGTGAGCGCCGTCGAGGGCGACTCGACTGTACTGCGCGCCGTCAGCCGCCACTATTTTGCCCTCCGCCCTGACACCGATGTGTCCGACTACTACCGGTGGCGGGTCGCGATCGCGCTCGGCGACACTGCGAGTCTCGAGACTCTGCGGGGCCGATACCCCGAGATGTCGAACCCGAGCCTGTGGCGAATCGCAGGCTACGCGCAGATGCTCGGCGTCGGTATGGACGACGCCGCTCGCGCGGTCGATGAGCTCCGCGGGCGATCGGCGTCGCCGGCCGAGTTGGCGACCAACGCGTTCGTCCTGGGCATCTACGCGCTGAACACGGGCCGCCCGGCGCTGCACAACGAGATCTGGAATGAGGCGCGCCTCGGCGGCGATATGTCCGGCGTCGGATGGGTCCCGATCCCCTTCTCCCCCTATTGGGATGCCGATCCGGCCGTCGCGGCTGCGGAAGTGGAGCGGCTGGCCGGCTCGATCGGAGTCGATGAAACAGCCGAGGCTGCTCCCACGGGATCGCTGCAGCTGTGCCTGCTCGGCCTATGGCATCTGAATCGCGACGACCTGGTCGAGGCTCGGGAAACCGTAGCGTTGCTCGGACCGATGCAGGCGGATACCGACCCGGTCGAATCGTCCGGGGCTGCGGCATGCACACGCGCCCTCGATCCCCTGGTGCAGCTCCGTGAGGGGCGGATATCACCCCGCGCAGCAATCACCGGGCTGGAGGCCGGTCTTGACGAGATGAATGCAGACGAATCGGAACTTTGGGTGGTTGCGCCCGTCTTCACGCTCGAGCTCAGCCGTTTGTACGAACAGGCGGGTGAATACCAGAAAGCGCTGAGCACCGTCCGCCGGCGTCGCTTTGGCTGGGCGCGGGATGCGGCGTACCTGTCTTCGCTTCTCCGCGAGGAAGGTCGACTCGCGGCCGTAGCCGGGGACCGGGACGGGGCGATCCGGGCGTACCGGCACTATCTTGCGCTGCGATCCGATCCCGAGCCCGTGCTCGCCGCGGAGGTCGCCGCGATCCGAGCCGAGCTGAATCGACTGGAGGCGGAGGGTGAGTAGGGTGTCGATTCGCAGCCTGCTGATCGCGGCCGTCCTCGTTTCGCCAAGTTGCAGCGAGGAGGCGGAAGACTACCTGCTGTCGGCCGACGATCTGGCCGCCCTCCAGCAGATCCACTTCGCCTACCGGGACGGGTGGCGGGCCAATGACTCGGCCGCTGTGATGGCCACCCTGACGGACGATGCGATCCTGATCCCGCATCACGGCGCGCCGCCGGTCCCGGGCACAGACGCAATCCGAGAGTTCTGGTGGCCGGGCGACTCGCCGCCCGCCATCGTGACCGAATTCGATACGACGATCGACGAGGTAGGCGGCTCCGGCGATGTCGGGTACCTGATCGGCACCTTCAGGTTGAGCTTCGAGTACGAGGGACAGACCTTTACCAACGCCGGCAACTTCCTCGAGATCTCGCGCAAGCAGGAAGACGGAAGCTGGCTCATCAGCCGGCGGATCTGGAACGACCCGGCTCCCGACCTGCGGTAGCACAACCACCGGCGCCGGCAGGTCCCGACCTGCAAACGGGTGGCGGTGGATACCCTCCCGGCGGCAGTGCCGCGATGAGACGTCAGGCGATGCTGATCATTACCAACGGCGACAGCGCAGCGGCCGCCCTGCAGGGGGCGAGCGTCCTCGAAGCGGCGGGCACCGGGGGTGAGTTTCTCCCGTGGCGCGACGTGCTGCACGACGGCCCCGTCCCGGCCGGTCACGAGCTGGAAGAGATGTCCGACGTGCGCGCTTGGTTCATCTCCAGCTGCGGGTGGGGCGACTACGATCAGGTGCGGGAGGAGTTTCGAGCCCGCGACGACACCCTTGGTGATTTCGCGGCGCACGAGGAAGTCGTGCTCTGGTTCGAGCACGACCTGTACGACCAGCTCCAACTCCTGCAGCTGCTGGACTGGTTCTCGCATCGCGACGTAGAGGGAACGCGACTGGCGCTGATCCAGGACCCCGAGTACATCGGGCCGCGGTCCGCCCAACAGCTTTGTGGCTGGTTCGACCATCGTGTCGATGTCGCACCGGCCCAGCTCAGACTCGGCCACCGTGCCTGGGCGGCATTCACCGCGCCCACGCCCGCGAGACTCGACCGGCTGCTGGAGGGAGACACCGAGGCGCTCCCCCACCTCGGCGCGGCCGTCGAGCGCCTGCTCGAGGAGTACCCGGCAACGACGAATGGACTCGCGCGCAGCGAGCGTCAGATTCTCGAGGCGCTGGCCGCGGGAGCCGGTACGTTCGGCGAGCTGTTTCCTGCCACGCAGGCCATGGAAGCATCGATCTACCTCGGAGATGCCTCCCTGTGGCTGTATGTCGGTCGACTGGCCCGGGCGCCGGACGCCGCCGTCCGGATTCCCGACCGAGTGACCGGTTAGCCCGTCCCCGAAACACCCATCGAGCTGACGGCGGCCGGGCGGCGCCTGCTCAGCGGTGAGGCGGACCGCGTCGAGCAGGCCGGGATCGACCGCTGGATCGGCGGCGTCCACCTCCAGGACATCGTGTGGCGGTGGGATCCCGCCGCCCGCCGGCTGGTCGAGCCGTAGGCCGGGACCCATCCGCCTTGGTACTGGTAGAAGGGCGGCACGGCTCGAATTGACGGGCCGCCTTCTTCCCCCTGTTCTTATCGGAGGGATTTGATGCGTATCCGCGCAATTGCCATGGCGGCGGTCGTGTTTCTCGCCGCCACGTCATCGCTCGCCGCCCAACATCGTGTCGAGGGTGCCGCCGTCGTCGAACGCTCCGCGTCCCTCACCGATGTGTTCACCGGCGTCATTCCCCTCGCGCTCACTCAGGCCGACGTCGACTACCTGATCGCGAGTATGGACCCGGTGGTGGCTTGGGCCGCCGAGCACCGGGAGGAGTGGGACGCGGTCGGGCAGCCGGACGGCGATGAGCTTGCCCTGGTCAGACAGCTCGACGTCTGGCGGTCGACGGGCGTCAGCAGTGCGGATTTTGTGGCCGCGCTGGTCAAGGTTCAGACCGCGCGCCAGCTCGCGACCCAGGGCTACAACGTCGACCTATTGCGTCAGCAGCTGACGATGGCTGAAGAGGCCCTGGCAAGCGGGGAGGTGCCCGCCGAACAGCGAGAAGGTGTCGAGCAGCAGCTCTCGACCATGCGGGGCCTGATCGTCGCGTTGGAAGCTTATCCCGAGGAGAACCTCGCTGTGTACGAGACGAACGCCGAGGCGCTCGACACTGCACTCAACAAATTCAATGCGGTCTCGGGCGACCAGGCTCCTTAGAAGCCCGACACCACGATATCTCCGTTCACGGTGGCGAGGGTGATGGTGCCCTCGCCCGCCCCCAGCGTTCCGTTCAGACTGTTCGGGGTCTCGGTTCGGCCGCTCACCACCAGATCCTGTACGGTGATCGTACAGTTCACGACCGACGCAGACAGGGTGGCGGATGTGTTCTGTGGGAGGTCGAGATCCACCTGCCCGTTGACCGTCGCCAGGTCTATGGTGCCGTCGATCGGAAGGGTGATGAGCGCCTCGATCCGTCCGTTGGTGGTCGATGCAGTGGCGCTGCCCAGCACCTCTTCCAGGTCGACGTTCCCGTTGGTCAGCAGGGCAACCACGTTGCCCACTACGTCGGCGACCTCGATGCTGCCGTTGACGTTGTTCACCGTGGCGCCGGCGTTGATGCCCGACACGAGCATGTCCCCGTTGACGTCGGTCGCGTCGACGCGAAAAGTCTGCGGCACGATGACGTCGTAATCGACCCTGAAGTTGCGACCTCCGGTGTTCGTGGGCTGCACCGTCTGAACGATCACCGCGTTGGCGTTGCTCGACACGCGAACCTCGAGCAGCGGGAGGTGGGCTTCGGCGTCTTCGGTGCTCTCCGAGCCGACCGTCCGCTCGCCCTCGATGGTGACCGATGTGGCCGCCGGGTCTCCGAACACCTCGATCCTCCCGTTTACGCCCGTGATCTGGAGGCGGTTCTGCGTCCCGACCTCGACCTCGAAACTGAACTCCTCGGAGACTTCGAAGTTGGTGTTGGAGACGCTGTCTCCGGGTCCGGTGCTGTCCCCGTCTCCACAGGACGCGATCACGAACGGGATGAGCGCCGCGAGTAGCGGGCACCTGCCACCGAGCCCCGCCCGCCGCGGCCACCCCGTGCTGCCCACACACGTTCGTCCGCCGCCGCCGCGCCCTGCGCAGGTGCTTCTTGCTCTGTTCATACCATCCAGGCTTCCGATCTCACGATTTTCGCACGCCGCCGCCGTCGGTCCGCGCGCTGCCCGAGGAGGCGCGGCCGGTGCACCAGAAAATGCGCTCAGGTCACAGCGCGAGCAATGCGCGCGACGCCGCTTGTTGAAACCGCCGCGCCCCATGCATCTTGAGCTACGCTCACGGGATCGTGTCGTCGCCTCCGGCAGCGTCCCGTCGTCGCGTTTGCGTCGTCCTGTCGTACCCCCGGGCGTCGTGCCCGGACTCACCAGGACCGAGCCCAAGACACGGCATTGAACCCATACGACATCCTGCGTGGAGTCAGCCGTACATTCGCCCTCTCGGCGGAAATCCTCCCCGCCCGGCTGCGCGACCCGCTGACAATCTCGTACCTGCTGCTCCGCGTCTCCGACGCCCTCGAGGACCATCCGTCGATCCCCCCGGCACGAAAGGCGAGACATCTCCGAGACTGGGCCGGTATCCTGGGTGGCGAGGCGCCGGTGGCGCTCCTGACTGACGGGATTCGTGATCTGGACGCGGCAATCCCCGAAGTCCGCGTGGCGCAGAACGCCGACCGCGTGATCGCCGAGTTGGCGGAGTTGCCGGAAGCCATCCGGACACCGATCACCGCGCGCGTCATCGAGAGCTCCCTCGGAATGGCTCGCTGGCAAGAGCACGGTCCCAGCGTCGCCGATGAGGCGGAGCTAGACGACTACATGCACCACGTGGCCGGGATCGTCGGCTATCTGATTACCGATGTGTTTGCCTGGTACTTACCGCCCATACGCAAGCGCCGAGACCAGCTCATGCCGCTCGCCCGCGAGTACGGGCTGGCCCTCCAGACAGTCAACATCATCCGCGGCATGCGAAAGGACTACGACCGCGGCTGGGTGTTCGTGCCGCGCACCTTCTATGAACAGGTCGGTCTCACTCGTGAGGGATTGTTCGATCCCGTCAACACAGAGGCCGCGCTGGCGGTGATCGAGATGCTGGTGTGCAAAGCCGAGAGGCATCTGTGGCATGGAATGAGCTACATCACTGCCTTTCCGCGCCGGCACTACCGTATCCGCCTGGCCTGCATGTGGCCGCTTCTGTTCGCCGTGAAGACGTTGGCTATCAGCCGCGACAACGAGGCCGTGATCCGGTCGGAGGCGAAAATGGGGCGCAAACAGGTGCGTCGCATCGTTCAACACACCAAGCTGTTGGGATGGTCGAATCGATGGCTACGCCGCTACTATTTCACATTGGCGGGCGCCAGCCGTTCCCTCCGAGGCGATCGACGTCAGCCGGCTTTGGCGACGTCGTGAGCTTCCACCCGGAATAGCTTCGACAGCCACCCGGGGAGGATCCACACGTGTCCGAGCCGATGACGGTGCTGACGGACTACCTGTTGGCGCTGGTGGCGGCCGGGTTGGCGGCGCGCCTGATTCAGGCCGCTCGGGCAGGCGGTGAGCGCTCGGTACTGCTGTGGGGAGTCGCCCTCGGAGCCACGGCGGTGGCCGCCACCGCGGGTGGAACGTATCACGGCTTCGCACCCGGTCCCGAAGGCGGCTGGCTCCCGGTTTGGAAGATGACCGTCTACGCAGTGGGAGTGGCCGCCGCCTCCATGCTCGCCGGGACGCTCATCGCCGCCATCTCCGGCGCCCTCCGCCGAGTTCTCCTCGGCGCGGTTGCCCTCAAGCTCTGTCTCTACGCCGCATGGATGACCGTGCACAACGATTTTCGCTGGGTGATCTACGACTACGCGCCCAGCATGTTCGCGGTGCTGCTGCTGGCCGTCGCGGTTCGTCGGACGGTTCGCGGTGCCGGTTGGATCGCGGCGGGGGTGATCGTCTCGTTCGTCGGAGCGGCCGTCCAGCGCAGCGGGTTCGACCTCGTCCCGCACTACTTCAACCACAACGACCTGTACCACGTGATCCAGATCGGGGCGATATACCTCTTCTATCGCGGTGCCCGGATGCTCACCGACCACGCCTGACGGCGTGCATCGGGCAGTCTACTTCTTGGTGGCATTCTTCTCTCTCTTCTTCGCCGCGTGAGCCGCCGCCTTCGGGATGTAGCTGACGGCGTCGGGCTGCGGTCCCCTTCCATTCGTCGGTCGAGCCCGCCCACTGTTCGAATCTTCTTCGCGCGTGAGCGCTCCTGGCCACCAGCCCCGAGAAGGCGTCGGTCAGCACATAGTTGTCGAGATCGCGGGCCCAGCTGTCGACCTGACCTGCGGTCATGGCGGCGGGATCGGCGATCATGGTCGCCAATACCCTTGCGTCGTGGTTTCCCGACGCCCACAGCTTTTCGGCCAGATCGTGGTCGGTCTTGATCGTCTTCCTCAGACGCTCGAGGTTCCCGTAGCTCACCCCGTACATCGTGCCGTCGACACGGTGCCGGGCGTACACCTTTCGGTTCTGGGCCGTGCCCATCGATTCAAGTTGCTTGAGGATCTCCTTCTCCGTCATCCGTCCTCACCCCCGTCTCGCTGGTGATCACTCCTTACCGGTGTCCTAAAACGGGCGGTTGGGCAACCTCACGCCTTGCGTGCCACGGCGACCAGACGGGTCGCTCCCGGGCCGTACGTCGATCCCGCCAGGTCACCGTACAACTCCACCTGCTCGAACCCGACTTCGCTCAGCAGCTGCTCCAGCTCGTGGCCCGAGTAAAGCCACAGCCGGGAGGCGAACCGCCGCATTGAACCGTCGCGGATCAACAGCCACTCGGCGTCGATGCGGCGCCACCCGTCGCGGACGCGTCGAAACTGGACGAGCACACTCCCGTCGGAGAGCTTGCGGGCGTCACTCGGCTCGAAGATGGAGGCAAGCACTTCTTTCCCGAGCATATCGAGCACCGCGATTCCGCCCGATCGCAGGCTGGCGAACAGGTGCTCCAACACGCGGCGGTTGTCCGAAGGGTCGTCGAAGAAGCCGAACGACGTAAAGAGATTCACGGCCAGGTCGTAGGACCCTGGCCGCACAAACTCGCGCATATCGGACTCGACCCACTCGACCGCAATGCCCTCCTCCTGCGCTGCCGCCCGCGCCTTGTCGAGCAGAAAGGGAGTCGCGTCGACACCGGTGACCGAGAACCCGCGTTTCGCGAATCGGATCGCGTGCCGGCCGGGGCCACAGCACAGGTCCAGCAGCGACCCGTGCTCCCGGCCCGACAATGCCACGATGTTGGCCACCTCGGCGTCTGCGGCCTCGTGCCTGTCCTCGGGGAAGAGGAAGGGATACGAGGTCACCCAGAACGCCTCGTCCGTATACCAATCCTGGCGCGGTTCGCTCATCTCGCTCATCGGGCTGGAAGTCTAGGGCGTCGGCGTCGGACCGTCACGCTCGGCTGTTTCCTGTTGTCCGCGCCGGTACGCTTCACACAACCACGCTCGCAGCTCATCGTCGATCTCCCGCGTGGATCGAAGCCGCAGCGGGCACTCCCACAGGGTGGTCTTAGCTGCATTCGGAGCACGCTGTTCGGTTGACCAGCGACCTACCGGGCCGGCGACTCGAAACGCGCCTCTCCCACCATCGCTCAGAGCTACCGACGTGGCAAGGCGCCCGTGCCCTCACGGCGCCAGTCGATCGAAGGATCGTCTGCGAGCAGCGCGCTGTACGCACGAATCGTCGCATGCACTCTTGACATTACGAAGAATAATCGTATTATACCCGGAAGGAGGAAACAATGGACGCGATCGACCGGCACATCCTGACGACTCTTCAATCCGACGGACGGACGAGCAACGCGGAGATCGCGCGCCAGGTGGGCATGGCTCCCTCCGCGGTGCTGGAGCGCATCCGCAAACTGGAGAGCCGGGGCATGATTCGAGGCTACGAGGCCCGCCTCGACCCTCCTCAGCTCGGGCTCGGGCTGCTCGCCTTCATCTTCGCCCGTGCCCAGGAGGAGCCCGGCAGCATTGACGCGGCGCATCGGCTCGCCGAGCTGCCGGAGGTGCTCGAGGTCCACCACATCGCCGGCGAGGACTGCTACGTGGCCAAGGTGCGGGCAGCCGACACGCAGTCGCTCGCCGACACGTTGCGAAAGGCGCAGCGAGCTATCCCATCCATCGTCTCGACCCGGACGACGATCGTGCTTGAGACGATCAAGGAGACGAGCGCCCTTCCCATCCCCGACCCGGCGGTCATGGAGACCCCCGAGTCCCCGGAGTCCGACGCCGAACACCGGCCATCGGCGGTGGAGGTCTGACCATGCCGGCTGTGTCGGTCGAGTCCTGTCGCACTGCTTCGCGGGTCATGGTCGCGCTCGCTT
>CAZJXR010000120.1:0-10611 GCA_964550085.1 uncultured Gemmatimonadota bacterium
CGAACAGCATCCAGCCCGCCGCCACCACGCCCCACAGCGCGAAGGCACACACGCCACCAGCGATGGCGTTCCGCCATGTGAACAGCCGCCGCCCCGGGATCTCGTCGACGCCACCGGTTCCGGGAATCGGTGTGCCCCCGACAGTCGTCTCCATCTCGCCCCGACCCTCCGACTCCCGCCCACCGAGGCCCTCCTGGACGATCGCGGTGGCGAGAACCACGGGAAGTCCCAAGACGAGAAGCCCCAGCGCGGCAGCAGGAAACCAACCCTGAAGCCCCGCGCTCTCCGACAGCGTCTCGACCACCTGGAGCGCGACCCAACGGCCGACGACGTACACGCCCAGCACCTGCCACACCGATCGGCGATGGATCTCGTGGATGAGCGCTTTCAGGCGGGACATGGCGCTCCGGCCGGGGCGCTCGCGCGACGCGTTGGCTGCAGGTCCAACGGTCGACCTTGGTGGCCGCGAGGAGTTGAAAGACTGCTCGTCATGGTCGAAAACTACAGTGCGGGCACACGTTTGGGCATGTGCCCGGTCGACTGCAAGTCGAGAGGCCGACGAAAGCGGGGCTGGGGCCGGCCGAGCTTCATCCCGATTGTAACAGCGCCGATACGCCGCGTGCTCAACCAATCGGGGTGACCGACTGTCCAATACTGTGCATGGCGGGCGCCGGCCATCCGCTGCCCGCATCTGGTAAGGGAGCGCTCCCGACCGCTAGTTTCGGCGGTCCGGACTGTCAATAGATCCTGGCCCGAGAAGGCGAGATGCAAGGACCCCGCGCTTGGCTCTCCGCGGTCGCTAAGCGGCACATCGTCCAGGTCGGGATCGTGTATCTCGGCGTGGCGTGGTTCTTTATCCAGGCGGTCGGCTTCTTTACCGAGCAGTACGCCCTGCCGGTGAAGCTGCTGAACGTGGCCATCCTGCTTGCCCTGCTCGGCTTCCCAGCCGCGCTGGTGATTGCCTGGTTCCACGGCGAGAGGGGTCACCAGAGCGTGCAGAAGTCGGAGGCCACCATCCTGCTCACCCTGGCCGTCCTGGCGGCGATCGGTACCTACCGGCTGAGCGTGGCGGACGAACCGATCCTCGGGGGCGGTCCTGCCGCCACCCTGGCAGACCTGGGTCGCTCTTCCATCGCCGTCTTGCCGTTCACCAACAACACGGGGGCGGACAGCCTCGACTGGCTCGGTCCGGGTCTGTCGGACATGCTGACTACGAGCTTCGCCCAGCTGCCGGAGGTGCGCGTGGTGAGCCCGCAACGGCTGTTCGACCTCCTGCACGAGGAGGGGCGGGACGAGACCGACCAGATCCCGCAGGACGTGGCGCTGGAGATCGTCGAGCGTTCGGGCGCGCGGGCGATGGTGCGCGGCACCATCCTCGGCGATGGCGACGCGCTGGCGATCGACGCGCAGCTCATCGACGTCGCCGATGGTACGGTGATCGGCGCCGAGCGCGCCCGGGGGAGCGACGTGTTCGCCCTCGTCGACACGGTTGCAGCCCGGCTCTCCGGCCGGCTGCGCGGGGAAGACACGCCGTCAGAACAGGTGATCGACGACATGACGCCGATCGCAGACCTGGCGGGCAACATCGAGGCCTATCGGGCCTACGTGGACGGGCTTCGCTCCAAGTGGAAGCTGCTGCAGCCGGACGACATCGAGGGCCGCTACTGGCTCGAGTCGATGTACGAGATGATGCCGGGCCGCGAGGCCGACCGACAGCTGGTCCTCGAGGAGATCGTCGCCATCGATCCGAGCTCGGCCCCGGCGATCGGTTCCCTGGCCGCGCTGGCGCTACTCCGTGGGGACCTCGAGGCGGCGGACTCGCTCTCACAGCGCTACCTCGAGCTCGACCCACAGGCCGCCGACGCGCACGCGTTGCGCGGGCGACTACACGAGATAAAGGAGCACCACGAGGATGCGCGGGAAGCGTATCGCGAGGCCGTCCGACTGCGGCCCGACTATGTGCGCGCCCTCGACCATCTCGTGCGCACCGCGCTGCTCGACGGCCAGCCAGCCGTCGCGCGCCGCGAGCTGGCGGGCTTTCTCGAGTCGGACAACACGGACGTGCGCGTCGAGGCCCGCCTGCTCACCGGAGACACGTATCTGTGGGAGGGTGACCTGGACGCGGCGCTCGACCAGTACCGCCGGGCGGAGGCGATCGCCATCGATCGGGATCGGCAGGATCTGCGCACCCGGAGCATCGAGAGCATCGTGGCCGTCGCGTCGAACATGGGCGAGGGGGACGCGGCGATCGAGGGAATGACCTTCCGGCCGTTCGGCGTCCCCTCGATGGTCGAGCGCGCGGTGGGGCTGCTAGACCTGGACCGGCCGGAAAAGGCGGACAAGATCCTGGAGGCAGCGCGGGCGGAGTTCATGAACGACACGGCGCGCCTGTTCCCGATCGACTACTACGCGCTGCTGTACGGCCGCGCCCGGCACCAGGAGGCGATCGGCAATCGTGGCAAGGCGGGGCAGATGTACGCCCGGCTGGTCGAGGCCTGGGGCGAGGCCATTCCGCGCGTGCCGCTCGTCTCTGATACCCCGGAGCGGCTAGCCGTCATCGGCGGCTAGGCCGGGATTACCTACCGCGGAGCGGCTGGCGGCGCTCGGCGGTTAGCTGGCGGGCGGCACGGAACCGTTCAGCGCGGCACGCGGAACACGCGTCAGAAGTAGTAACGGAGGTTGATCAATCCCTCCCACGAATTGATCGTCTCGTCGCTGTCGCGTAACGGGACGCGGTTATAGCTGAGCTGTAGGCCGAGGGAGAAGTCGCGCGCGCCGGTCCAGTCGACCTCGAGCCCCCACTTGTTGATTCCTTCGGCCACGTTTGATGCGGCTTCCGAGAAGCTCGAATAGGTCCAGCCGAGCAGAAAGCCGAGGGGAACGGAGGAGGTGTTGAAGAGGTTGAAGTCGATTGCAGCACCGCCGTTCACACTCGTTTCCGACTCATCCAGGTCACGGAAGGGCTCGCCGATGCCGATCGATCCGAGAAGCCGAACCCCGACCAGTCGGCTGGCCGCCCATGCGAATTGCAGGCCCCCCACTGCCGACTTGTCCGTGCCGCTTTCCACCGCCTGGATCGAATCGGGCTCGATGCCGCTGTCGATGGCGTCCTGGATCGCCTGCAGGATGCCGATGTCGTAGATCTTGTTGCCGGTCAGGTCGGCGGTGGCGGACAGGTAGGTTCGGTTCGACTCGAACAGCCGAAACGTGCCGCCGAGAGCGTATCCGTACACGGCGGAGACCCCGTTGCTGAGGAGCGCCTCGGTGCTCGTCCCGACCCGGGCCGCCCCCGCGAGCTGCAACCGGACCGCCACCCAGTTGGCGAGGGCGAGCTGGTATTGGAACCCGACGTTCATGAACGCGATGTCGCCCTCGGTGGCGGCGATCACGTTCCCCGCCGTGTCCCTGAGGACGGACTCGATGTTGAGGGCCACGCCGCCACCCACCGCGTTGCGGATGAAGGTGGTGACGAACGGATCGGGTACGAAGCCGGAGGAGAGGAACTGGTGGCCGGCCAGAATCGGGAGCTTCTTTTCCTCTTGCTGCGCTGCTGTCGATGCCTCCGCCGGGCTCGCTTCCGTCGCCTGGGCGAGGAGGGTGAACGGCGCACGTGCCGGGGCCACCACGAAAGAGAGCCCGCTGGCAACTGCGGCAATGATGGTCAGACGGCTGTTCTGGCGGGACATGTCGCGCTCCTGCTGAGCTTGAGACGGCGAATCGTGGCGGCCCACGCGGGCGACGGAGCGGCCTGGACGGTGGTTCGTGCCGGGCTCGCTTCGGCCCCAATGAGCCGTGCGTAAGGCTATTCTGCGCCACGGCAGCGAGCAAGGATGCCGGCCGGAGGTGGACGCTCAAAGCGTGTCGTTTCCGACGTCGCGGCCGATCCCAAGCCCGGCCGACTGGGCGGCGTCGGGCTGAGCTAGCCTGAGCCGGAGCGAGCCTGCCGGAGCCTCTGCAGCCGCTCGGGCACGTCGGTGAGCAACGGGACCTGCCGCAGCCCCTCCGCCCACTGGTCCACCAACTCCTCGTACACGGCGATCGCCGCCGCAGTATCGCCGAGCGCCTCGTACGACCGACCCTTGAAGTATTGTGCGTGGCGGTAGGTCAACGGCTCGAGCTGGTCTCCCGGCGGCAGGAAGGCTTGCTCTTTATCGAGGCTCCACTCGAGCGCCTCCTGTGCGCGTCCCTCCTCGAGCGAGGAGATGACACGGCGATAGTTGCCCCACTCGAAGGTGTTCCCACCCGCGGCGCTAATCGAATCATCGAGGGCCAGCGCCATTGCGTGATCGCCCCGGTAGAAGGCGAGCTCGGCGTCGAGTGACATGCGAATCACTGGAAAGAACGCCTGTAGCTCGGTTCTGGCCGCGAGGTCCTCTTTCATCTGCTGCCCGCGTAGCGCCATCTCGTCGAGGCGACCCTGCTCGCCGAGCGAAACGTACCGAGAGATTGAAGCGACCCCGTTCAGTGGATCGAGCTGCGCGAGCTTCGCGGCCGCGGCGCTCAACCGGTCGTAGTCACCGACCGCCAGATGAATCGGGATGAGGTAGGAGACGGCGCCGGTGGCCATCGAAGGGGCGTTGGTCTCCGCCTCGGTGACGGCCTCCTCGAGGTAATGGATCCCGCGATCAATGTCTCCCTCCCACAGATAGCTGTCCCCGATCAGCCTGCGGGACACGACTCGCCGCGCCGGCGTCGAGTCCTCCGTCATTCCCAAAAACTCTTCGCGCGCCTCGGCAGGTCGATTCTCCAGCAGCCACGCCCGCAGCAGGTGCCGGAGTGAGTGGACGAATCCGGGATCGACCGTCAGCGCGTCGCGGTACGCCGCTCGTGCCCTCCCGTACTCGCCCGCCATCTCGAAGATCTCGCCACGCGAGTCATGGGGATTCGGCTGGCCGGGCTCCAGCTCCACGTATCGCTGAATGAGCGAATCGGCGGCCGCGAAGTCGCCCTGCCTCGCCATGAAGTACGCGAGCTGGTTGTACATCGGCGCGTACAGCGGGTCGAGGGTAAGCACCTCCTCCATCAGCCGTCGCTGCTCCTCGCCCTCGCTGAGGAGTATGAGGCGAAAGCGCCCCTCCTTGTCGTCCGGGTACTTTCGTACGAGCTCGGTGAACGCGGCGCGGGCGGCGTCCCGATCCTGGCGATAGATGAGGGCCAGCGAGCCCTGGATGTAGAGCCGGTCCCGTTCCGAGGCGGCGGTGAGGTTTGTATCGGCTGCCTGCAGGGCCTGAATGGCGGACCCGAAGTTGCCATTCCGGACCTCGATGCCAGTGATCCGCAGATGTGCGAGCGCAAAGGCGGGGTCGAGCTCCACGGCTCGCTTGTAGTGCGCCAGCGCGTCCGGCGCCTGGAAGCGGCGCTCGGCTTGGAGGCCGAGCTGATATTCCCGGAAGGCCTCCAGATTCCCGGTCGTCATCTGAGCGACTGGAGCCATCTCGGTCGGAACGGCCGGCGAGCCGAGGATCTGCCCGGCGAGCTCCGCGGCGACCCGGTCGACGAGTACGAAGACGTCCGAGCCGCGCTCGTTCGCGGCCGCCTCCACATTCCCCGTCTCGATGTTGATCAGCTTCGCGTCGACGATGAAGTCGTCGCGCCGTCCGAGGATCGTCCCGTCGACCATGAAGTGGGCGCCCGAACGGGCCGCGACTCGGAACCCCAGCTCGGCCTGCATGGAGCGCCCGTCCTCGATTCCCTCCTGGCGCATGAGGTCGAACAGCCGCTGGCCGCTGACCACCCGAAGAGAAGCCAACTGGGCAAGGCCTGTGGTGAGCAGCTCGGCGGCGCCCTCCCCCATCCAGTCGAGCTCCGCATCGGAAATCCGGTTATCGAACGGCAGCACGGCAACGGATTCCCGACCCAGATCCACCGCCACCCCCGGAAGCAGGCGACGGGTGGGCTCCGCGAGGCTGATCCGGATTGTCCCGATTCCCGCCACCACGAGGAGAGTGGCGAGAATGGCGATCTCGGTGCGGGAAACCCGCTGCCGGCCTCTTTCGCCGTGGTACCAGGCTATCACCGCCGTCGCCGGGATTCCCACCACCAGCAGCAGCACGGTAATCTGAAGCAGCTTGTCCGGAAGGGCGAAGTTATCGACCGCGAACTCCACCACTTGGGCGAGGCCCCATGACACGCCCAGGTAAATGACTAACACCTGGACCAGCTTCCGCTCGCGAAGCGTAGCGATGATCTGCTTGATCCTCTCCATCGATCTCGCGCTCAGAGCGGGAG
Organism: uncultured Gemmatimonadota bacterium; assembly: GCA_964550085.1. Lineage (GTDB taxonomy): Bacteria > Gemmatimonadota > Gemmatimonadetes > Palauibacterales > Palauibacteraceae > JBFILW01. Next base: position 6,229 of record CAZJXR010000120.1, read on the forward strand.
TCGGACGCCGGACCCAAACGCGTGCGGTTTCCGGTCGACCCAGCCCGGACCGCGGAGAGAACTGACCGGAGCGCCCAGCGCCGCCGCTGCGGCTGCAGATGGCGCCGCTATTGGGTGTCCGCCAAGTCGGGGGCCCGTCCGAGCACCTCCTCGACATCGAGTAGCTCGAGACGGCCTAGCCCGAGAGCGGCGATGCCGGCCTCGATCTTTTCCCGGTCCCCCACCACCACGATGGCGATGTTGTCGGGATCGATGTACTGGCGAGCCACGCGTTCCACATCCTCCTTCGACACGGCCAGCACGCTCGGAACGTAGTCGTTGAAGTAGTCGTCGGGGAGGTCGAACTCGAAACCGTCGGCCAGCTGGGAGGCGATGCCGCCAACCGTCTCGAACCGGCCGGGGAAGCGCAACGCTACGTAGTTTCGGGCTCGCCCAAGCTCCTCTTCGCTCACCTCATCAATGGCGGTCAGTTCCAGCATGAACTCGACCAGCGCCTTGTCGGTGACATCTGTCTGCACGGCGGCGCCCGCGACGAAGGGCCCCGCCGTCGACCTCATGTCGAAGAACGAGCCGGCACCGTAGGAGTAGCCCTTGTCCTCACGGAGGTTGGAGTTGAGACGCGAAGTGAACGAGCCGCCGAGGATCGTATTCATGACGATGAGCGGAAAATAGTCATCGCTCACCCGGGGTGCGCCGATGCGGCCGATGCGTATCTCCGACTGCGCGGCACCGGGCTTGTCGACCAGGTACACGGTCCGCCCCTGCACCTGCGGAGCGGTCTCGACCTGGGCAGTGAGCGAAGCGCCGGGCCGCCAGTTTCCGAACGCTGCCTCCAGCAGCGGTTGCATGTGGGTGGCTGTGACATCGCCCACCACGATCAGGGCGCTTCGGTCGGGATGGTAGTTCGAATCGTGAAAAGCGCGCAGGTCGCCTGCTGTGATCGCGCGCAGGCTCGCCTCGTCCGCCCACAGGCCGTACGGGTGCCCGTCCCGGAACAGTGTGGTGTTGAACTGGACGCTGGCGATGGCGCGCGGCTCGTCGCGTGCCTGGAGCAGCTCGGTAAGTCGCTCGACACGGAGCCGTTCCAGCTCGGCCTCCGGAAAGGTTGGCTCGAGCGCCACCGCGGCCATCAGCGTCAGCGCTTCATCCAGCCTCGACACCGGCGTGAACAGATCGACTCCCGATGCGTGGACGCCGGCCCACGGAGTGACGCTCGCGCCGAGGAAGTCGATTGCGTCGGCGAGCTGCAGTGCATCCATATCAGCGGCGCCCTCGTCCAGCATCGAGGCCGTCATCGACGCCAGTCCCACCTTGCCGTCGGGATCGTCGACCGACCCGGTCTTCACAACCAGATCGACCTCGACCACGGGTACGCCCCGCTTCTCCATCAGGATGACCGGCAGGCCGTTGGAGAGGTTGAATCGCTCCACCGGCGGCAGATTCAGCGCCGGCGGCGGGCCGAGCTCGGGCGGAGCACTTCGGTCCGGCGCCGTCTGCGCGGCCACCGGTGGTGCCAGCAACGCCACACTCGCCACCCAAATGGCGACAACGGGAGGGGTGTCTTTTCGTTTCATGATCCTACTCGGTCTTCGGGCGGCGCTGCGCAGCCAGATTCGTCTCGCCTTCGGGCACGATGCTCAGAATGACGCGGCCGTCGTCCCTGAGCCAGGTGAGGGCGAAGGCCGTGACATCGGCGGGAGCAACGTTCCGGTACCGCCCCAGATCCTCGTTGAAGTAGTCCGGATTCCCCGTATACGTGTAATAGGCGTTCAGCTGGTCCGCCTTCCCGCCGAAGCCTCCGTTTCTCTCCAAACGTCTCAGAAACGACGCCTCGTACTGATTCACCGCTCGTTCGAGTTCGCGCTCCGTGGGAGGCTCGCCCTTCAGTTGATCGAGCTCCTCCTGGATCACCACTTCCAGCTCCTCCAGCGTGTGGCCCTCGCGTGCGGTCGACACGACGCAGAAAGTCGATCCGAGGCTCCTGGAAGCCTGGAATGCCGACACGTCCTGCGCGATCTGCATCTCGTACACCAGACGCTTGTAGAGGCGGGAGTTCTTCCCCCCCGCCAGCACACTGGCCAGGAGATCGAACTCCGCATCGCCGGGCTCGTACCGCGCCGGCGTCAACCAGCACTCGTACAACCTCGGAAGTTGCACGCGGTCCTCGAGCACGAGCCGCTCTTCCTCGACCCGGTAGGCGGCCGGCGGGGCGATCGGCGGCACCGGCGCGCCTCGCGGCACGTCCGAGAACCACTTGGAGACGAGGGACTTCGTCGTCTCGATATCGATGTCGCCGGCGATGGCCAGGCTGGCGTTGTTCGGACCGTAGAAGCGCTGGAAGAACTCGACCACATCGTCGTAACTCGCTGCGGACAGGTCCTCCATCGAACCGATCGTCGGCCAGCTGTACGGATGCTCGGCCGGATACAGGCTCTCGTACAGCGTGATCCACGCCATCCCGTACGGCCGGTTCTCGTACGATTGGCGTCGCTCGTTCTTGACCACGTCCCGCTGCCCATCGACCACCTGTGGCGACATGGCTCCGAGCAGATGTCCCATCCGATCGGACTCGAGGAAAAGCGCCAGCTCGATCGCATTGCTGGGAAGGTCCTCGTAGTAGTTCGTCCGATCGGTGTTCGTCGACCCGTTGTTGGTTGCCCCGGCGGCCTCCAGCCACTCGTCGAACTTGCCCTCGGGCACGTTCGCGGATCCCTCGAACAGGATGTGCTCGAACAGGTGCGCGAACCCGGTGCGCCCGGGCTTCTCGCTGCCGGAGCCGACGTGATACCAGACGTTGACCGCTACCATCGGGACCGTGTGGTCTTCGTGCAGGATCACCGTGAGGCCGTTGGGGAGCTGGAAACGCTCGTACGGCACCGTGATCGCGACATCCTGCGCAACCCCGGCCTCCTGCGCAGGGAGCGACGGGGCTGCCAGGATGGCTGCGATGAGGGCGGCAGCCGCCACCTGCATTCGATTCATACGGCACTCCTGCTTCCAGAAGAGTTTACGGTGGTCCAAGCTGTTGACACACCAGCGCGTGGTGACGTTTAGGCGTCCCGGCGTCGCGTTTCCCTCCGACCGATCGCCCGCCGCCCGGGCCGTCGGGCGGACCGTCGGGCGCGCGATCAGAACTTGCCGAAGTTGAGCGCCAACTCCGCGAACAGCGAGGCAAAATCGGAGTTCCCGAGATCGGGGAAATTGACGCCGGAGACGAAACGGTACCCGAGTCCGCCCGAGACGCGGAAGTAGCTCGTCACGTTGAGCACCGCGTCGGCGTAGGGCTCGAACACGAACACGCCGTCGTCGACATTGCTCCTCGTCACGCTCCCCCCGCCGATCAGGGCGGTGAAGGTCGCGTGCAACAACCGGGGGGAAGCCCACACGTACGTGAGCTCGAGACCTCCGTAGCCGAACTCGATATCCCGGCCGGGAAGGCCCGGATCAATCGAGATGTCGTTGGCGAGACCGTAGCCGCCGCCGCCGAGGATGAAGGTGTGGTTGATGATCCAGCCGCCTCGCCCCCCCACCATGACCCCGAATTCGCCGGCGACGTCGCTGAATCGCACCACACCCGCCCCATAGCCACCGGACTCGATCTTGCCTCGGACGAGGGTTTCCTGCTGGGCAAACAGGGAAGGCGGAGCGATCAACAGGGCCGCGACCGCGAGCCCGACTCCGGTTCGTCGAATCATGTCCATCCTCCAGAGTTTCCAGTATCAGCGCAAACCGCCACTTTTGGGCGATCAGCAGAGTCTTTGGTCGAAGCCGGCCACAGTTTAGCGCATCGGGGGCGACCCGACACCCGTACGAACCGAGCGATCGTTGCGATTCACCTCATCTCGAGAGCAGGCGCTCACCCTGCTCGCCGCTGTCGGGGCCGCGGGGTGGATGACTGCCTGCGCGTCGGCCCGACCGGCCGCACCAGCCCCCGCCGAGCAGGCCGCCTCCGCCTACGTGCTTCCCTACCCGGTCGGCGAGGCGTACGAGTGCTCGCAGGGCAACTTCGGACAGGTGAGCCATACCGGCCGCTTCGCGTACGCGCAAGATTTTCGCATGCCCATCGGCAGCGTCATCACGGCGGCTCGGGACGGTCGCGTGCTGACGCTCAGGGAGGACCAGCCGGACGGGGGACGAGGGGCGGGGACTGCAAACCTCCTCATCATCCTTCACGACGACGGGACTCTCGGGCGCTACATTCACCTGACAACGGATGGCGTGCTCGTGGCCGAGGGGCAACGAGTCGCGCGGGGAGACACGATCGCGCTCAGCGGGAACAGCGGCCTGAGCCGATTCCCGCACCTTCACTTCGACGTCACCACCGACTGTGACAACCGGGCCTGCGCCACGATTCCGGTGCGGTTCCGAAACACGGTCCCGCAC
>CAZJXR010000121.1:0-10563 GCA_964550085.1 uncultured Gemmatimonadota bacterium
GTCCCGCGACCTCTCGTCTCAGGCGAGGTCGCTCAGTACTCGAATAGCCGACCGACCGGAAGGCGGAATCCGGGAAGCACGTCGCCGCCGTCGAGCACCTCGTTCTCGCGGATGAGGTGGATTTCGGCGGGACTGTGCCACACCTCGACCGTGTGTGTCGTGGGCTGGACGACCCAGACGGCACGGGCTCTGGCATCCAGGTACTGGAGCACCTTCTCGTGGATGTCGGCCGCGCGGTTCGAGGGCGAGACGACCTCCACCGCGATGTCGGGCGCGATCGGCCACATGCCATCGGGGAGCGTCCCGGCCGGCCACCGATCGAAGGAGACGAACGCCGCGTCGGGTCGCCGGACCGTGGGCGGGTCCTCGCTAAGGAGGAAGCCTGCCTCGACCACCGCCCGTCCGAGCCCACGATCGCGCGCCACAGCGTCGAGCTCACGCAAGAGGTTGATGACCACGGCCCCGTGCCTCGCCGGCGGTTGCGGCTCCCGCACGAGCACGCCGCGCGAGAGTTCGAGCCGCTCGTCGGTCTCCGGCAGCCGCTCGAACTCCTCCAGCGTCAGGCGCTCCGGTGCGGTATGCGCATCCTGTCCAGGCATGCTGGTCTTTCGGCAGACCCGTATCACGCTGGCTAACCTTTCCCAGGGCGCCAGCGCATCCGAGTATCAATATGGGAGAACCTCATCCCGCCGTCAGCGCCGGGGGCGGCGCTCGCCGCTGCGCCACCGTAACGGGATTGCGGAAGCAGGGCCGGAAACGCGGGAGGCGCGAGAACTGGGTCGGGAGTCTATTCCCCTACCGTTCCAGCCCCTTCCTCCCCCGCACCCTTTTTCCCCTTAAGCACCCCCGTCTCGAACCGGTACAGAATGTCCGTGGCGCGCTCGTCGCCGGTGACCGACTCGATCGACCACTTGGACGTCAGCAGGTAGCGGATGCGGAAGGTGCTGATCGGCTGATAGAGGCCCACGCCATAGCCGACGTAGAGCTTCGGCGATAGGTACTTGCCCATCACGAACTGGGCCCGGTCCTGGCGCGAGCTCGTCTCGATGCGGGCCTCGTCCAGTCCGACGCTCGACGCGAGGCTCATCGTCACCACGTTGGCTCCGAGGATTGCCGCCGTGTTGCTGGCCTGCGCACCCTCGCCCCCGCTCGTTTCGCTGAGGCCGTGGCCGAACAGGATGTACGACATAGTCTCAGTCTGGGACTTCTGCGGCCGCGAGTACGTGTCCATCGTCAGCTGCTCGGGCGTGCCCCCGATCTCGAGACCGGCCTCGGTGCCGTCCCGGGCGCGCACGAACGCCCGCACGTCCACGGTCGGCCTGTCGAGCGATCCGGAGAACACGAGGCGGCCGGGCTCGACCCGGAGGTCCTGCCCGAACTGCCGGAACGTCCCGTCGATCAGGTTGATCTCGCCGTCCCCGCGCATCGCGCTGCCCGGCTCCTGCCGGATGCGGAGGTCGCCGCCGAGCCGCGCCGCGAGGCCGAAGCCCCGGAAGAAGATGTCGTCGCCGAGCGTGAGCTGAATGTCGATGCCGACCGGAGCCTTCGGCTCGGGCGGAGCGATCGTGTCGCTCACGATGATGACGTCGGAGGAGCGTCTGACGGCGCCCTCGGGGATCTCGCTGAACTCGAGGCGGCCCCGGGGAATCACCACCTCGCCCTTCACCGTGCTGGCGGAGCCATCGAAGGCGAGTTCGAGGTTCGGGTTGGCGAGGAGCTGGATCTCGGGCCGGTTGATGACCTGGAAGCGTTCGCCGCGGATCGCGATCCGGGTCGGGGTTTCGGGGCTCGCTCTCTCGCTCGATCGACCCTCGATGACCACGCGGCCCGGCCCGGAGGTGACCTCGCCGTCCACGGTGATGCTCCCGTCCGCCGCCCCGGTGGCGGTGAGCTGCATCCCGGTGAGCTCGAGACCGAGGTCCGGCAGCACCATGCGCCCCTCGGCCAGCCGCGCCTCGCCGATCACGGACAGCTCTCCGAGGGTGCCGTCAAGGTCGGCGCCCAGGTCGAGGCTGCCCGATGCCTCGCCGATCAGGTCGCTGAGTCCCTCCGCGGCGCCGAGATCCGACATGGTGAGCTCGATCCGGCCCTCGACGGGTTGCGCGTGCAGGTCGGCGTCCAGCCGGTTGAGTCCCGGCAGCGTGGCGATCCCCTTGGCCACGATCCCTCCGCCCCTCCCGCCGCCGAACGCGTCGGACGTCGCTTCGATTTCGAGTTCCGCCCGCGTGCCGGCCTCGTCGGTGGCGAGGTCGAAGCGGGCGGGCTCGATCGTGAGGCGGCGCACCCGGCCGCGACGCGAACTGGTGAGCACCACCGGGGCGGCATCCACCGATGCGCTCCCGCTGATGACGCGGTTCTCGTCGATATCGAGGTCGGCAGTCGCGACCAGTCCACCGTCGACGTCGAGATCGCGGAGGTCGAGAAACGGAAGGCGCGAGAAGTCGCTCACCCGGAGGTCGAGGCGGAGGTGGGCCGAGCGCTCGAGCAACGCGTCGAGCCGCTCCACCCGGGGCGCGTTCAGGTCCCCGTTCAGGACGATCACCGGCGCGCCGGTCGAGTCCGTGGCGGACACATCGACAGAGCCCGTCACGCCGTCCTCGTTCGCTTCCACCACCAGCGACAGGGGCGCGAAGGCGAGGCGTCGCGGGCGATCGTCGGCTGGCGGCGCTGCCCCGTCTCGGACTGCCCCTTCGCTCGGCGCCGCGTCGGACCACTCCAGCTCTCCGGCAGTCGTGCGTACCTCGATGCGTCCGGCGATCGGGCCCGAGGCCGGTAGGTCGACATCCGCGTCCGCTTCGAGCACCGCGTCGATCGCGAGCCTCGCGGGCAGGAACGGCTGCACCCGGGCGAGCTCCAGGGCCCGGACCTCGGCGGCGAGGCGGACGCCGCCGCCGTCGGACGCGCCCGCCGCGCACACGCGCGCCGGCTCGGACAGCAGGCACGCCATGCCGAGGCGCACGGTGTTCGAGCGAAGCACGGCGAGGCGGTCGGCCCCGAGCGGCGTGCCGAGGCGCAGCGAGTCAGGGGAGATCACGACGGCGACGGAGTCGGTGAGCTGCCACGCGCCGACGATGCTGTCCTCGGCGAACTCGAGCGACGCCAGCTTTCCGCGCCACGTGTCGTCGCGCTCCAGCGCTCCGGCCGCGGTGAGCGTGAGAGAAGCACCCGGACCGTCCGCGCGGACATCGATCTCGTGAGCGGGCCGGTTCCCCCGGAGCGCCACGGTTGCCGAGTCGAGGGGTTCGCCCGCCACCATCACGGAGCGGGCCACGAAATCCCCGCTCAGCGCGCCACGCGCGGACAGGTCGAGGTCCAGGCGACCGTCGGCCGCCACGACCGCGAACCGGCCCCCATCCGCGGACAGGTCGTCCACCTCGAAGTCGGCGAGGACCCGGGGGCCAGCGGCGACGTCGACGTCGATCCGGCCGCCGGCGCCGGCGACGGCCACGCGTCCCTGCTCCACATCGATGCCGCGCGCCGCGAAGTCGCCGACGACCCGCGGCCCCCGGGCCGTGCCCGACACGCGACCGCGCGCCTCGAGTGAACCGGCACTGCGCGGCAGGAGGAGTCCGAGGTCGGGGACCGTCGCCTCGAAGTCGAGGTCGGCCGCATCGGCATAGCTGCCCGCCGCCCGCAGCGAGGCGGGGCCCCACGCGAAGGACGAAGAGTCGAGCGCCAGCACCCCGCCGGACAGCGTGCCGGACAGCCGGCCGGAAAGCGCCTCGCCGCGCAGGGTTCCCCCGACCGTGTCGATCGTCGCCTCGAGGGCGAGACCGGAATCCGGGTGTGCGGAGCCCGACGTCCGGGCCGAAATGAAGAGGGCACCGGGCCACTCCTCGGGGGTCTCCATGAGCGCGGCCGGCTGCAAGTTCTCTCCGTTCACTTCGAGCTGCCACGAGGGGGCCGGCCACCAGGCGACCTCGCCCGTGCCCCGGATCCTCCCCCCGAGCGCAGCCACGCGGAGGCTGTCGATCCGCATGCCGTCGGCCGATCCGGTGCCTTCGAGCGCGATCGTCACGTCGCCCGTGACCCGCGTGCTGGCGTTTACCTCCCCTCGGAGCGAGAAGCGCTCGACCGCGCCAGCCAGCCTCAGGTGGCCACCGGTGATCGCGATCGAGTCCCGGATGGTCGCGCTGATCCGGTCGACGCGAACCGAGTCGAAACTCACCCGGACGGGGAGGTTCGCGAGGGGCGACACGGTGTCCACGGCCAAGGTGGCCGTCGCCACGGACGCCCTGGGGACCGAGTCCGCGGCGGATGCCTCGAACACGCGAACGTCCACGCCCTCGAGCTCCAGTCGCTCGATGTCGGCGCGGCCACGGAGCAGCGCCCACGGCCGCCACCGAACCGCCACCCGATCCACCCGCATCTCGGTCCCGGACATACGCACCTCGGTGTCAGTCAGCTCGAAGCGGCCCCACAGCCGCCCCGACAGGCCCCCGACCTCGGCATCGATCGGAAGCAGCGGGAGGACGATCGCGTCGAGGACGAGCTTCCCGCCCGGTGACGTTCCGAGCAGGAAGACGAGGAGCGCGACCAGAAGTACGACGGTCGCCGCGAGGGCGGTGAGGATTCGCTTCAGCCAGCGCGCGGACCCCCGGCGGGGCTTACGAGGTGCCGTCATCGCGGCCTCACCCATGACCCCGCGGTCGTCACCCATCTCCGTCATCAGAAGTCCGGACCGATGATGAGGTGGACCCGGGCCTCATCGTCCTGGAATCCCCAGGCGACGTCGACCCGGATCATGCCGACTGGCGACAGCCAATGCGCGCCTACGCCCGCGCCCACCGCCACGTCGCCCCGGAAGTCGTCGAGCGCGTTCCCGGCGTCCACAAAGGCCGCCGCGGCCCACTTGCGCAGAATTCGGTACTCGAGCTCCGCGCTCCCGACGAGCAGCGAGTTCCCGCCGATCACCTCGCCTTGCGGGTCCTTCGGGCCCAGCGACTGGTAGGCGTAGCCCCGAATGCTAAGGTCGCCGCCGGCGAAGAAACGGATGTTGGGCGGAAGGCCGCGGAAGTCGTTGGTCCCGAGCGCCCCGACCGACCCGCGGAGCGTCGACCGGAGTTTCTCGGACAGGCTCCGTAGCCACTTGAGATCGAGCGTACCGCGGATCAGGCTGGCGCTGGAGCCGACTCCATGCACGGCGCCGCGGACCTCCAGCACGGCGCTGAACCCCCGCGAAGCGAACAGCGGGTTGTCCGTGTCGGTCCACGTCCACGAGCCAACCGGCGTCGTGAGGTTTGACACGCCGGTGTCGGGTCCGACGGTGAAGTGGTCGTTCTGCCAGCCGAACGAGAGCACCTCGCGGAGCTTGCCCCGCAGGTGGGCGTAGCTCAGCGCCGCGAGCGCTTGGTTCGTGGTGCTGGTGGTCCAGACGGTCCGGCCGTACCGCGCGGATCCGACCCACAGGGCCGGCTTCGGCAGCCCCACCGGGATGTTGTAGCGGGCCGTGAGACTCTGGTCGCGCTGGGCGATGCGGAGGTCGCCGCTCGCGAAGTGGCCATGCCGGTTCAGGCGCCGCCACTCGCCCGTCAGCCGGACGCGCGCACCGGTATCCGTGCTGGCGCCGCCACCGATCTCGTAGCGCTGCGTCTTGCGCGCGGCAGCGTGGACCTCGATCGGCACGACGCGGTACTCGCCGGCCAGATCCGGGCGCGGGACGATCTCCACGCTCGAGAAGTAGTTCGTCCCCGAGAGCACGGTTTGGAGGTCGCGGAGCTTGCTCGCCTGGTACTCATCGCCCGGCTGGAAGTCTACGTGCGGCTGGAGCACGTAGTCAGTGACGACGTCCTGTTCGAACGTCACCTCGCCGAGGCGATAACGGGGACCGGTCGTGAGGTGGAGCACTACGTCGGACGTGTAGGCGTCGAGGTCCACCAGCACGACGCTCGAGTCCCACACGGCATCGAGATACCCGCGCTCGGCCGCCAGGCTGGCGATCGAGGACTTGGCCGCCGTGTAGTCCGCGTGGCGGAGCGTGTCCCCGGGGGCGAGCGGAAAGTCGCGCTCGAGCGCCCGGAAGGCGGAATCCTGCGCCCCCTCGCCCCGGATCTCGAGGTCGACGATCCCGATGAGCAGGGGTCGACCCGGATCGACCGCGTAGCGCGCCGTCCATGTCGAGCCGGATGTGTCCAGCTCCGCATCGACCGTCACCCGGTAGAAGCCGAAGGGCTCGAGCGCCTGCCGGATCTGTTCCGGCGCCCGCTCGTACAGCCGCAGCACGTACATCTCGCTCCGCGGTCCCGACCGGGCCGCGGCGGCGATGCTGGCGAACGCCTCGATGTTCTTCTCGAGTTCGCCGTCGACCCCCGTGATCTGGACCCGCACACGGACCTCGGGCACTTCAGCGATCTCGGGGGCCTGGGGGGCGCCATCATCGCGGGCGAGCGGCGCACGCGCGCTGACGGAGTCACTCGGCGGGGCGACCGCGGAATCGACTGCCTGCGCGGGCGCTGAGTCAGGCACCTGCGCGGCGGCTGAGTCAGGCACCTGCGCAGCGGCTGAGTCAGGCACCTGCGCGACGGCGACGGGGACGAAACGCGGCAGACAGAGAAGGAGGGCCGCCGCGGTCGGCGCTCGCGCGATCCACCGACCGGCCACCACGCGGTGGCGACGCTGTCGAATGTTCAGGTGGAGTCGCTTGGCCCGCGCCGGGCCGGCTGGTCTATGCATCACGCGGCGAGATGTTGGGTCTCGGCAAGGCGCGTGTGGCAATTCCCCTCCGGGGGAGGCCAGGCACCTCCCTTTCGACCGTTGGAGCCAAGTCGGGTCAGCGGTCAACCATTACGCGCCAGACCCGTTCAAGCTACGCGCCCACGGGCGATCGGGCGATTCTTCGCGGTTCCTCGGCCGTTACCGCCCTCTCTCTATGTGATCGCGTTACGCGATCCATCTATTTCCTCCTCCTCCTGCTCCGAGCGCTTCTCGGTCCGGCGAGCGCTCGCAGTCGTCCGCCGACCGCTCGCCGATCGGGTGCAGTCATCTCCGCCATCTCCGTCCATACGCCGCGTGCGGTTGATCGCCCGTTGATGCCGTTCCGCATACTGAGAAGTCTTACTGACTCGCGCTTGGTGTGGTGTCTTGATAAAGGGAGGGGATCGATGGGCTACGCGCTCCCCCTGAGGGAGGCCGCCGAGGGGAGCTGTGACCCCGGGCAAGAGAGGCGCGCGTGCGCAGCCGGAGGGGCGTCCGTGGACGCGCTCGATTCGGACATGGTCCAAGCCCTCGGCGACGAGATCGCGACCCTGGCTGCGCACCTTCATGCCGGGAGGCAGCGACTGCTCGAGCTCATCGCCCGGTTCGACGCTCTCGCGGGGTGGGAGCCGGCGGGCCACCGGAGCTGCGCCCACTGGCTGGCCTTCCGCACCGGTCTCGATCTGGCCACAGCCCGCGAGCACGTGCGGGTCGCGCGGGCCCTCGGCGAGTTGCCTCTCACTAGTGCGTCCATGGCGCGTGGCGAGCTCGCCTTCTCTCAGGTCCGAGCGCTTACCCGGGTGGCCGAGACTTCGACCGAGGCGGATCTGCTCGAACTGGCCCGAGGGTGCACGACGGCGCAGCTCGAGCGGATGGTGCGCGCATGGAGGAAAGGAAGCCGGCGGGACGAAGCGAACCGGGAGCGGGAGCGGCACGCTTCGCGATCGCTGTCGGTGTTTCCCGACGATGACGGGATGTACGTCGTCAACGGACGGCTGGACCCGGAGGTGGGAGCCTTGCTGATGCGGGCGATCGAAGCGGCGGGCGATGCGCTCTATCGGGAGCAGGCGGCCCATCGAGCGCGGATCTCCGGCGCGGAGCGTAATTCGGAACAGGGTGAGTCGGAAACGGATACGGATCGTGAGTCGGCCCGGCGCCGTGCCGATGCGGTAGGATTGCTGGCAGAGCGTGCACTGGCAGCCGGTTTCGGAACACAGACGGAATCCGATCTCGCCTATGAAACGTTTCAGCTGAAACGTTCTGCGGATCCGGAACGTTCTGCTGAACCTGCCTGCTCCTGTGGGCGCCGCAGCGACGACCCTGCTCCGGAGGTCCCTATCAGCGGCTCGCGAGCGGAGCGGTACCAGGTCGTGCTCCACGTGGAGCATACGACGCTGGTCCGCGAAGGAGAGCCCGGCCGCTCAGAGCTGGACGACGGGACCCGCGTTTCAGCTGAAACGTCCCGCCGCCTCTCCTGCGATGCGGCGCTCGTGCGCGTGACCCGCGGGCCGCGCGGGTCCGTGCTGAACGTGGGACGGAGGACCCGTACCATCCCGCCCGCGCTGCGGCGAGCCCTCGAGGTACGCGATCGCGGCTGCCGTTTCCCCGGCTGCGGTCTGCGCTTCGCCGACGCGCACCACGTGGTCCACTGGGCCGACGGGGGAGAGACCAGCCTCGACAACTCGATGCTCCTCTGCCGCTATCACCACCGGCTGGTCCACGAGGGAGGCTGGGAGGTCGAGTGGTGGGGCCTGCGAGAAGAACGGGCGGCGGCCTTTCGCGACCGACGGGGCCAGCTTCACGTCGGACGGCCAAGGCGCGCGCCGGAGGTGCCCGCGGGTCCGGGTGCAGTCAGGGCCCTCGTGCGCATGAACCGTCTCCGGGGCGCGCGCCCGCACGCCATGACCGCGAGCGCGCGGTGGAAGCGGGAAGCGGACATCCCCGATGAGGTACTCTTCCGGGCGGCTGAGGCGGCGGTGTAGTGAGATCCGCGACCGCGACGCTGAAGCGGTCAGCAACGATGGTCTCTCAGCCAGCACGCTCGAGCACTTCCTGCTCTAGTCGGTCACCCATACGGTCTCTCTCGAGCTCGAGGTCGAAGCGGGTCTGGAGGTTGAGCCAGAGGTGCTGTTTTACAAGGCACGACCCGCGATCTCGGGCAACCGGCGGGTCGCCGCTCGAGCGGTCGATTCCGGATCCCTCCGTTCGTCCATCGGGTAGAGAACGAGAGTCCGCGGCCGTCGGCCGTGGGGCAATCACACCGGTGGATCCGAGACTGATCACACACCACACACGAGGAGAGACGACCATGCAGATCACGCCTTACATCAACTTCCAGGGTCAGTGTCGCGAGGCGATGGAGTTCTACCGCGACCTGCTCCGCGGCGAGATCACCATGATCATGACCTACGGGGAATCGCCGATGGCGGACGAGATGCCGGCGGAGTCACACGACGCGATTATGCACTCGCACCTCCTCGCCCAGGGCGCGGAGCTCATGGCCGCCGACGGCCCACCCCCGGAGGGGGAGGGAGCGAACAACGTGGCGATCGCACTGAACGTGGACGACGTGAAGGAAGCGGAGCGGATCTTCAACGGCTTGGCCGAGGGTGGCAGCATCGGGATGGAGATGCAGAAGACGTTCTGGGCCGAGCGCTTCGGGATGTGCGTGGATCGCTACGGGACGGGCTGGCTGATCAACGGCGTCCTGGCCGAGCTGCCCGCCGGCGCGTCGGCCGAGAAGTCCGAGGTCGCGAGCTGAGGCGGCGCCGAGTTCGCGGTGGGGCGGCGGCGCCAGACCGCGTTGTAGTTCGCCTCAAGAACGAGGGATGAGTGCAGCCAAGTCAGCAGGCTTAATCCGACGGGGGGAGATTAGCGTCTCTCCCCGATCGGCACGTAGTCCCGCTCGTCCTCGCCCGTGTACACCTGTCGTGGCCGCGCGATGCGCTGGTCCGGGTCCTCCAGCATCTCCTCCCACTGCGCCAGCCAGCCGGACGTCCTTGGGATGGCGAACAGGGAGGGGAACATGCTGACCGGGAAGCCCATCGCCTGGTAGATGATCCCGGAGTAGAAGTCGACGTTCGGGTACAGGTTGCGCGACACGAAGTAGTCATCCTCGAGCGCGATCGCCTCCAGCTCGACCGCGATGTCCAGCAGCGGGTTCTTGCCCGTCACCTCGAACACCATCAGCCGCACCTCGCGGTTCTTCACTCGCTCTATGAAGTCGGGGATGTTGGTGTGGCTGCCGATCTCGTTCAGCATGCGGAGCACCTGCTCGTTGGCTCCGCCGTGCAGCGGGCCCCACAGCGCCGAGGCGGCGGCGGCGACGGAGACGAACGGGTCGGGGTCGGAGCTCCCCACGCTCCGCATGACGTTGGCGCTGCAGTTCTGCTCGTGGTCGGCGTGCAGGATGAAGAGGACGTCGAGGGTGTGCTCGAGCACCGGGTCGGGCTCGTACTGCACCTCGGTCATCTTGAACATCATGTTGAGGAAATTGCCGGCGTAGCTCAGCTCGTTGTCCGGATACACGTACGGAAAGCCGCACGAGTAGCGGTGGGCGAAGGCGGCGATGGTCGGCATCTTGGCGATCAGGCGCCGGATGTTCTTCGCCCGCACCTCCTGGTCGTAGATCTGCCGCGAGCCCGGATAGAAGGTCGAGAGGGCGGCCACCATGCTCACCAGCATGCCCATCGGGTGGGCGTCGTGGTGGAAGGCGCTCATCAGCCGCCGCATGTTCTCGTGGATCATGGTGTGCATGGTGACGTCGGTTACCCATGCCTCGAGCTGTGCCTTGGTCGGCAGCTCGCCGTTCAGGATCAGGTAGGCGACCTCGAGGAAGGTGCTCTTCTCGGCCAGCTGCTCGATCGGGAT
>CAZJXR010000122.1:0-10483 GCA_964550085.1 uncultured Gemmatimonadota bacterium
CCATGAGGGGATGGTTCTGAAGCAATGGGTTCGGTCCCGGGCCGTTCGAGGGCGCGGGCGACACGGTGCCGAACGGACTCGCCGGTCCGACCAGCAGCCCGTAGAAGAAGATGGCCACACATCCCATCACAGCGGTCACGAAGGGCATCAGGCGCCAGTGCCGGCGCCGGTTGACCCACGCCACCAGGGACGCGTAGGCGGCCAGGATCCAGCCCCAGAACAGGATGGAACCGTCCAGACTGCTCCACAGAGATATCGCCGTGTAGTACGGTGGGGTTTCCCGACTGCCGACCTGAGCCACGTACTCGACGCTGAAGTCGTGGGTGAGCAGTGCGATCTCCATGGTGACCATGGCGACAGTCATGCACAGGAGTACGGCGTACGTACCCCCGCGCGCCGCACGAGCCAGAGGTTCGCTACGGCGGAATCCGGCCATGAAACCGGTGACGGCGACGAATACGGCTCCCAGCAGGGCCGCGAGTACGCTGCTCGAGCCGATCGCGCTCAACACGTGGCTACGGTTCCTCCTTCCGGATCAGCGTCTCGTACAGCTTCTCCGGCTTCTCGTCTCCGTGCGGCGGCCGGTACTCGTTCGAATGCTTGACCATCACGTTGTCCGATTCGAACACGCCGCTCCGCACGAAGCGGCCTTCGACCACAACGCCCATTCCTTCCTGGAACATGGCCGGAGGTGCCCCGACGCTGCGCACCGGGACATCCGTCGTGCCGTCGGTGACCGTGAAGCGCAGATCCCGGGATTCGGGGTGCCACTCGACCGAGCCGGCCACCACCTGGCCGCCGAGCCGGACCGGTCGGTCGTATATGGCGCTTCCCTTCGCTTGCAGCTCGCTCGGGGTAAGAAAGAAGACGACGTTCTCCCGGAGCCCACCGGCGATCAACAGCGCGATGGCACCCGCGATGGCAAGCAGTCCTACGCCCATCCAGATTCGCCGCGTCCTGCCCGACATCACACCTCCTTTCGGTACCGTCCAGCCGATGGCCTTCAGCGACCCGCGAGGCCCTCTGCCTCCCCCGTCTCCACGGCCCGGCGCGCACGCGCGAGCCGCACACCGAGACGCCAGGCGTATACGAGCAGCGCACCCCAGGTGAGCGCGTATCCGGCTATCAGGTAGCCGCTAGTCATGGAAGATTCGCTCCGTCCGGCGGGCCTCGAGCCGCTCCACGTCGCGCTCGAGGACGGCCAGTCGATAGCGGCGCGCGAGCAAGTACACGTATACCACCGTGAAGGCAAGAAGATTCAGCAGCAGCGCGGTCAGGATCTCCGGCGCCAGGGAGCGAGGGCTTGAGGGCGGCTGGTGGAGTGTGCGCCACCAGTAAACCGACAGATACACGATCGGCACGTCGACGAAGCCCACGATCCCGACGATCGCGGCCCACCGGGCCCGCTTGTCCGGATCATCCGCAAACGAGCGAATGGCCAGATAGCCCACATAGATCATCAGCAACACGGCCGTCGTCGTCAGCCGCGGTTCCCAGGTCCACCACACGCCCCACGTCGGCTTGCCCCACAACGAGCCGAGAGCAAGGGTGAGCGCCGTGAACAGCACGCCGATCTCGGCCGAGCTGGCAGCGATCAGGTCCCAGCGCGGATCCCGCTGGACCAGGTAGAGCACGCTCATGACGAACACGACGAAAAAGGCGAGCATGGCGAGCCACGCGGCGGGCACGTGAACGTACATGAGGCGCTGCACGTCCCCCATGGCGGCATCGGCACGCACCAGGAACAGGCCCACCACGCTGCCGATGACGAACAACAGCAGGGCAAAAGGGCCCAGAATGGCCGAGATTCTGTTCACAGGACCGCTACGGTTGGCAGTGACCGCCTCGCCAGTCATTCCTCGAGCGCGAGCGGAAATATCCACACACAAACTACAAAAAATACTACGTCGAAAGCCATCAGTAAAACCACCCAGTTGCTCAGGGCATTCAGCGGATCGCCCGACAGCACCAGGGTCGTGGCGTTGACCGCTCCGAGCAGGACGGGCACGAGGGCGGGAAAGAGGAGCAGCGGTAGCATCAGCTCCCGCGCCCGCACGTGCACGGCGAGGGCGGCGTAAAACGTTCCGACTACCGAGAAGCCGAAGGTCCCGAGCAGCGCCACCGCCGCCAGCATACCCGCTCCCCGCCACAGCTCGAGTTGAAACAACACTCCGGCGGTTGGAAAAAGGAGCAGCTCGAGGGTGAGCAGCAGCATCAGGTTACCGCCGAGTTTGCCGAGATATATGGCCCGCAGCTCTCCGGGGTAACCGCGCAACCCCTCGAGACCCCCGCTCAGCTCCTCGCTCTGGTAGGTGCGACTCAGCGACAGGATGCCGGTGAAGGCGATACCGATCCAGATCAGACCGCCGCCGATCTCTCGCAGCAGTCGCACATCGGCCCCGACCGCAAAGCTGAACACGAACAGGACGAGGGCGGCAAAAAAGGCCATGGCCGTGAAGCTCTGCTTGGTGCGCGCCTCGATGAGCAGATCCTTCCATACGATCGCCCGCACGCGACGCCAGAACTCGCGTACCGGCCGCGCAGCCGGCGTTGGCGGTGCCGGAGCCGGTCGGGTCAGTGCCCGCTCGCTCACCGGCGGAGGGCCTCGGAGCCGGACGCGCTGGCGGCTCCCCGTCGCCGACGGCGCTCCCCCAGCTCGTCGGGACCGCACACGAAGGCGAGGCGACCGTCTTCCAGGCACGCCACCCGATCGATGAGGCGCAGTGAGTCCCCGATCTGGTGCGCGGCCATGATCACCGTGCGACCGGCCCGCTTGAGCTCGGTCACGATGTCGTCAACCAGCGCTCGCCCCGACTCGTCGAGGCTCGCGTACGGCTCGTCCATCAGGACCATGTCGGCTGATCGGAGAAGCAGTTGGCCGATGGCAAGTCGTTTGCGCATGCCGGAGGAGAAGCCTGCCACTCGGCGGTCCGTCACCGCGGCCAGCCCGACCCGCTCGAGGATCGCGGCGAACGCCGGTCCGGACAGCGTCTCGCCGCTCATGAGCGCCGCGAACCTGAGGTTCTCGGCGGCCGTCAGCTCGTCGTACAGGTGGCCCGCGGTGGTGAGGAGGGCGGTGCGACGTCGGACCTCGTCCCCTTCGGTGCGCAGGGACGCGCCGAGGATGGCGCCCTCGCCGCGGGTCGGGTTCAGCACGGCGGCGAGGATTCGCAGCAGGGTGGTCTTGCCGGCGCCGTTGGGGCCGACGAGCAGGAGAGCGGTGCCGCGCGTCAGCTCGAGGTCGAGGTCGCGCAGCGCCCAGCTCCACCCGAACCTTCGCCCGATCGCACGCAACCGGACGGCGCGCTCAGGCCCCGTCATGTGCGCCGGGTGTTGCGGGACCGTTTCGCCTCAGGGCTCGTTCAACCGCCGATTGATGTCCTCGAGCCGGTTCTCCACGTATTGCCATGCCGGCACGGCGTCGGGCACCAGGATCACCAGGGACCAGTTCGTCGGCTCCGACGGGAGCTGCGTCGGATTGTACACGCCTTCGGCGAACAAGCGGGTGCCGCCGCGGTCGGGGTATGCCCAGAACAGGAATTTCACCCACTTCTCCGGCTCCGAAAGGCCGGTCAGCGGCGCGGTGGGCATCACCCGCGGAACGTAGACCCAATCGGACTCCATGAATGCCCTGCCGGTCGTGTCCTCCGCCGCCCGTTGGAACCGGCGCGCCAGAACACCGTCGGCGCGAAGCGATTCCCACGCCACCATGATGACAGAATCCGGAGGCACGCCGAAGTGCATGGTGACCGCTTTGTCGTCCGGCTTCTGGAGAATCGCCGGAAGGCCGCCAGATGAGGCACACGCGGCGGCGATCCCCGAGGCCAGCAGGATCACCAAGGCTGACACGGCTCGCTGCTGGGACAAGGGTTCTCCTCCTCTCGTTCGCGGGATCCTCCGACACGGGTTACTTCACGGCCGGAGGCCGAAAGGTTCCACTCGTTGCGGCGATTCGCCGCCCCGAGTGATCGTGCGTTCGCGTCCAGCGCCCCGGTTGGAAGGACAATGTAGCCGAGGACGTCGAGTTTGGGCTATTCTCCCGCGCAGCCGCCTTCGTGCGAGGGCGGCCCGATGCGCGTCGCGCGGCGCCCGTAGCGTGGTGGTCGCGCAACCGCTCGCAATCTCGAACAGGCACTTGGAAAGGCGTCGACCGCAGTGGAGCTCCAGGACATCGCCTCGCTGATCCAGCCATCTGACAAGCGTGTCCTCCTCCTGGTGCTGGACGGTCTCGGCGGTCTGCCGAGGAAGCCTGGAGGGGAGACGGAGCTCGAGGCAGCCCGCACGCCCAACTTCGACGCTCTCGTCCGCGGGGGGGGCTGTGGCCTCCACCTGCCGGTCGCGACGGGGGTCACGCCGGGGAGCGGGCCCGGGCACCTGGGACTGTTCGGATACGATCCGCTGCGGTACCGGATCGGGCGCGGCGTTCTCGAGGCGCTGGGGGTGGAGTTCGACCTGCGCCAGGGCGATGTGGCGGTTCGCGGCAACTTCTGCACGGTGGACACCGACGGGCGGGTGGTCGACCGCCGTGCTGGTCGAATCCCGACCGAGGAGTCCGCGCCCCTGTGCGAGGTGCTGGACCGCCTCCAGATTCCCGGCGCCGAGTTCTTCGTGCGACCCGTGAAGGAACACCGCTTTCTGCTGGTCGTGCGCCCGGCGACGGCTGAGGAGGTCGACATCGCCGATACGGACCCTGAGCGAACCGGGGTCGACCCCCTGCCGGTGACGCCGCGCTCCCCGGCCTCGCAGGCGCTGGCGGACCGAATCGCGGACTGGGTCGACGCCGCGCGCGGGGCGCTGAGCGGCCGGACGTCCGCCAACATGGTGCTGCTGCGCGGCTTCTCGCGACTCCCGGACTGGCCGCGTTTTCCGGAGGTCTTCGGCATGCGGGCGTTCGCGGCCGCAGCGTATCCGATGTACCGCGGCGTCGCTCGACTGGTGGGAATGCAGGCGGAGACAGTCGACGATCGACTCGAAACGCTGGCCGAGACGCTCGCCGCGCGGATCGCCGACTACGACTTCTTCTTCCTGCATGTGAAAGGAACGGACAAGGCCGGGGAGGACGGCGACTTCGACCGAAAGGTGCGGCTCATCGAAGAGGTCGATGCGCTGGTTCCGCGCCTGCTGGAGGCAGGTCCCGATGTGGTGCTGGTGACCGGTGACCACTCGACCCCCGCCATCATGCGCAGCCACAGCTGGCATCCGGTGCCGTTCCTGATTCATGGCGGTCCCGCCCGCAAGGAGGAGGCCCGAGGTTTCGGCGAGGGCGAGTGCGCGAAGGGCAGTCTCGGTTGGCGCCGTTCGTGGGAGCTCCTGCCGCTGGCGACCGCTCGGGCCGGACGCCTTTCGAAGTACGGGGCCTGAGTGACCCTACCTCGCCGTCCGAGCTTCCGGGCCCCCGTACACCAGGCCGGCGGCGGCCAGCATGGCGCCGGTCAACACCGTCGCTACGCCGAAGGCGATATCGTTCCACATCGGGAACGGGAGCGTGTAGTAGCCGTACAGGAAGGGCGAGGTCAGCGAGTAGAGGCCGACCACGACCAGGAGCAGCCCGGCACCCGTGTACCAGCGAAGGAGGAAGGAGGCCGACAGGGCGATCACGGCCACCCCGATCCCGATGCTGTGCCACCAGGTGAAGCCGAGGGGATAGCTGCCCGGGGCTACGAAGCCCCACATGAACGGCGCGAACACGAACCACACGCCGATGGCCAGGCCGATCAATCGCCAGAGCATGTCGGAACGGGCTCCTTTTGGGTGTGAACGAGACGACCCTGCGCCGGGTCGGAAGCACGGCGTCGACGACAGGGCAGCGGATGCTATAACTACGCCGCGCGAAGTGACGGGGCAAACGGAGGGAGTGCGAGGTCCATGAAGTGTGAGCGATGCGGAAGCCACGGGAGCGGAAAGTTCTGCTCCGGGTGCGGGGCGCCCCTCGGCGAGGGACCGAGCTACTGCGGGGAGTGCGGCCACAAGCTCGATACCGGTGCCGCCTTCTGCGCCGAGTGCGGGACGCCTGTCGGGTCGCGGCGTCGCAAGTCGGCCGCCGCTTACATGCCGTGGGTAGTCTCCGGCCTGGCGCTCATCGTATTCGTGGTGGCGATCTCGTTCTTCGTCCGCAGGCAGGCCGGGCCACGGGCCGAAGGCGAGCCACCCACCGGCGGCGTAATCGAGGGCGATCGTCCGGCCGCCATGTCCTCGAGCGTCGATCTCGGCTCGATGACGCCACGCGAGGCCGCCGATCGGCTGTTCGACCGCACGATGCGGGAGCGGGAGACGGGTTCCAGCGAGCGGGTGCGGTTTTTTGCCGACATGGGGTTGCAGGCGTACGCCGTGTTGCCGCCGGAGGAGATCGATGTCGACGTCCGCTTCCATCGCGGACTCCTGCAGATCGAGCTCGAAAACGCCGAGGCGGCAGGGACGGAAGCCGATATGATCCTCGCCGAGGTGCCCGATCACCTCCTCGGATTGCTCCTCGCAGCCAGGGCAGCCGAGGCGCGAGGGGATTCGGCGAGTCAGGCCCGCTACTCGGCGCAATTCCTCGCCAACGTCGGACGGGTCGACCTGTCGACCCGTCCCGAGTACGAGGCGCACCGCTCCCTGATCGAGAGCGAGGCGGCGCGGGACTGAGGCAGCCGAGGACTGAGACCTACTGACTCGGATTCGCCGTGTATCCGAGGTAGGTGAGGACCAGGATGTAGAGGATCAGTGCGACCCCGATCCAGGTGAAGAGCATGCTTCGCTCGCCGCGGCTGGCGCGGCGGTCGAGGAACGGCAGTAACACGAGCAGCAGCCCACCGAGCCCGAACGCCAGTACTCCCACCACCTCGCCATCGAACACCAGGATGTGTGCGGGCAGGTATTTCAGCGTCTGGAACATGAACATGAAATACCATTCGGGCTTGATCCCGGCCGGCGCCGGCGCGAAGGGATCGGCTTTCTCTCCGAGCTCGGCAGGAAAGTACGCGGCCAGTGCGGCCAGCACGGCCAGCGCGCTGAGCCAGCCCACGAGATCGCGGAGTAGAAAGTTCGGGAAGAAGCGCATCGCAGGTCGGGGCCGGTTCCGCTCGCCGCGCGGCGTGCTCATGCCGTGCTTCTGCACCAGGTACAGGTGGAGCAACACGAGGACGACTGCCGTCGCCGGCAGCACGGCGACGTGAATGGCGTAAAACCGGGTCAGAGTGGCGCCGGAGACCTCGGGCCCGCCGCGGGCAACCGCCAGCAAGAAGGTCCCCACAACCGGTACGACCCCGACGATCTGCGTCCCGACCCGAGTGGCGAAGTAAGCGAGCTCGTTCCAGGGCAGCAGGTAGCCGGTGAAGCCGAACGCCAGGGTGAGGACGAACAGGATCATCCCCGATAGCCAGGTCAGCTCGCGCGGCGACCGATATGCCTTGAGAAACAGCACGCTGAACAGGTGCAGGAACACGACGAACACCATCAGATTGGCCGACCAGGCGTGAATCGAGCGGATCAGCCAGCCGAACTGCACCTCGGCCATCAGGAACTGGATCGACTCGTAGGCCTCGTCGGCGCTCGGACGGTAGTAGAACAGCAACAGTACTCCGGTCGCGATCTGGACGAGAAACAGGAAGAGCGTCATCCCGCCCAGGTAGTACCACAGGGTGTGGCGGTGCACGGGCACTTCCTTCTTGCTGGCGACCTCCCGGACCGACTCCAGACCGAGGCGGTCGTCGAGCCACCCCCAGACCTTCGCAGCGCCGTCCCGGATCCGCCCCATCGTCAGCTCGTGCGGCTGACCACGATCTGATCCGGCCGCTCGTTGACCTTGTAGCGCTCGAGCGGACGCGGCGGGGGACCCGCGATGTTTGTGCCGTTGAGGTCGAAGTGTCCGTTGTGGCAAGCGCACCAGATTTCGGCCAGGTCCTCGCGGTACTGAACGATGCAGGCGAGGTGGGTGCAGGTGGCCGCGAACGCGCGCAGCTCGCCGCCGGGAGTCCGCACCAGAATGCCAGGGCTGCTGCCGAATTTGAATATCCGGGCCGTGCCCGGCGCGATATCGGCCGGAGCGATGGACAGGGTCACGGTAGAAGTGGCGGACTCGGCTGCAGGTGGAGGGATAATGTAGCGGGTGACAGGATACAACACTGCCACCAGGAATCCCCCCGCGCTCGTTCCGAGCAGCCAGTTCACGAATCGTCGCCTCGGAGTCCGGGAGCGCTTCTCGTCCTCGGTCATTCCTCTCTCATCTCTCGAGTTGCCTGATCTTGAGCACAAGGCCGCTGATCAGCAGCAGGATGATCACGACCGAGATGGCGAGTCCGACGCGCCGGATCCAGAGGTCGCGCAGGGCGCGCTCGCCCCGGTCGATTGCAGTGGTGGCGATCTCGAGCCCACCGTCGACCTCTGTGGCCACGCCTTCGACGCTGAAGGAGTGGATGGCGGCGCGGGCCGATACCAGCGCCGTCCGGGCGCCGGTGAGCTCGAACTGCGCTGCGCTCACCTCCATGCCGGCATTCTCGGCCAGGTCGAGAATCGAGTCCGCGGCTCCGTAACTGACCACCAGCGTGTCGATGAGGTCGCGGATCCTGGCCGGCGGGCCATCCTCCGCCCTGCCGTGACACCGAACGCACACGCTGCCGTCACCAATGCCGACCATATCGTCGCTCGCCGCCTCGACTCGGTGGTTGCCATGGCAGGAGGCACAGCCGGGAACCCCCATCATGGCGAAGATCGCCGCGTGCGGGCTCGCTTCGAACAGGTCGGCATTCACCAGATGACAATTGCCGCACACGTTGCCGACCCACTCCAAGCCGGGCGGTGCCGCACCGTGATTGCCGTGGCAATCGTTGCAGGTCGGGGCCGACAGATCCGCCTCGACGGACATCTTCGCCCAGTGGATGCTCTCGCGGTATTCCCTCTCCTGATCGGTCGGGATGGCGTACTCGGCCATGCGGGTGGAGTCCGAGTGACAGGAGCCACACGTCTCCGCCACTCGCAGGGGATGCACGCGAGACTGTGGCGAGGACGCCGGCTCGATCGAGTGCGCGCCATGACAGCTGGCGCAGGTCGCCACCCTTTGGTCGCCCTCCTCCAGCAGTCGCCGGCCGTGCACGGAAGTTCGGTACTCGATCTCCTGATCGACCCGCAGGGAGGGGTCGTAGCGCCGCATGAACTCCGCGTCGGAATGGCAACGCCCGCAGACATGGGGGATCTGCTCGGGAGTCGGCGTGCCGATGAAGCCGAGGGCCGGATCCATGCCGCCAAGCCCCGCTATGGTTGCGTCGCCGCCGTGGCAGGCCACGCACGAAAACCCGGCGGAACCGTGCACGTCACCGGGAAACTGTACGGCCGGCGCGGAGAGTCTCTCACTGCTCAGCGCTCGGTGGCAGCTCACGCAGTTGTCCGACTGGGTCTGAATCTCCGACGGGGTGATCGCGCCAGGTTCGGCGAGCGTGGCCCCCGCAAGTAGCGCCAGCAGCGAAACTGACGGCGTCATCGGGAATCAGCTCCGGCGGCGCGCAGGAACGCGGTGAGATCGGCTATTTCAGTGCTGCTCATGTCCGGCCACTCGGCCGACGGCACCGTCCCGATGAGTGGGAGATGGTTCCACAGGGCCGCGATGACTGCGGCCGCCGATCGTCCCGCCCTGGTATCGGAGAAGGCAGGAGCTTTGCCCGGGCCAGGCTCACTCATGACGTGGCACTCCATACATCCCTTGCGCTGGAGCAAGGCTCGACCGCGCGCCGCACTTCCGATTTCCGGCAGGTAGCTGGTCGAGTAGAGGTACGCCACCAGGTCCGCCATTTCGTCAGCGGTGACATTGGGCACCTCGATGCCATGGGCTCTCATCGCGACCGCCATCGATGGCTGTTTGTTCCACATCGCTGCGGCAAAGGCGAGCAGGCTGGTGTGGCGGGCGCGTTGGGAGAGGTCCGGGCCGATCGCGCCGCCGCGGCCGGCGACGCTGTGGCAGGTGATGCAGCCCTTTTCGACGAACAGAACTTGTCCGACCTCGGGCCGACCCGGAAGGACGTGCAAGCCGCCGTCCGAGGGTCCGGATCGGGTGGCGCGAATGAAGGCGACCAGGTCTCGCAGCTCGGTGCCGGTGAACGTCGGTCGCGTCATCCCCCGGGCGCGCAGCGCATCTGTCATCTGCGTGCCGTGATTCCACATCGCGGCAGCCACCTGGATTGGTGTCGCGTATCGCCCCGGGTCATCGAGACTCGGACCGACTACACCGCCCAGATCGCCCACCTGGTGGCAAACGACGCAACCCTTCTCGATGAAGAGCTGTCTGCCCGTGGCGGGATTTCCCGGCACGTCGAAGAAGTCGAGCGTGTACAGGAAGGCGATCAGGTCGGCCGCTTCGTCCGGGTCGAGGCGAGGTCGCCCGATGTTCAGCTGCTCCATCGTCGCCGACATCTGGGGGAGGTGGTTCCACATGTCGGCGGCGAGATCATAGAACGATCGCGCCTCCGGAATCCGGGCCAGATCCGGTCCGACCTCCCCGCCGTATCCGTTCACG
>CAZJXR010000123.1:0-10447 GCA_964550085.1 uncultured Gemmatimonadota bacterium
CGGCGGTACGGGTGCGGTGAGCGAGGCCATCGCCGACGCGGCGCGAGCGCTGGGGGCGGAGATCCGCACGGACGCACCGGTGGAACGTGTTCAGATCCGGGATGGGGAGGCGACGGGGGTGGTGCTGGAGTCCGGGGAAGAGATCGTCGCGTCGACCGTCGTTTCGTCGCTCGATCCGAAGCGTACGTTCCTGCGGCTGGTGGATCCGGATGCACTCCCGGTGGAGTTCGTCGAGGCCGTGCGGCGATTTCGGATCCGCGGATCCTCGGGAAAAGTCAACCTGGCTCTCGACGCGCTTCCGAACTTCACGGCGCTGCCCGGGCGCGGTCCGCATCTACGTGGCGCCATCTCGATCAGTCCCAGCATCGACTATCTCGAACGGGCGTACGACGACGCCAAGTATGGAGGGTTCTCGCGGCGCCCCTACATGGACATCGTGATACCGTCGATGATCGATCCCTCGATGGCGCCGCCCGGCAAGCACGTGATGTCGGTGTTCGTGCAGTACGCGCCCTATGACCTGGACGGCGGCTGGTCGGCCGATCAACGGGAGGCGTTCGGAGACACGGTAATCGACACGATCGCCGAGTACGCGCCCAACGTTCGTGACATCGTCCTCCATCGCCAGGTGCTCACCCCGCTCGACCTCGAGACCGAATTCGGGCTCACGGAGGGCAACATCTTCCACGGTGAGCTGTCCCTCCATCAGCTTTTCTTCCTGCGTCCGGCCCCGGCGTGGGCAGACTACCGTTCGCCCGTGCGTCGCCTGTATCAGTGCGGCTCGGGTACCCATCCGGGCGGGGGCATCACGGGAGCGCCTGGACGGCTCGCCGCGCTGACCATTCTCAGGGACGGATTGCGGTGAGCGCGGGGTGGGACGCGATCGTCGTCGGAGCCGGACACAACGGACTGGTCGCGGCGGCATATCTCGCGCGCGCCGGCCACCGCGTGCTGGTGGTGGAGCGGCGCACCGTCATCGGCGGCGCCACGGTGACCGAGGAGTTTCACCCCGGGTTTCGCGCCGATACGGGAAGTCATCGTTTTCTCTGGCTTCACCCCGAGATCGAGCGTGACCTTGATTTGGCGACGCACGGGCTGACACTCGTGCGGCCGGACCCGGCCATCTTTGCGCCGCTCCCGGACGGTCGGGCCCTGACCCTGCACGCCGACCCGGAGGCGTCGCGCAGGTCGATCGCTGCCCTATCGCCGCGGGACGCGGCTCGCTGGCCCGCCTTCGTCGGTCGGCTCGCGCGCTTCGCTGCGTTCCTGCGCTCGCTGTACGATAGCCCCCCACCCGCGATGCCGCCCGTATCGGCGGCGGAGCGTTGGGACCTGTTACGTCTGGCCGCACGGGCGCGCCGGCTCGGCGCCACTGAGATGCTTGAGCTGCTTCGCACGCTTCCGATGTCGGTGGCCGAGCTGCTCGACGATTGGTTCGAGACCGATGGGCTCAAAGGTGCTCTAGCCGGCAACGCGATCGTGGGTCTGTGCCAGGGGCCGCTGGCCTCCGGCACCGTCTTTCTTCTGCTGCACGGGCTGGTCGGCGAAGGAACACCGGGAGGGGTGGTGCTGCCGCGCGGTGGGATGCGCACGTTCGTCGACGCCTTGGCGGCCGCTGCCGGTCGTTGGGGCGCGGTCATCCGGTCTGGTGCGCGGGTCAAACAGGTGCGGGTCGAGAACGGTCGCGCGGTCGGAGTCGTGCTCGAAGATGGCGAGGAGCTGCGGGCGACCCGTGTGCTCGCCAGCCCGGACCCGCGGGTCGTTTTCACGCAGCTGCTCCGGCCCGAGGTGCTCGACCCTGACTTCCGCCACGCGGTTCGCAATCTCCGCTATCGTGGCGTGTGTGCCCGGGTCAACCTGGCGCTGGATCGACTGCCGGACTTCTCGTGCCGCCCGGGCCACGGACCGCATCTCGGCAGCGCGATTTTGATCAGCCCGAGCATTCGGTACCTCGAGCGTGCGTATGACGACGCAAAATACGGCCGGGTGTCCTCGGAGCCATATCTCGAGGCGATCGTGCCCTCGGTCCACGATCCAAGTCTCGCCCCGAGCGGCCGACACGTCATGTCCGTACTGGCTCAGTACGTGCCCTACGAACTGCAGGAGGACGTATGGGATGCTGCCGCGCGGGAGCGCCTCGCCGATCGCGTCATTGCGACTCTGACCGCGTATGCTCCCGATCTGCCGGACGCGGTCCTGGCGCGCCAGACGCTCGCTCCTCCGGACCTCGAGGGTCGCTTTGGTCTCAGCGAGGGGAACATCCACCACGGCGAAATGGCACTCGATCAACTGCTCTTCATGCGACCGGTGCCGGGCTGGTCCGACTACAGGACGCCGATCGATGGGCTCTTTGTGTGTGGCGCGGGGGCCCATCCCGGCGGCGGCGTGAGTGGGATTCCGGGCCGGAATGCGGCCCTCGAAGTGTTGCGAACCGCTGGCTGAGCTCGCTCGTGCATGTAGCGCCGTACGGTCCCGCGATCCTGCGTCGTCCCGGGTGCCGTCCCCGCGCCGGTCCGATCCTCGGCCGGGTATCGGCACCGCTCCGGGAGACGTAGCTTTCCCGCCGACAGTCCGACGCCACCTGCTTTCCGGGGTGAGCGGGACCAATGGTTCTCCACCCGTGGCATCGGGGAGGCGATGGATCCGACCGAGACAGGCATGGCGACGAAGCGCGGCGCCCGAGACACGCCCCTGCAGCCTGGGAGGGAGGGCCTGGGGCGGGAACTCGATGCGTTGGCTGAGGCCGCCCGCCGTGCCTTGCTGGCGGTGCGTTCCGGAAGTGTCAGGTCCGCAGCAGGCGAGTCGGTCGACCGTTTCTCCGGCAGGCACGCCCCGGACGCTCCCGCGGCCGGCCCGACCCCCGATCGCCGGAGCCCGGGCGCCGTCGTCACGCCTGCCGATTGGGCGACGCTGCCGGCGCTGGAGCCGGGCACGGCACCGGACCTCAGCACCGCGGCGTACTACCTGAACCGCGAGCTGACCTGGCTCCACTTCAACTTCCGCGTCTTGAACGAGGCGGAGGATCCGCGCGTGCCGCTGCTCGAACGGATTCGGTTCATCGCGATCGTGGGTTCGAATCTCGATCGCTTCTTCATGACTCGCATCGGCGGTCTCAAGCAACAGGTGGGGGCCGGCCTGCACGAGCGAACGGTCGATGGCCGAACTCCACTCGAGCAGATCGATGAAGCGTGCGAGCTGGTGCGATTGCTGGAGGCGCGTCAGCGCCGGGTGCTCGAACAGGTGAGTGTGGAGCTGCGCGACGCAGGTGTCGTCCTGACCACCTTTCCCGACCTCGGGACGGCGGAGCAGGCTATCCTCCGGGACTACTACGTGGCGAACATCTATCCGCTCGTAACCCCGCAAGCGACGGATCCGGCGCATCCGTTTCCGTTCGTGTCCAACCTGTCCCTGAACCTGCTCGTTACTCTTCGCTACCCGAACGAGGAATCGACCACGCTGGCGCGCGTAAAGGTACCGGTCGGAGCCGGCACGCCCCGTTTTCTCCGACTCCCGGACAGCCGGACCTTCGTGACCCTCGAGAGCGTGATGGCCCACAACCTCGAACTGCTGTTTCCCGGCATGGAGGTGGACAGCTGCGAGCAGTTTCGCGTCACGCGGAACGCGAACACGGAGCTGAACGAGGACAAGGCGGATGATTTGCTGGAGATGATCGAAACCGGGCTGCGCGAGCGGAAGTTTGCGCCGATCGTTCGCCTCGAAGTGGCGAGCGACATGCACCCGATCCACCGGGGGATGCTGGCGACGGAGCTCGGCCTCGACGAATCGACGGACGTATTCGAGACCGATGGCCTGCTGGCGCTGCGGGATCTGGAGGAGATCGCGACGGAGGTGTCGGACCCGACTCTCCACTATCCTCCGCACGTGCCCATCGATCACCCGCAGCTGCGCACGGAACGCAACATCTTCCACGTCGTGCGCGACGTCGGCTCGATCCTGCTTCACTTTCCGTACGAATCGTTCTCCACCTCTGTGGAGCGCTTTCTGCGGGATGCGAGCCTCGACCCCAAGGTGCGGGCGATCAAGATGACCATCTACCGCACGTCGGCCACCTCGAAGATCATCGAGTACCTGATCGACGCGGCCCAGAACGGAAAGCAGGTCACGGTGGTAGTCGAGCTGAAGGCCCGGTTCGACGAGGCGGCCAACATTCGTTGGGCTAATCGTCTCGGGCAGGTGGGCATCCACGTGACGTACGGGGTAGTGAACCTGAAGACGCACTGCAAGGCAATCCTCGTCCTGCGGCAGGATTATGATGGGCTCCGCCGCTATGCCCACGTCGGGACGGGCAACTACCATGCGGACACGGCCCGATTCTACGCTGACCTGGGGATTCTCACCTGCAGTGAAGAGATCGGGCGCGACCTGACGGAGCTTTTCAACTACCTGACTACCGGCTTCAAGCCCAAGCGGGACTACAGAAAGATCCTGCCGGCGCCGAAGATGCTGAAGCCCGCTCTGCTCAAGAAGATCGCTCGTGAGGTCAAACACCAAAAGCAGGGCGCGAGCAGCCGGATCCAGTTCAAGATGAACGCGCTCGAAGATCCCGACGTCACCCGTGCGCTGTACGAGGCGGCGATGGCAGGGGTGGCCATCGATCTGATCATCCGCGACAGCTGCCGGCTGCGGCCCGGGATCCCCGGGCTGACCGAGACCGTGCGCGTGGTGTCCATCGTCGGACGTTTTCTCGAACATGCCCGTGTGTACTACTTCTACAACAGAGGAGAAGAGGAGTACTACATCGGCTCCGCCGATTGCATGCGTCGCAACCTCGAACATCGAGTGGAGGCAATCACACCCGTCGAAGATCCGGAGCTTTGCGGCGAGCTGCGCTTCCTGCTCGATACCCAGCTCGCGGACCAGCGAAACGGATGGGAGATGCGGGCGGACGGGAGCTACGTGAAGCGGGGGTCGATCTCCGACCCGGAAACGCGCGGTTCGCAGGAGCGACTCATCGAGTGGGCCGAAAAACGATTCCGGGAAGCCACCCGACTCAAGAAGCGGCGACCCCGCGGCATCGGCCCCCGGCAAGGAGGAAGGCCGTCCTGATGATGTGCGCAGGCGGTGACGTGCGGGGACTCGGAGTAGCCGCCGTGCTGGTCGCCGCCGTGATCCCGATCGCGGCAACGGATGTCCGGGCGCAGGAGGTGCTTGTGGCCGAGGATCCGGTGAGCGTCGAGATCACCGAGTGGGAGGTCCCGTGGCCCGACAGCCGACCCCGCGATCCTTTTGTGGGCCCGGACGGACGGGGGTGGGTCGTCGGCCAGCGCGCCGACTACGTGGCTTACCTCGATCCCATCACGGAAAGCTTCGAGCGATATGATCTCTCGGCGGGGGCGGGACCGCACAACCTGATCGTCGATGAGGACGGCTCCGTGTGGTATGCCGGCAACCGGGATTCCCACATCGGGCATCTCGATCCATCGACCGGCGAGATCATCAAGTATCCGATGCCGGATCCGGCGGCGCGTGACCCGCACACGCTCGTGTTCGACTCAAACGGGGATATCTGGTTCACCGTCCAGGGCGGCAACTTTGTGGGCCATCTCGACACCGCCGACGGCACTGTCCGCCTGGTTGCCGTCCCCACTCCTTCGGCTCGTCCGTACGGCATCGTGGTCGCTCCCGATGACCGGGCATGGTTCACCGAATTCGGCAGCAACAAGATCGGCACCGTGGATCCGCGGACATACGAGCTGAACGAGTACGAGCTGCCGCGGCAAGGCGCGCGCCCGCGACGTCTGCAGCTGACCTCCGACGGTGGCGTCTGGTACGTGGATTACGCGCACGGGTT
The DNA here is from genome assembly GCA_964550085.1 of uncultured Gemmatimonadota bacterium. Taxonomy (GTDB): domain Bacteria; phylum Gemmatimonadota; class Gemmatimonadetes; order Palauibacterales; family Palauibacteraceae; genus JBFILW01. Next base: position 5,813 of record CAZJXR010000123.1, read on the forward strand.
TCTCGGACGGCTGGATCCCGCAACGGGCGATGTGGAGGAATGGCCCGTTCCGGGCGGTGATCGCGCCGGGGCGTATGGCATGGTGGTCGACGCCAACGACCGATTGTGGTTCGTCGAGTCCACTCCGCAACCGAATCGATTGGTAGGATTCGACCCGACCGCCGGCGTCTTCTTCAGCATCACGGAGATCGACAGCGGGGGCGGAACCGTGCGACACATGTATTACCGTGATTCGGCCGACGAGATCTGGTTCGGCACCGACGCGAATACGATTGGGCGGGCCCGCGTCCCCTGACCGGCGGCGTCGATGCCCCGCTGGCGGACGCACCGTTTCCCCGGGGATTCCGACCGCTATCGCAACGCTGCTGGCGGCAACGGCCTGCGCGGCTTCCCATTCGACCCGGGTGACCCAAGCTCTCGAAGCGCAGTTCGGAGGGCCCGGTTCCTGTTCGCCGATCGATCAGCAGACCGCGGCGCGGAGTGATTTCTTTCCGGACCTGCAACTCGTGGTCGGCAGCTGTCGGGATGCTCGTTCCGTCGTCGGCATTGACGCGGACGGGGTGGTGTACCTGTTCGGTACCCGGAACGGGTTCCTGTTCCTGCTCACGCGTCATCCACCCCGCGGGCTCGACTCGTCGAGCGCGACGGCGTACGCGCTCGAGGCGCTGAAGTTGAGCGGCCTTGCGGAACCGGGAGCGCGCCTGGTCGCGGACGCCGACGCGCTTCCCGACAGCATCGCTTCAGCAATCGCGCGAGGCGGTGAGGTCCTGTCACCGACTCGGATGCTCGAGGATCGGCCGAATCTGTGGGTGCTGTCGCTCGCCAGTCAGAGATCGCACCGGATCACCAACTACTGGGTGGAGATATCGAAGCCAACCGGAGCGATTCGGGCGTCACACAAGGTCCGCTGGCGAAGCGGCGCGGCTGGGGACACGCGGCCTTAGGCGCTGCTATGAGACTGTCGCTGTATCAGGTAGACGCCTTCACCTCTACGGTCTTCTCAGGGAATCCGGCCGCCGTCGTGCCGCTGGAGGGAAAGTGGCTGCCCGACGAGACGATGCAGGCGATCGCGGCCGAGAACAACCTGTCGGAAACGGCCTTCTTGATCGCGGGCGGTAGCGACAGCGGAGCCGATTTCGAGCTTCGTTGGTTCACGCCCGCCATCGAAGTCGACCTGTGTGGACACGCGACCCTGGCGACGGCCTGGGTCCTCATGCACCGGCTCGGCTTCCCAGGCTCCCGTGTAGACTTTGCCACCCGTTGCGGCCGGGTGAGCGTAGACCGCGAAGATGATCTGCTTATACTCGATTTTCCGGCCCGACCCGGTGATGCGGTCGCCCAGAGCGAGGAGCTGACTGCCGCACTCGGCGTCCGGCCCGAGACGACCCAGCGCGCGCGCGACCTGATGGTCGTCCTCGAGTCGGAGGCGGCGGTCCGGAACATCCAGCCGGATCTTGCCCGGCTGGCGGCCCTCGACGCGTTGGGAATCATCGTCACCGCCCCCGGGCGCGGTCCCGACGTGGATTTCGTCTCCCGCTTCTTCGCGCCGCGGGCCGGCATCGCGGAGGATCCGGTCACCGGTTCGGCCCACTGTACGCTCGTCCCCTATTGGGCGGAGCGGCTGAACAAGACGCGAATGAGGGCACTGCAGTTCTCGAAGCGCGGCGGCGAGCTGTTCTGTCGCCACGACGCCGCCGCTGGCCGGGTGCACATCGGCGGCCGCGCCATCCTCTACCTCGAGGGCACGATCACCATTTGAAGCTTGGCCCGGGTCCGTCCCACACGTCGGCACCGGTCGCCGTCTCGGGCCTTCGGCCGTGAGAGCGGGCGCTCACTCTGGAGGACAGGGAGGCCGGACGGTCGCGCGAGGAGGCGGTCGGCGGGCCAGCGCGATCCCCGCCACGACGGCGATCGTCCCGATCACCTGAATCCGGGTGGGAATTTCGCCCAGGGTGATCCAGGCGATGAGCAGTGCCACCACGGGAATCGTGTTGGAATAGAGTGCGGTTCGGGCAGCGCCGACGGTGCGGACGCTGTAGTACCAGAGCAGGTATGCAAGCGCGATCGCCAGGGCTCCGCTGTAAACCAGCCCGGCCCAGGCGGCCGGCCGAATGGCGGACCAATGTTGATCCAGCAGGGAAGGTGCCGATGCCGCGAGGAGACCGGCGGCACCGATCCACATGGTGACCGCCGTGACGGGCAGGGTTCCATATCTCCTGAGCAGCGGACTCGACCCCACCGTGTAGACGGACCAGGCTACTGCGGCCGCCAACATGATCAGATCGCCCCTGACCGTCTCGACTCCGAAGCGTACCGACTTGGCGCCGCCCCACACGACGAGTGCGATGCCGGCCAGCGACAGCAGCACTCCAACCCACACCCAGGCACCGATTCGCTCGTGTCCAAGCGCCCCGGAAAGCAGGGTCGCGAACACCGGCACCGTGGCCAGCATGAGCGCGGCGTTTCCAGCCAGTGTCCAGTCGATGCCCACGATGAACAGTACCTGATAAGCGGTATTGCCGAGCAGGCCGAGCCACACGAGCGAGATCCAGTCACGACGATCGAACCGGACCTGGAGGGCGGACTTGCGGAGTATGATGGCCAGGATCCCGGAAGCAAGGACGAAGCGCAGCGCATTGAAAGCGAGGGGACGAAAGTCAGCCAGGCTCGCCTTGACGACCGAGAAGTTGGCCGCCCAGATAAGCACCAACAGCCAGATGGTCACTTCGGCACGAAACAGCGGGCGTCCGGAGGCGGTGGCCCCGGCTGGCCCGACAGCTCCGCCGCCGTCGGTTGTTCGGCCCGACCCGGTAGACGTCAAGCGGCGTGAGTGCTCCTCAGCGTGGAGGGGAACCGACACGCTCGGCGGCCCGGTTCCGTGTGGAAAATCCCGGACCGGCCGAGCAACGGAAGTGGTTGTGGTTGGTTCGGCAAGCTCCGGCGGTAAACCTTTCCGCTCGCTCGCCCGCCTGCAAGGTGGGGAGGGATGGGTCGCGTTTATCTGACTGGGGCGAGCGAGTACTCCAGAACCGCGGGAGATGGATCGTGGCGCACCGCGTACAGAGCCGGAAGGGATGTGTCGACCGCGATGGCAATCACGTCCGCATCCAGCTCCAGCGAATGCTCGAGGCGGCCGCTCCAGTCGAACACGTGGATGTTCTTCGCCAGACTCGCTTCGACCCCGAAACCGGCCCGCGTTCGACCGGAGAAGAGGGCATAGATGCGATCGTTCGTCACCGCGACGTCGACATACCCGAAGCGCAGCGTCTCACCCGACGCCATCTGCGGCCCGCTCACGCCCTCGCCCACTTCGAACACCGGCTCGAACGGGAACGGCCCGCCCACGCGAACCAGTCGAGTCCCATCCGGATCGTAGATCTCGATGATACCCGCATGACGCAAAGCGATGACGACTCGCGCGCGATCCGGGCGCGCCCTCAGAGTGCCGATGTACGCGTGTTGGAGAACGTGCACCGGTATCGCGCCCTCATGTTCCGGGATCGGCCCCACGGTTCCGAGCAGCGCGCCATCGCCATCGAAGGTCCCGAATCGGCCGTCGAGGAAGAAGCCGGTGCCGAGCAGGCGATCCTCCGCCAACCACGCTACCGATGTGACGCTGGTGTTGGCGCGCAGGGTCAGCAGTTGACTCTGCCAGGGCCGATCCAAGGTACTCTCGTCAGCGAGATCGAACCGGGTCAGCCTTCCGAGGGCCATGTCGAAGGCCCAGAACACGCTTACCGCTTCGGGCGCCGGGGACACCGACCACAGCTGCTGGAACTCACCGGGCCCCTCGCCGGCACGCCCCACGGACCGAACCAGCGCCCCATCCTGGGTACTGACCACGTGGATCGGGCGGTCGGCATACCGATCCACCAGCACCAGGTGCCGGCCGACCAGCTCGATCGAAGTCGGCATCGCCAGCGCCTGGCTGGAATGCAGCATGGAACCCTCGAGAGCTCGCACATCGAGCGCCCGATGGTCGAGGCTGGCCGGACCGGCTGACGCCTCGGACCGAGGCGAGAAGGCGAACACGAACCAGCCTCCGACAGCCGCCGTACCGATGGCGAGCCGCAGAAACCTCATCGCGTCTCCTCGAGCCGATGCCGTCCGTTACTCGGGCGCCGCGTCCGGCCGACCGAATCCATCGACGGTCACCGCTTCGGGCAGAACCCGGAATCGAGGTAGAACGCGTCCCACATCGTGGAGCCGTTCCGCATGCACACCGAGTTCAGTTCCCGGCAGCACTTCCCGTCGTCAGTGCGAGCGCCGCACAAATCGTTCTGACTCACTGCACCGCCGCCGGTAAGAGCGAGGGGTGTAAGTGCGAGAGCCGCTGTCAGGGCGCCGACCCGGAGGAATCGGGCGACCCTCTCGCAATCCGTCATGGTGCCTCCCGTGCTGCATTGTTCCAGGTGCCACCGCACCCGTGACAGAGTGCCGGCCTTGACGACCGCGCACATCGACGTTTGAACTCTGGGGGAGTGGAACCCGCGGTCAGGCCGCAGTCGGCAGCGTGGCCATCAGGCTCTTGGCCAGATTGACCGCTTCCTGGAGATCGGCCGCCTCTCGATAGCTGCCGCTCGGGTCGATCACGTAATAATCGGGCGCTCCCACGCTGTTTAACGACCGAACAGC
>CAZJXR010000124.1:0-8713 GCA_964550085.1 uncultured Gemmatimonadota bacterium
GATGGCCGTGATGAGGGTGGTCAGGTTGGCGTCGATGATCGCCGAGAGCGCCTGGGCGAAGCCGCTATCGACCGCGGTCCGCGGCGTCTTGCCCGCCGCGACCTCCTCGCGGATGCGCTCGAAGATAAGCACGTTGGCATCGACCGCCATGCCGACCGAAAGGACCAGACCCGCGATCCCGGGGACGGTGAGCGTCGCGCCGAGGCCGGCCAGCACTCCGAGCACCAGCAGCACGTAGATGGCGAGCGCTACGACCGCCATCGCGCCGGCCGTCCGGTAGTAGGCGATCATCAGAATCACGACCAGGGCCAGACCGACCCCGAACGCCAGCTTCCCCTGCCGGATTGAATCGGCACCGAGCGAGGGACCGACCGTCCGTTCCTCTACGATGCGGATCGGCTGAGGCAGCGCGCCGGCGCGGAGAACGAGCGCCAGGTCCTGCGCCTCCTGAAGCGTCGCGCCCGAACCCATCTCGATCTGCGCGTTACGCGACAGCACCTGCCGGATGACCGGAGCGCTCTGTACACGACCGTCGAGCACGATCGCCATCAGGTCGCCCACGTGCCGGCTCGTGCCGCGCTCGAACAGCCGGGCGCCCCGACTCGTGGTCCGGAACGGCACGAACGGCTGATTGTAGGTCGGGTCACGGGCAGCAGGCCCGGCGTCGGCCAGCAGATCCCCGGTCAGCAACGGCTCAGACTCCAGCACGTAGAGGATCTCGTACGAGGCCCCGCCCTGCCCGATCGGATCCGATCCCCAGCGAAGCTCCTGTCCGCGCGGGAGCAGATCCTGCACCTCCTGGAGCTCCAGGTAGCGGCGAACCGTGGGAACCTCCTGCGACGCAATCAGGAACTGTCCCGACGTGCCCGACTCCAGGAGGAGAGCGGTCAAAGGGCGGAGTCGGGGGGGCGCCGCGTCGCGCTCGGTCGTGTCCGCTACCGGCCCCGCGGTGTCGGCACGGATGGGAGTGACCGTGTCTGCCCCAATCGGCGTGACCGTGTCGGCTCCGATCGGCGTGACCGTGTCGGCAGCCCCGGCGGTCGTGTCATCGCCGCCCAGGATGTCCGCCAGCCCCGGCTGCGGCTGTCCGACGGGGAGGGTCTCGAGATTCTCTTCTCCGATCGCCGCCACGATCGTCCGGTCCAGGCGAGGCAGCGCTTCGCGGAACGCCTCGCCGTCCGTGACGATCTTGAACTCGAGGAAGGCCGACCGTTCGACGATCGCCTTTGCCCGTTCGGGATCGTCGATCCCCGCCAGCTCGATGATGATCCGCTCATCGCCGACGGCCTGGATGGTGGGCTCTCGGACGCCGAACTCGTCGATGCGGTTGCGGATCGTGGTCAGCGTGCGATCGAGCGCGTCTCGCTTGGCGTCTCCCTCGAGGGTGCCGTCGGGGTCGTCGATCTCGACGGCCAAGTGCATGCCGCCGCGCAGATCCAGGCCGAGATTGAGGGCCGACACCTTGTCACCCTCCGGGTCGGCCGGATTCGTCCTGGGCAACAGCGCCCAGCCGCACAGGAGCGACAGCGCGATGATGACGATGACGCGTGCTCGAATCGAACCCAGCATGCCTGCGTGTACCCGGAGGTGCCGTGACCGGCTCGCCCGGAGCAGGCGTGACGGGGGTGCGCCGCTCCGGCAAGCTCGAAAGCTTGCTAAGCTATGAAGCGGGTTTGGACGGCGAAAGGGCCCGGCTGATCGCTAGTCGACACCCGGATCGAGGCGAACCATCGCTCGTTTCGACCGCTCGGGCCGCTGGTGGATCGGCAGGTTGACGACGAAGGTGGTGCCCTCACCCGGGACGCTGGAGGCCTCGATTCGGCCGCCATGGATCTCGACGATCTCGCGGGCGATCGCCAGCCCGAGCCCGGTGCCCATGGCCCGCGCCCGCTGGCCGGACTGGTAGTACTTCTCGAAGATGTGCGGCAGGTCCTCCGACGGAATCCCTTCGCCGGTGTCGCGGACGGTGAGCAGGACCCGGTCCCCTTCCCCGCGCGCCGACACCGCGATCGCTCCGCCGGCCGGCGTGAACTTGAACGCGTTGGCGAGCAGGTTCCCCATCACCTCGTTGCGCAGTCGGTCGGGATCTCCGCCAATCGCTTCGGGAGCGCTCGGATCGATCTCGAGCTCGAAGGTGACGGACTTCTGGCGCGCCAGCGCCTCGAACGCGCGCTGCACGCCGGTGAACAGGTCGGACAGCTTGACCTCGTCCATCTGTACTTGCAGGGCACCCGATTCGAAGCGACTGATATCGAGGAGCTGGTTCACCTGCCGGGTGAGCGTTTTCACCTGGTCACGGATCGCCCGCAGAGCCTCCGTCTGCTGCTCGTTCAACTCCCCGTACACCCCCTCCTCGATCATCTCGCCGTAGCCGCCGATGACGTTGATGGGTGTCTTCAGCTCGTGGCTGGCGATGCTGACGAACTCCGCCTTCAGTCGATTGAGCTCCGACAGCTGCTCCGTCATGGCGCGAAACGAGCGGCTCAGGTCGCCGAGCTCGTCCGATCGTTCGTAGGGTAGATCACCCGGCGCCTCGAACTCGCCCTCGGCGACCCGCGACATGGCGCGCCGCAACCTGCTGAGCGCGATGGTGAGAAACCCGGTGATCCACACCCCGACGGCGATCGCCAGCGTGAAGGAGACCAGCATGACCGCCAGGGTCGTGCGGGCGGCCGAGGCGCTGATCTCCCGAGCCCGACTGGCGGCCACGCTGCTCCGCGTGTCGATGGCGCGGGCGATGGGCTCGAGACCCGACTGGGCACTGACGAGCCGGGGACGCACCTGCCGGAAGTAGTCGGTCGCCCCGGCCACATCCCCCGCCTCGACGAGCTCTTCTATGCGCGTCGTCGCGGTGCGAAGAGCGGTGAGTTCCGTCTGGACCGGCTCCGCCTCTGGACCATAGCCCGCTTCGACCAGCCGATCGTGCGCGGTGGTTGCGGCTTCGAGCGCGCGCCACATGGCCTCACGCGACGCCTCCGCGGGCGCGGCGATGTAGCTGCGCTCGAAGTGGTCGAGGTCGGCGATCGCCGTCTGCAGACTGCCGAGGGCCACCGAGGCCGCGGCGTGTCGCCCGGTCAGCTCGAAAGTGATGTCGCGGAGCTCCCGCAGGCGACCGAGGCCGTACAGAGCCGGAAGGATCAGCACCAGGGCGATGGCGAGCAGGGTGAGGATGAGGCGGACGCGGACGGTCATCGCGGGAAGCGCGGGCAAGGGTTCCAGTCCCGGCCGGGACGACGGCAGCGGTCGGCACGGGGGAGGCAGGCTCCTGTCGAGCGACGCTCAGGGACGCAGAGTCTCCCGAATGCGTTCCAGCTCGCTTTGCAGCTTCGCAACCTCATCCTCCAGCTCCCCCTGACGCTGCAACAGCTCGACCCGTTCCTCCTCGAGCTCGACGATCCGCTCCGTGACCGGTGAGAGGGGAAGCACCGGAAGCTCGGGTGGCTCTCCGCTGTCATCCACCTCGCGCCACTCGGCGCCGCACTCGGGCGGAACCGGGGTAGGAACGAAACCGAATACGGCTCTCCTCAGGCCCGCCGCCCGTTCGGCACGCAGCTCGGCGAGGCTGGCGTCGCTGGGACCGGCGAGGGCGACATCGCTGGACCCGGCCTCGTCGTCCACCGCCCGGGTTTCTTCGGTGGCCGCTCCGCCGAGCCGCATTCCGACCGCGTCGGCCGCGCCCATCTCCATCGACAGCAGGTAGAGCGACTCCGCCAGCGGCTCTGCCCACGCAGCCCGGTTCGGGAGACTCAGATAATGAGCCGCGAACTCTCTCGCCAGCTCCAGCTGACGTTCCGGGTTGCGGGGATCGAGCTCCGCTGCCGCCAGAACCAACAGCGCCTGCTGGCCGAGCGGCGCGTCCCCGCACACGCTACGGACCAGAATCAGATTGTCGTAGGCGTCGCCGTACTCACTCGACTCCAACGCGGCCAGCCCCGTCGTGAGCCGCTCGGCCGGGGGAGGCTCCGCATCGGAGGCCGGAGCGGTCGCGCACGCCCCCGCGCTCAGCGCGGTGGCAATCGACACTGCGACCCGTTTGGCTGACGCGAAGCCGACGAGCGCGGTCCGAGTTTCGTGCATGGCGCGCGCTCGCTTCCTCACACGGGCGTCGCGGACTGCGCGGCGGAATCGGCGACCACGGGAATACGCTCCGGGTCACGGATTCGCAGGTATTCTATCGCTATCGTCGGATCGAACTTCCTGCCGATCTCCTCTTCGATCAGATCGAGCGCGCGCGGTTCGGACCATGCGGGCTTGTAGACCCGCTCGTGCGTAAGCGAGTCGAATACGTCGACGACCGCCACGATGCGCGCCGGAAGAGGAATGTCCTCTCCCTCGACCCCGAACGGGTACCCCGATCCGTTCCAGTTCTCATGATGGCCGAGGGCGATCTGTTCGGCCATCTGGAGCAGCGGGAAGCGGCTCCCCGACAGGATCTGTGCGCCGATCGTCGTGTGCCCCTTCATGCGCTCGAACTCCTCCGCGGTCAGCTTTCCCGGCTTGAGGAGAATCCGGTCGGGAATTCCGATCTTGCCGACGTCGTGCAGGGGCGCGGCACGGCGAATGAGCTCCACTTCTCGGGCCGGGAGTCCGAGCGCGGCGGCCAGTCGGGCGGATTCGCGGCCCACCCGTTTGGTGTGCTCGCCGGTCTCGTCGTCCCGGTACTCGGCCGCCAAGGCGAGCCGCTCGAGGATCTCGACCCGTGCCTCCTCCAGCTCGGCCGTGCGTTCTCTGACTCGGTCCTCCAGCCGCTCGTTCTGCTCCTGAAGGGCGAGCTGCAGAAAGCGCGTTTCGAGCAGGTTCGTCACCCGGAGACGCACCTCCGACGGGCTGAGGGGCTTCGTCATGAAGTCCTTGGCCCCGCTCGACAGTGCCCGCTGCTTGGCTTCCCGGCTGCCGTCCGAGGTCAGTATGACCACGGGCACGTAGGACAGATCGAGCTGCGCCGCGGCGAGGCGCTCCATGACGTCTACGCCATCCAGATAGGGCATCATCAGGTCGAGCAGCAGGATATCGGGCGGCTCCTCCGCGCACAGATCGAATACCTCCCGCGGGTCGGTGGTCGACCGGATGTTGGTGAATCCCGCCGGCTCCAGGATGTGCTCCAGGAGCTCCACGTTCGCCTGGTCGTCGTCGACGATGATGATTCGGGCGTTGTTGAAGTCGGATCCCCTCATCTTCCCCACCTGACATCCACCGTTTGCCGGCCGACTGACCGGCGCGACGTCACGGCAACTCCGCGCGCCCCGGGCGCGTTTGCCGCACCTCGGGAGAGACTGTCCGCGGCGGGCCCCGGTCACAGCTTCGTCGGCCCGACTGCGGCGCGTATGCGACACACTAAGATAAGCGAAGGAGCGGGCGAACGGGGGGCATCGGGAGTCCAGACGGGAAGGCGACCGCTGAGAGCTGCGGCCTCGGAGGGGTGACCAACAAAGAAGCGACGCGCCCCGGACGGGGCTCGTCGCCGAGAGAACGAGCGGGAGGCGCGCGGTCACGCGCGAGCGGGATCGCGGTTCACCTGGTTTTGTGGTCGATCGGCCCGGGCGCGAGCCGGCGCTGCTCCCCGTTCGTCCTTGACGCCAGTTCGGCTAGCGGGCTTACGGAATCCCGATCGAGCCGCCCAGATTCGTGAAGAAGGTCCCGATCTGGTTGCCGAACGCGGTCACGCCGATCACGGCGACGATCGCGATCAGAGCCACGAGGAGACCGTACTCGGCCAGGTCCTGGCCAGACTCGTCGGTCCACAGCGCGTTGAATAGCTCCACCATTTCTTCCTCCCGGCCACACGGCCTTCGGTTGTCCCCTGGCAGGCATCGCGGAACCGGATACCCGCAGTCGTTTCGCGCCGGGCCGAAGAGCAAGAGTGAGACCACGCGGCCGATGCCGCCTAACACACCGGAAACAATGCGGTTGTGCAGTTCGGGGACGGTTGCTCAGGTGTTGCGTTGTGGCCTGCCGCCCACAACTTCGAGCCACTGGATGGTCGACCCGCGGGGCAGATTGTGTGGGATCCGGACCTCAGCCCGGCCGGACGCGGCGTCCGGCGCAGGCTCCCGGCCGCGGAACGGAGCCGGGACGCTCACGCCGGAATCGCCACGCCTGGCGTCGAGGTCAAACCGACGGATCCTCGATCGCTGGCAGGCCCGGAGGCGCAGGCGGCTCCAGCTCCGGCGACAGTCGGATTCCTTCGGTGTCGACGGACGACTTCAGCGAGGGCGGCGCGATTTGGAGGTCCAGGCGCGGTGCAGACGGGATCGCCTCGACTCCGTCCGGACTCCGAATCGGCGGTAGCCCCGGGGCCGGAGGCCGCCGGAGGACCGGAACTCGCAGCCCTGCGTCGTCGAGGTCCTCCCCGCGGGTCACCTGCACGGTGGGCGGGTGGATCGCGAACGCGTGACGGGGAGCCGGGATGGTCACCCACACCGAGCGGACCGCGGGCAGCGTCGGCGGCGTAGGCCGCCCAAGCTCAGGCGCCCGCAGCCGTGCCTCGATGACATCGTCCTCGCTCCAGCGTACCGCAGGAGCCTCGAGGGTAACCCGCGCACTTGGGGCCGGCACCACCCTCGACCGCACCAGCTCATCCCAGTCGCCCGCATGGCTCCGGCCTTCCTGCTGCGCGAGTGCAGTCGCGTTCTGGTAGGCGAACCAGGCCTTGTGCAGATTCCGAGTGCGGAGCGCGGTATCGACTGCCTTTTCCATCACCAGGATGGCGGCGCCGACATCGCCCTGCCGGTACAACAGGCTGCCGGCCAGAAGCAGGTCTCGCAGCGCGGCCTCATCGCGAAAGTCGTGGGCGACGGCCGCGTGCAGGTGGAGCGTCGCCGCGTCGGGCCACCGCTGCCGGACGTCGTGCAGGCGCTCCGCCTCGTTCCGAAGCGCGGTCGCGACCCGCGCCGACCGGTCTTCGATCGCCCCCGCCGGCGCCTCCGGCCGCGCGATCAGCCTCGCGTGGGCCTCGGTTGGTGCCCGATCCATCGACGACGGTCCCCGCTCGATGCCGACGCTCGGTCCGGGCTGCTGCCGTTGGGCGTAGGCGCCGGGTCGGTCGCCGATGATTGAGGCCGCGAGCGCCACCACGGCGAGCACCCCCGTCGCGGCGGCGAGCTGCTGATGGTTCGATATCCGGGACATGATGACCTCCGCGCAGTGGCTCGGTTGTCGCGCGCACCTCTGTCGCGCGCTGTCCCGGCCAGCATCCGGCGGGGGCGTCACTTCAGGGTCGCGCACCCGTCACGCCTGACTGACAGGAATTGTAAGTCGTTGTACGTGAGGAAGAACGGTCCCTGAATGCGCTGTTTTGCGTGAACGTCGGCTCACCGGCTCGGTCGCGGACGCCGGTCCGTACGAATCCGGCCGCGGTGGTCCGGAAGTGGAAGCCCAGGTGCACGAGACGGCCGGAATCTACCCGCCACCGCTCGGTTGCCAGGGGGCGGTCGGTGTGATCCCGGTAGTCGACGCGCAGCTCCGGCCCCACGAATGTCAGGTTCGCGAAGCCGTTGTAGCCGTACGGCGTGCGGTGGCGGAACAGACGCGTGAACCTCGTCTCGAAACGACCCGCTTCCCGGTGATCGTAGGCGATCAGCGCCCGGCTCGCCGCGCGGCGCGGTGCCTGCCACAGCTTCTCCACCGGCATCCCGCCGTGACCGAGACAACGACCGAAGGCTTCGATGCCGCCGGAAACGCCGTACCGGCCGTAGACGGCCAGCCGGTGCTCATGGCCCCAGAACCAGAGAACCGGTCGGTCGCTGAACCGCCGCAGCTGACGGGCGGCCCGCGGATAGCCGTTCTCAAAGGCGGAGTAGTATTGGTGGTGCGTCAGGAGGATGAGGCCGCGCGCGTCGTCTCGCCCCAGACCCACCTCGCATTCCAGCCACTCGACCAGCGAAGCGGGCAGCCGGTGCGATGGTCGGATCAGCCTCTCGATCAGCGGCAGGCCGACCGAATGATAGCCCGTGTCGAGCCCCAGCAGCCGCCAGTGTGAGTCTTCGAGGCAGAAATAGCTGGTGCGCTGTCCCCGAGCCTGCCCGGTTTCGGGATCGATCAGACCCAAGCGGGGCAGCAGCACGTCGAAGTAGCCGACCCCGCGCGCGTACATTTCGTGATTGCCGTTCAAAGCGAAGGAGCCGACGGAGCCGATCGGCCACTCGACCCGGCCGAAGCAGTGCTCGCGCACCTCGAACGGCGCCCCGACGTAGTACACGTCGCCGAGGTGGATCGTGTAGTGGGGACGGAATCGTCGGATGGCCCGTCCCACTCGATCGGCCTCTTCGGTGCCGGTCGCCCAATCGCCGGCCAGGCTGATCCGGATCTCGTCGCCGTGGTTGCCGGCTCCGAGAGCATACACTCCCGTGTCGGTCGTACCGGTGTAGTCCGGAAGCGGGGCCTTGCGTCCCAGCCGACTCCGCACGTAGTGCCACAGCCACTTCAGGATGCGAAGCTCGATGTAGTCGGCGAGTCGCTTGAGGCCCGACCGGTCGGGGACGACCTCTTCCCTGCGCTGTTGCAGGTCCCTCTGTGTGCGCCAGTGCGACTCGGCCGGCGAGCGGCGCAGCGTCCGGTACGTCTCCAAATCGCGCCGCTCGGTCGGCGGCAGATTCCGCTCCAACTCGACCTCCTCGACCCTGAGCGAGCGATCTCACCACCGGCCAGATGCCGGGGCACGGTGCGATCTTACACGGACACCGAAGCGGCGAGGGCGGCTCTAACGAGGGGCTCG
>CAZJXR010000124.1:8723-10333 GCA_964550085.1 uncultured Gemmatimonadota bacterium
GATGCGCTGGATAAGAGAAGCAGTCTCCGGGGCGGGCTTCGTCTGATACTCGGCAGCCAGGCGACGTTCGAATTGATCGAAGGCACGCAGCGCGCCCGCTCGGTCGCCGAGGCGATCGAGCGTCTCGAGCAGTCGGCAGAGGGCCGTCTCGTCGAAGGGCGACAGTTCGGAGGCCCGATGGGCCCAGCGCGCGGCGCCGGTCGGATTGCCGGAGGCCTCGGCCCGAGCGGCAAGCTCCCACGCGGCCTCGGATGCGCGGCGCCGGAGGCGTTCTCGCTCCGCCTCCAGCCACGCTTCGAACCCGCCGCCGTCGGTCAGGAAGAAGCCGGGCAGCAGCTCTCCGGCATAGAGCTCGATCGCCTGTTCGCTCAGCCCCGCGTCGGCGGCCGCTTCAAAAGCTACCGCGTCGCACCACAGTCGTTCAGCGTCCACCCCTACCTCGTCGTCGCCTCGCGAGATGAGTACGTCCGAACCCAGCGCGCCGCGCAACACGTACACCGCCTGCCGCAGCGCGTGGCGGGCGCGCTCCTGGTCGAGGTCCGGCCAGAACACGCCGACCAGCGAGTCGCGCCGCTTGAACGACCCGCCGATGGCCAGGTAGGCGAGGAGGGCGACCCGCTTCGGTTGCGCGACCACGGACAGGAGCCGGTGTCCATCGGGCGCCAGGAGCTCGAGCCCTCCCAGGCTTCGAAACTCGATCATCTCACCACGCACAAGGCGAGGAATCACAGTGTCTTGTGACTCATCAGCATCCGCGCGACCTGCCGGCAGGCCCTCGCCCTCGGCAGCCTCGGCCCGCGCACCCTTCCCCGGCGGCAGCTCCTCGCGGCGGGGCGGCCGGGTCACGTCCGCGCCGGCCACCGGCTGGTCGACGAGGACCAGCTGATCGATCCGGGCGCGCAGCACGCCATCGGCGTATCCGGCCCGTCCGCCCAACCGCTGGCTAATGTCCCACGCGTTCGGTCGGTGCTCGGGTGTCTTTGCCAGGCACCGCCTCACCAGCTCATCCAGCTCCTCGCTTACCTCGGGCCTCAGCGCACGCAGGCTGCGCGGATCCTCCCCCAGGTGAGCGGCGGCCATCTCGCGGGTGGATCGCGTTCCGTATGGTCCCTCGCCGGTAAGGAGTTCGAAGGCGACGATGCCGAGCCCGTAGATGTCGGAACGCTCGGTCACATCCTGATCGAGAAGCTGCTCGGGGCTGACGTACGCCAGATCGCCGATCACATGCCCGGCCGTCGTGATCCGGCCGGTCTCGTCATCTCCCGTGCTGAGGATGGCCACCAGCCCGAAATCCGACAGGACGACGCGGCCGGTCTCCTCCTCGAACAACACGTTGCTCGGCTTCACGTCCCGGTGGACGACCCCCTTGCGGTGGGCAGCCGCCAGCGCGGAGGCGATCTGGGCCACGACGTGGCATGCCTCGTCGATTTCGAGCACACCCTTGGCCACCAACCGCTGCGCCATCGTGCGGCCCTTGACGTACTCCATCACGAGGTAAGGAGTGTCGTCGGCGAGAGTACCCACTCGATACACGGTGACCACGTTCGGATGGGAGATACGCGCGGCGGCCTGTGTTTCGCGCTCGAACCGAAGGCGAGCCTTCCGGTCCC
>CAZJXR010000125.1:0-3217 GCA_964550085.1 uncultured Gemmatimonadota bacterium
GGCCGGAGGCGAGAAGGTACTGGAACCGGCGGTTGGTCTCTTCCGGCGTGCCGACGCCGGCGTACTGCCGCATCGTCCACAGGCGCCCCC
Organism: uncultured Gemmatimonadota bacterium; assembly: GCA_964550085.1. GTDB lineage: Bacteria > Gemmatimonadota > Gemmatimonadetes > Palauibacterales > Palauibacteraceae > JBFILW01. The sequence continues at coordinate 91 of CAZJXR010000125.1, forward strand.
GGTACATGTTCGGGTAGATGCCGCGCGTGTACGGAAACGCGCCTGGATACTCCGGGGCGCTCGGGTCGGGAGCCCAATCCTGGTCGTCGTACAGAGGCGCCACCTCGAAGTCGGAAGCGGTCGCGAAGCGTTGACGTCGCTCTCCCTTCCCCTCCACGAAGGGGCGCAGCACCTTCCGCTCCCACTCGGTCCGCTTCATCCCTCGTTTGTTTCCGGCTCGAGTCGCAGCAACAGGGCGTCCCGATCCACTGTTTGTCCGGGCCGCACGGCGACTTCGGTCACGACTCCCGGGGCGGGCGCCTTCAGCTCGTTTTGCATCTTCATCGCTTCCATGACGACGAGGCCCGCGCCCTCGGGCACGACGGCGCCCTGCTCGACGGTGATGCGAACGATCAGGCCCGGCATCGGGGCGCGCAGCTCGCGGGGCCCGCGGTCACGAGAACGCAGCCCGGTCAGCTCTCGGATCGAGCGGGCGCGCGCATCCTCGACTCGCACCCGCACGGCCTGCCCCCGATACTCCACCTCCCACCCGGTCTCGACGCGACGGGCAGTGACGCGATACCCCCGGTCACCGATCCGAAGGTGCCGGAGCACGCTCCCCGGCACGGTGGCCAGCTCGACGGGGAGCAGTCTACCCTTCCGCTCCACTCCCTGATCGGTGAGCTCCACCTCGTACTCGGCGTCGCCGAGGGTCACGAAGTACTTCATGGCTCGGGACCGATGGCTGCTCTCGGCGAGTTCCGGCCCCGGCCGGCGCCCGCCCCGGGCTCGCGTCCTCTCAGCCAGGCGACTGTCTCCACATGATAGCTGTTGGGGAACGCGTCGAACGGTTGCACACCCTCCAACACCCAGCCGGAGGTGAGCTGGCGGAGGTCGCGGGCCAGGGTCGCCGGGTCGCAGCTCACGTACACCAGACACCGTCCGCCGCCGCGGCTCAACCGGCTGCGGACCGGCGACGAGAGACCGCGTCGCGGCGGGTTGACCACGATGATCTCGCTCGGAAGCAGATTCTCGAGCGCCGCCTCGACCGGAGCGGCGATAAGCCGGAGCCGGGCGCCCACCGCCCGGGCGGCCGATTCCCCGCTCCGGATCGCCTCCGCGTCACGGTCACAGCACACCCCGGTGCCGCCCCGACTGGACCAGCGGAGCCCCCGCGCGCCGATGCCGCTGTACAGGTCGAGGTAGCGGGTGCCCTCGAGCTCACCGACCAAAGCATCGATCAAGCGCTCCATTTGGGTGGCGACGGCGCGATTCGCCTGCACGAACGTCTCGGGACCGAGCTCGAAGTCGAGCCCCAGCCACCGATCGGGCAGCCGCTCGCTGCCGGCCAGAAGGACGCGGGGAGCACCTGCGGGCCGCCAATGGTAGCAGTGCAATCCCGGCACCGACTCCACCACCCGGCCGATGTCACCCGGACCGGCGGCCGCGTCCCCTCCCGTCACCAGCACTCCGATGCGGCCATCGGCGGAAGCGCGCAGGCTGACGCGGAGCTCCCTTCCCGCCGGCAGGGCCGACGCCCCGCGACCCCACCCTGACCGCAGCCCGCGCCACGCGGCGCGTACCGGTGCCTCCGCTACCAGGCAGTCTGCCACGTCGGCCACCTGCCGCGGCGCACCCGGTCGGTGAAAGCCGGCCGTCACGCCCCCTTCCGGGTCGCGACGCAGCGTGAGCGAGACCCGGTTGCGGTAGCCGAACGCCGGACCGGCGGACACCACTCGCGGCACCTCGACGTCGAGGCGACCGATCCGACGCAGCGCCTCCTGGACCGCCGAGCGCTTGGCTCGCCGCTGATCTTCGACTATCACATGTTGCAGCTGGCAGCCGCCGCACGATTCGTAAAACTCGCACTCGGGCCGTGTCCGTTGCGGTCCGGCCTCGAGCAACCGGACGCCGGCCGCCCGGGCGTAAGACCCTGTCTGCCTTTCGATCCGCGCCAGCACGCGGTCGCCCGGCGCGCATCGCGGAACGAACACCACCTGTCCGTCGGCGCGGCGCGCCACCCCATCGCCACCGAAGGCGAGGCTGTCGATGCGCAGCTCCTCGAGCCGTGTCGTCACCCTCATGGCTCCGCGAACCGTCGTTGCCACTCGCTGAGCTGGACACCCCCGGGCGCGCCCGGCTCTCCGCCGCGGTCGCGACGCGCGGGCTCGGGCGACTGCCGGCGCTCCTCCTCCAGAAGCGCAGCGGCAACCACCATCACCTCGGCCACCGATTCGGACACGGCGGGAGCCGCAACCTCCGGATGCTCCTCCAGGTACCGGATCGACATCGCACCGCGCCGGAAGTCGGGCTCGGCCATGAGGCGGGTGTGGAACGATTGCGTCGTGCAGATGCCGGATATTTGCAGCTCCGCCAAAGCCCGCGACATACGGTCGATTGCCTCATGTCGAGTATCGGCATGCGCGATCAGCTTGGCCAGCAGCGGATCGTAGAAGTGCCCGACCTCGAGGCCGGGAGCGATTCCCCCATCCCAGCGGACTCCCGGGCCGCCGGGGACCCACAGGCCGTCGATCCGGCCGGTGGTCGGCAGGAAGTCCCGCTCCGGATCCTCGGCGCTGATCCGCACCTCGATCGCGTGACCCGTCGGCCACGAGGGGGACACGGCGATCGCCAGCGGCTCCCCGGCAGCGATCCGCAGCTGCTCCCGGACGAGGTCGACGCCGGTGACGAGTTCGGTCACCGGGTGCTCGACCTGAAGCCTGGTGTTCATCTCGAGGAAATAGAATGCATCCTCCTCGAACAGGAACTCGACTGTGCCGGCACCCCGGTACTCGACCGCTTCGGCCGCCGCGACCGCGACTTCTCCCAACCGGTGACGCAACGCCTGATCGATCACGGGCGATGGCGATTCCTCGACCAGCTTCTGGTGGCGACGCTGGATCGAGCACTCGCGCTCCCCAAGGTGGATCGTCCTCCCGCGCCCATCGGCCAGCACCTGCACTTCGATGTGCCGGGGCGCCTCCAGGAAGCGCTCGAGGTAGAGCCGGTCGTCGCCGAACGCGCCGGCGGCCTCGGCCCGCGCGCCCGACCAGGCCGCCTCGAGCTCGTTGGCGGTCCGCACCACGCGCATGCCTTTCCCGCCGCCCCCCGCCGCCGCCTTCAGCATCAGCGGATAGCCGATCTCGTC
>CAZJXR010000125.1:3227-10319 GCA_964550085.1 uncultured Gemmatimonadota bacterium
AGAGGCGGCCGAGCGTGTTCGCGAGGATGTCGACCGGGCCTCCGACAGCTTCGATATGGTCGGCGTCCCGGGCACCACCGGCACCCCGGCCGCCTGCATGCGAGCGCGCGCAGCGGGCTTGTCCCCCATCGCCTCGATGGCGGCCGGAGGAGGACCGATGAAGGCGAGCTGGGCGGCCGTCACCCGGCGGGCAAACTCGGCGTTCTCGGCCAGAAAGCCGTATCCCGGGTGCACTGCTTCCGCCTTCGTGCGGTGGGCCGCTTCGAGCACGGCGCTGATGTTCAGGTAGCTCTCCGCCGCAGATGCCGGCCCGATGGGAACGGCGACATCGGCGAGCAGCACGTGGGGCGACAGGCGATCGGGCTCGGAGTACACCGCCACCGACTCGACGCCGAGTTCCCGGCAGGCCCGGATGATCCGCACTGCGATCTCCCCGCGGTTTGCTATCAGGATTCGATGGAACACGACGTCGATCCGGAGTGAACCGGGACTCCCTATAACGGGATGTTCCCGTGCTTCTTCGGTGGATTGCGGTCGCCCTTGTTGGCCAGCAGATCGAGGCCCGAGATCAGTCGAGCCCGAGTCTCGCGCGGATCGATCACATCGTCGATGAACCCGCGGGCGGCAGCCAGATAGGGGTGAGCGAACTTTTGGCGAAAGCCGGCCTCCAGCTCCCGCGCCCGGGCGACCGGATCGGGGGCGTCGGCGAGGTCCCGCCGATACAGGACCTCCACCGCTCCCTTGGGTCCCATTACCGCGATCTCTGCACTGGGCCAAGCGAGATTGAGGTCGCCCCGTATATGCTTGGACGACATGACGTCGTAGGCTCCTCCGTAGGCCTTGCGCGTGATCACGGTCAGCTTCGGCACGGTCGCTTCACAAAAAGCGTACAGCAACTTCGCCCCATGCTTGATGATACCTCCATGCTCCTGGGCGACTCCAGGCAGGAAGCCCGGGACATCCTCGAACGTGATGAGCGGGATGTTGAAGGCATCGCAGAAGCGGACGAAGCGGGCACCCTTGAGGCTGGCGTCGATATCGAGCACCCCGGCCAGCACGGCAGGCTGATTCGCGACGACCCCGATAGACCGACCCCCCAGACGCGCGAAGCCGACGATGAGGTTCGACGCGTAGTCGCGATGGACCTCGAAGAAGCTGCCACCGTCCACCACCCTTCCAACCACCTCGTGCATGTCGTACGGCTGATCGGGCTGGTCGGGCACGATGTCCAGCAGCTCCTCACGCCCGCCAGCCGGAGGGTCGACCGTCGGCCGGGACGGTGGTCGCTCGCTGTTGTTCGCCGGCAGGTAGCCGAGGAGGCGGCGTATCCCATCGATCGCCTCGGGTTCGGTTCCGTGGGCGAAGTGGGCGACCCCAGACACGGCCGCATGGACGTCGGCGCCACCGAGATCCTCGAACGACACCTCCTCGTGCGTCACCGTTCGCACCACGTTGGGGCCGGTCACAAACATGTGGCTGATGCTGCGCACCATGAAGATGAAATCGGTGATGGCGGGCGAGTAGACCGCACCGCCCGCACACGGTCCGAGGATGGCGCTGATCTGCGGCACGACACCGGATGCCAGCGTGTTGCGGAGAAAGATGTCGGCATAACCTCCGAGCGACGCGACCCCCTCCTGGATACGGGCACCTCCCGAATCGTTCAGTCCCACGACCGGCGAGCCGGTCTTGAGGGCAAGATCGAGCAGCTTCACGATCTTCTCGGCGTGCGCTTCCGACAGCGATCCTCCGAAGACGGTGAAGTCCTGGCTGAAGCTGTACACGATCCTTCCATCGACACGCCCGTAGCCCGTGACCACGCCATCGCCCGGATACTTCTCGTCGTCGAGCCCGAAGTCGGTGCACCGGTGCTCGACGAATCGATCGAGCTCCACGAACGAATCGTCGTCGAACAGGAGGTCGAGACGCTCGCGCGCGCTGAGCTTGCCCTTCTGATGCTGACGCGCCACGCGCTCGGGGCCACCTCCCTCGGCCGCCTGACGTCGTCGGTCCTCGAGCTTCTCGAGCTTCTGTCGCATGGTCATTGCGGTCTCTCGCCCCGGGCGACGGCGTCGGCGGCCTCCGTCTGCCGGTGACGGAGGCGCGCGCCTTCGATCGCCTGGACCTCGGAGAGCCACCCGGCGATCGCCTCCGGATCCGGCTCGACGAGGCTTCGGTCATGGATCATCCGCACCAGCGTTCGGCGCGAGACGGTCGACCCGGTGGTGTCGGGGCGCAGCTCCCCGCTCGCCCCATCGAACGGGCCGAGACGGCGGAAGGTGCGCGACAGCGCGCCACGGCGGGCGAGGCCGTCCGCCGGCAGGGCGGCCAGAACCAGGCTCATAGCATCGTGTCCCAACGCAGGCAACATATTATCCCGCAATGACATACGATATGTCGTCTCATAGAGCCGCTTAAACCGGAACCATGCACCACGTTCGTTGAACTGGTCGACGAAGGTGGCGACGAGCCGATAATCCGCGACCGTCGGCTCGAGCCGCCGCACGGCGGTCGGCTCGGCCCAGCCGGGTCCCCCGATCACCACCACGTCGCGCAGGCCGTAAAAGGAAAGCTGTGGGCCCATCTGGAGGGCCTCCGAGGCGTCGCCGGCCGCAACGAACACCGCTTGAGGTCGGAACGAGGCGACGACACGAATCGGAGTCGCGAAGGTGGTCGAGTCGGCAGAGTAGGTGGCGTATGCGGTAACGATCGCCCCCGCGTGCTCGGCCCCGGCGCGGAAGGCCAACAGTGCGTCGCGCCCCTCGTCGGAGGCGGGAACGAGCGCCGCCAGTCTGGACAAATCGAGCTCGGTCGCCAGCCACCGGCCGACGTCGAGACTGACATCGGCCTCACGCCGCGCCGCGTCCCACAGCGTGTACGTGTTCGGGGCCGGGTTGTCGACCTCGGTCGCCGTCGGGCTCACCACCAGGAGGCCGACGTAGCCACGGCCGGCACCAGCATCCCCAAACGCCTGCGAGCGGATGGGACCGATAACCGCGACCACCCCTTCCTCCTCCAATTCGCGCACCAGCGCGGCGGCCCGGGTCGGGTCGGAGCCGTCATCGCGAAGGACGAGCTCCACCCTCGTGCCGCCGATCGCCGCCTGTTCACCGAGCGCGAGCCGAATGCCGGCCTGCAGGAGCTGACCGACGGTCGCGAAGCGACCGCTGAGCGGGAGGATGGCTCCCACCTTTATCGGGCCGCGGGCCGACTCCACCGACCCGTCGAGCACGCTGGTGGCGCGTGCCACCGCCGCCGAGTCTCCGCCCTGCGTTACCACCGCCCGCGCCACCCCCGCTGCCTCGTCGCTACGACCGACCTGATAGAGAGCGGCGGCATACTCCGCGGCCACCAGCGCCTCCGCCGTCGAGCCGGGAGCGCGCGTCCCGGGCACGGAACCCAGTTCGCCGAGCGACATCTCTGATGTCGCCCGCACCAGGATGGCGCGCCAGCCACCCACGTTCGGCACCGGGCCGGCAAGCAGCAGCTCCACTGCCTCCGGCTCCCGCGCCAGCTCGACGAGGAGCGCGGCGAGTCGCACCACAACCGCCTCCCGCATCGCCGAATCGATGTCGCGGGTCAGCAGTTCCCGGAGTCGAAGCACAGATTCTGCCGTCCGACCGGCGGCATCGAGCGCCTCGGCCTCGAGCCACAGCGCGCTGTCGGCAAACGCTTCCCGGTCATCGGCAAGACGCCACGCATAGTAGAGTGAATCGGCGAGACGGGCAGTCACCACGTACTGGCCGGAGTCCAGGCCGGCGCGGACGTGGGCCAGCAGGCTGGGTGGCGGTTCCGAATCCGGTGCGTCGGCGAACACGCCGGGCACGGGCTCCGCTGATGGTCCGGTCGAGCAGGCGTTCAACAACCCTGCGACGAGCAGACCCACCGCAGGCCTCGACATCTGCGTCGGGCGCCAACCTGCCGGTGTGCGCCGCATCCCGTCTCCTCCTCGGCGGCCCTCGCCCCCGCGAAAAGGGGCCCGACATTCCGCCGGGCCCCCGGGAATCCACGTCCTATCGAACCGGGTGGCGGTTACGAGTCGTCGTCCTCCTCCTCGACCTCCGATGCCGCCTCGGCGTCGGCCTCCGCGTCGACCTCGGCTTGCTCACCGGCCTCCTCCCGGGCGGCTCGCGGCTCCTCCCGGGCGGCTCGCGGCTCCTCCTCCGATTCCGTCGCGACCGCAGTTCCGGCGCTCCCGGAAGTCTCCTCGTCGCCGTCGGCCACGGCCGCTGCCTCGTCGCCGTCGGCCCCGGCCACTGCCTCGTCGCGTTCGGCCACGGCCGCTGCCTCGTCGCCGTCGGCCACGGCCGCTGCCTCGTCGCCGTCGGCCACGGCCGCTGCCTCGTCGCGTTCCGGAGCTCCGACGACAGAAAGCACGATCCGTCGATTGATCGGATCGGTCTCGAGCACCTGCAGCTCGAGCGCGTCGCCCTCCACAAAACGCTCGGCAGGAAGCTCGACGTTCTCTTCAACCCCGAGCTGGCTGATCGGCACGAAACCCTCGATATCCGAACCCAGGTCCACCACCACGCCCTTGTCGAGCAGGCGCACCACCGTCCCGCTCACCTCCTTACCGGGCTGGAACTCCTGGGCAAGCTCGTACCACGGGTCGTCTTCCACCTGTTTAAGACCGAGCGAGATGCGCTTTTGCTCCGGGTCGATGTTGAGGACGACGACCTCGACCTCTTCGCCCTTGCGCACCACCTCCGACGGGTGCTGCACGCGCCGCGTCCAGCTCATGTCGGAGATGTGCACCAGCCCGTCGATTCCGGGTTCGACCTCCACAAACGCGCCGAACGAGGTGAGGTTGCGCACCACGCCCCGGATCCGCGTGCCCGGCGGGTACTTGGCGGGCAGGGCCAGCCAAGGGTCTTCCTCCGTCTGCTTCATCCCGAGGGAGATCTTCTTCTCTTCCTCGTCCACCCGCAGCACGACCGTCTCGATCTCGTCGCCGATCGAGACGAGCTGCGAGGGATGGCGTACGTTCCGCGTCCAGCTCATTTCCGAGATGTGAACCAGACCCTCTACCCCCTTTTCGAGCTCGACGAACGCGCCGTAATTGGTGATCGATACGACCTTGCCGCGCACGCGACTCCCAACCGGGTACTTGGCCGCCACGTCCTCCCACGGGTAGGTCTGCAGTTGTTTGAGGCCGAGAGAGATCCGCTCTCGATCCCAGTCGACGTCGAGAATCTTCACTTCCAGCTCATCGCCGATGTTGCAGATCTCGGACGGATGACCGACACGGCCCCAGGACATATCCGTGATGTGGAGGAGACCATCCATGCCACCCAGGTCGATGAAGGCGCCGAAGTCGGTGATGTTCTTGACGACGCCCTTCCGCACCTGGCCCGTCTCCAGCTGGCCCTTGAGCTCCTCTCGCTTCTCGCTGCGTTCCTGCTCGAGGATGACGCGACGAGAAACGACGATATTGCGGCGACGCTTGTTGAGCTTCAGGATCTTGAACTCGAATGTCTCCCCAACCAGGTCCTCGACGTTTGGAACGCGACGCAGACCGATCTGCGATCCGGGCAGAAACGCATCGACCCCCATGAGGTCGACCGTTACGCCTCCCTTGATCTTGCGCTTGATGGTACCGGGCACCGGCTCGTCGTTGTCGTACGCGTGCTTGATCTTCTCCCACACGCGCAGGAAATCCGCCTTCTTCTTGGACAGGACGACGACGCCTTCCTGGTCTTCGAGGCTCTCGAGGTATACATCCACCTCGTCGCCGGGCTTCAGCTGATCCGGCTCCCGGAACTCGTCGAGCGGGACGGCGCCCTCGGATTTGAATCCGACATCCAGGATCACCGCCGATTCGGTCGTGCGGAGCACCTGCGCTTTCACGATCTCGCCCTCGGCGATCTCGCTCAGCGTGTCCTCGTACATGGCGAGCATCTCCTCATACTCGCCTTCCGTGTACTCGCCCTCTTCCAACAGATTGGCTTTCATGACGAGAGATTGGGCGCTCTCCTGGGCGGGGTCGGATGAGGTCCGAGAGGGCTGATCATCGGAGCTGTCATCCGGCCGGCTGGCAGGAGTCTCGTCCATCACGGCGACCTCATCCCGATGCGCCTTGCTCAGGCGCCTCTCGCCCTCGGAGCTTTCGGTCGGTTCCTGACGCTTGCTGTTGGTCATCGACTGTTTGTCCTGCCCTGCGGGCCTTCCATCCGCTGCGCGGGGAGCCCACAAAAAAACGAGCGGCTGGGATCAGGCTCGTTCCGCCACCCAGCCGTCGGCTCGCCAAGGCGCATACAGGTTCGAGGTTCACCACACGTGTCTAGTAACGAACGGTAAAATGTAGAGTTGGCGTCTTGGGGCGTCAATGGCCGGAAGGTGGCGAATTGGACACCAGACCACGGGCGGCCGCGTGCTCGACGATCCGCGCCACCACCTGCTCCGGGGTCAAGGCCGTCGTGTCGATCTCCACCGCATCCTCGGGACGCCGGAGTGGGGACAGCGGACGGGTGGAATCGGCCCGATCACGCGCCTCGAGCGCCTCGGCCTCGGCGACCAGCGATTCCGGAGTGGCGGAACGCTCGTAATCGAGGAGTCGGCGTCGGGCGCGCTCCAATCGCGAAGCGGTGAGGAATATCTTCAGCTCGGCGGTCGGGAAGACGACCGACCCGATATCTCGACCGTCGCAAACCACCCGACGGCCCTGGGCCGCCTCCCGCAGGAGACTCGAGACGCGCTCGCGCACGACCGCACGCGCCGAAATTTCGGAGACGCGGCGAACCACCTCCGCTCCATCGAGCTCGGCCCCCGGAACGGTCCCCCCGAGGCTGGGCAGGAAGCCGCCCGACCCGACGACGAGCTCAAGGTCGAGCGCGCGCACGCGATCGCCGAAGTGCTCGCTGTCGATCCAGCTCTCCTTGGCAGCCGCCCAGGTGATCGCCCGGTACAGCCGCCCCGAGTTCAGGTGCAGCGCGTCCAGCGCATCGGCCACCCGGGCGGCCGTGGTGCTCTTGCCCGAAGCGGCCGGGCCATCGATGGTGATGGTGAACGCGGAAGGGGCTGGTTCCATCTTCACGCTACCACGTCGTCGATGCGATCCCAATCGACGCTCGGATTGCGGGAGCGCAGGACCTC
>CAZJXR010000126.1:0-10257 GCA_964550085.1 uncultured Gemmatimonadota bacterium
TGCGCGGCCGAGATTCAAGACGACTTCAACCGCGCGGTGGCGATGCTGCACTCCTTTTGGTACCAGGCGGCGGAGGAGGCTTTCGACGACGTGGCGCGCGAGGATCCAGGCTGCGCCATGGCGTATTGGGGCGTCGCCATGAGCCGATTCCGCCAGCTGTGGGAGCCGATCACGGCCGAAGACATTCGGATCGGGCGAGGGGCACTGGAAGCCGCAGCCGTTAGCGGCGCGGACTCGGCACGGGAGAGCGACTACATAGAAGCGCTGTGGAACATCTACGGAGAAGCGGACGCGGATTACCTGAGCCGCAAGCTCGCCTACGAGCGGGCGATGAAGTCGGTTCACGAAAGGTATCCGGACGACACGGAAGCGGAGTTGTTCTACGCCCTGTCATTGCTCGGGACCGCCGCCGCATCGCCGAAGGACGAGACGTACGCCCGGCAGAGGGAGGCCCGGGCGACGCTCGAGCGCGTGCTGGGGCGATACCCCCAGCATCCCGGCGTGGCACACTACATCATCCACAGCTCCGACTATCCTCCGTTGGCGGAGGGGGGGCTGGAGGCGGCGCAGCGATACGCGAGCATCGCGCCGGACGCGCCCCATGCCCTGCACATGCCCTCTCACATCTTCACCCGGCTCGGCATGTGGGACGAGTCCATCGACTCCAACCTGGCGGCCGTGGAAGCGGCGCGCCGGGATGCCTGGACCGGTGAGGAGCTGCACGCGAGCGACTACCTGGTCTACGCTTACCTGCAACAGGGCCAAGACGACGAGGCCCGGGTGATCCTGGAGAAGCTTCCGGAGATCCAAGCGAGATTGAAGGAGAGCGACCCGAACTATTCTGCGGGACTCTATGCTCTGGGGGCGATTCCGGCCCGCTACGCCCTGGAGCGTCGGCGGTGGGCGGAGGCAGCTGCGCTGGAGGTTCCCGACGGTTGGTTCCCGGGCGGCCGGATGTGCTGGGCGGAGGCCACGCTCTGGTTCGCACGGGGCTTGGGGGCGGTGAACACCGGCGATCTCGCCGACGCGCGCCGCAGCGCTGACAACCTGACTGCATGCGAAGAACGGCTCCGCACAGCGGAGCTGATCGTGTGGGCGAATACGGTCCAAGTGCAAAGACGGGCAGTGGAGGCGTGGCTCACCGCCATTGAGCAGCGGGACCGGGAAGCGATCGAGCTGTTGCGCTCCGCTGCCGCGTTGGAAGAGGGAGCCGACAAGCCCCCGATCACGCCGGGGCCCGTGGTCCCCGTCCGGGAGCTGCTAGGCGAACTGCTGCTCGAGCTTCAGCGGCCCGCCGAGGCTCTCGTACAGTTCGAGTTGGTCCTCGAGAGCAGCCCGAACCGGTTCCGCTCGCTCTCTGGCGCCGTCTCGGCCGCTCGGGCAGCGGGCGAGGTGCCGCCATAGGTCTCGGCTTAACCCCGAAGCCAGGCGTCATCGTGGACAAGACCCCTCGAAGGCCGAAGCGGGGCGCGGAGGGGCTCACCATCATCGTGAGCATTCGGCTGGCGCTCGCCACCGACGAGGTGGCCAGCGACATGGATGCCCGAGCGGAGAGCCTGGTGCGGATTCGACGGGACCGCGCTGGCGGTTGCGTCGGCAACTCTAAACGAGGAACGCAGATGATTTGTCGGACCGTCCGAACGCTGCTCTTCGCGCTCGTGCTCGCCCCCGCTTCCGCCCTGGAAGCGCAGGACGCGAGCGCCGGCGATCCGGTCGAACGCCGCCTTGCCTGGGCACTCGCGGTCCTCGAGCCGGGAGCTGAGATCGATCCGCCCGCCGTGTTCACCTCTGCGTTCATCGAGCGGATCCCGAGTGTCACCATTGTCCAGGCCATCCAGGAGACGGCGGAGCAGACGGGGGGGCTGGATGTGGCGCGGATCACGGAACGCTACGAGTACTCGCTGATTGCGGCGGCGCGGGCCCGGAGCGATTCGGCCTGGTGGCGGATCGAGGTGTTCGTGGAGCAGCAGGAGCCATACAAGATCACGCGCCTGTTGTACACGCCCGATCCCGCGCTCGGGGCCCCCGCGCTGACGAGCTGGACGCAGGTCGATTCCGTGCTCGACGGTTTCGAGGGCCGCGTCGCGCTGGGCGCGTACGAGGTCGGTCCCGACGACTCCCTGATGCCGGTCCATACCCGGAATGCCGGCGAGCCGTTGGCCGTCGGCTCGGCCTTCAAGCTCTGGGTACTGGGGGCCGTAGCCCGCCGGATCGAGGCGGGCGACCTGGATTGGGACGATACGATCGCTATCCGCGAAGAGTGGAAGAGCCTGCCCGGTGGCCAGATGCAGAACCTGCCGGACGGCGAAGGCCGCCCTGTCCGTTACTACGCGACCGAGATGATCCGGATCAGCGACAACACGGCGACGGATCACCTGGTACGCGTCGTGGGTCGCCCCGAGGTGGAGGCGTTCATGGCGGAGTTCTCGACCCGCCCGGAGCTCAACCAGCCGTTCCTGCTGACGCGCGAGTTTTTCTTGCTCAAGCTCGCCGCACCGCCAGAGCTGCGGGATCGGTACGCCGCGGCTTCGACTGAGGAGCGAAGAGCCCTGCTGGAGGACTCCCTGCCGCTGCTCGAATTCGGACCGGACCTCCAGGAGCCGAGCTCCCCGGTGGCGATCGAGACGATCGAGTTCTTCGCCACCGCGTCGGACCTCTGCCGCACGCTCGTCCACCTGGCGACGATGTCCGAGCGGCCGGGGCTCGGGCCGACCAGGGAGGCGTTGACCCAGAACCCCGGCGTGCCGTGGCCTGTCGAGGCATGGTCGGAGGTGGCCTACAAGGGCGGTTCCGAGGTCGGGGTGCTGAACACCTCCTGGCTCGTGACGCGCGCCGACGGCCGACGCTTCTGTCTCGTGGTCACGACGAACGACCCCGAGCACCCGATCGACGTGGACCGTTTTCTCGAGCTGGCGCCTGCCGTGCAGGGGCTGCTGGCCCGGGAGTGAAGCGCACTCGCGATCGCGTAGCCGCAACGGACAATGGACAAGCCCCTTGGCATCGCTACGGATTGCACCAAGGCGACCGACAGGGGCCGCGCCCTACCTCAGCCGCTCGCCGGGATTCCGAACAACACGATGCACAGGCAGAACAGCGCCGCGCCGAGGTACAGGGCCAGGTGCGCCGTCCGGTGTTTGAGGTCGCGGGTCTGATGGGCGACCGAGAGCGCCACGCAGCACTGCACCATATAGAACAGGCCGAACGCCTGGGAGGCGAGGGTGATGACCTGGAAGACGTCCGTGCTCCAGGTGATCGTGATGGCGACGATCGCAATCAGCGGATACGCGTGCCGGACGCTCAGACGCCTGTGAGCGATCTCCTCCAGCAGGCCGGCGCAGCCCACGCTGTCGGCCACCGAGGCGCTGAACTGGCTCGCCACCGCACCGACGGTGAGCATGAGGGGAAGGATCAGTGCCACGTGCCCGACCAGATCGATGATCGCGGTGATGCTGGTGTCCTCGCCGAGGAACCGGAAGAGCTCCGTCGTGAGAGCGAAGAATAAGATGTAGACGACGGCCGAGATCCACTGCGCGTAGCGCATGGTCTTGATGCGCGTGTCGGCGTCGTACTCGTCGCCCATGAAGCGCGATGTCTCGAAACCCTGCACGACGATGAGCAGACCGAGCAGCACGCGGAACGAGTGCAGGCTGGGGTCCGGGCCGGCGGATCTGAGCTGCCACGTGCCCTCCGCCAACGCGGCGCCGTTGTACCAGAACAGGCCGCCGAGCAGCGCCACGATGACCATCAGATTGACCCCGACGGTGTACTTCTCGACCCGCTCCACCATCCCGAGTCCCCGGAAAAAACCGAGGCAGCCGATCGCCGCCAGAATGGCGGTCGCGATGGCATCGGCGAACACCTCATGCGTGGCGCCGAGTCCTTTGAGAAGAAAGTTTCCGAGCAGGACCAGGTAGTAGGTGACCGAGATGAAATAGGCGAAGGCTAGCACGAAATGGGAGAGGGTCTCGATCGACTGAGTAAGGCGCGCTTCCCCGCTCGCGGCCGGCTTCGCGAGAATCGGCTCGGTGTAGCGGATGTTGAAGCGGATCGCGGCTCCGATCACATACGCGGCGGCGACCAGCGCGGTCATCGCGACGATCGCGCGGTTGCCGATCTCGGCGGCGATCAGCGGCACCGAAACCAGAAACCCGCTGCCGATGATCGAGGCGAGCGGCGTCACCGTCGCCTGCCAGCGGGTCGAGGTTTGCAGCCTCTTCGAGAACAGGACGATCGCCGCGGCGATCGCCACCAGCACCACGATGATGTTGTTCAACATGCGACTTCTCCCCCCCGGGAAGCGCTGGCGCGGGCAATGAGTATAGGCAGCGCCGGGGCATCCGTATATGGAGCCGCAGGCGAGGGGCGAAGCACGCTACGATGCCGATCCCGGTGACCGATCATCCCGGAATCGGCCAGTGCGATCGGTCGGAAGGAGCGCCTGGCGGCAGTTCCTCGCATGCTGATCGCGATGGATGGCGGGGACTTCGGTGTGCTCACGCCGAGGATCGTGGATGTGTATCGAACCGAGGAACGCGGGCCACGACTCGCGCCTGTTCGAATCCGACGGTTCGGTGCGTCTCATAACCAGCTTCCTGCGCGGGGAACCGATCGAGGCAGGCGAAGTCGTGCTGCCACCCATCGGCTTCCAGCCCATCGACGCTCAGGTCAGATGAATGCGTACTCGATGTACATGTTCGCAGGCGGATCGGACATGACCTGCTTCTCCATAGTGCCAGTCAGCGGGATGAGCAGAGGAATGTTCACGTTGGTGAAGTGTATATAGCTCCGCGCGATGCGGTTGCGCGGATCTCCTTCCGGAAAGGCGACGAGCAAGGCATTGTAATCTCGCGCTTCCTTCCCAAGTCGATCGACGAGCTGATGAAGGGCAGCTTCGTGCCCGGGCTCGGCGACCGGACACAGTCCGTAGAGCAGATGCAGCGCGCGCCCCGGAAGGGGAAACGGGCGACGACCGATGGCGGAGAGCAGCCGGTTGACGGGGCGGAGTGCTGCCCGCTCCAGTCTGCCGTAGTCGAGAACAAGGGCGCGCTTCGCGGTCGCCGGGGCCCAGCCTCCCAGTGCTGCGACGATCCTGCCCGATGCGTCCCGAGCCAGCCGGTAGCTTTCGGGTCGGCAGCCTGGCATTGTTCGCCACCTTGACACATCCAGCACGGGAGATAGGTCGCTGGCTCGCATGCGCCGGTCGACGAACTCCTCGAGGTCGGCCCACGTGGATTCGTCGACCGATCGGATGTCGTACGTCCCGCCGCGAGGCAGGCGCAGCGGCGAACGCATGACAAAGCCGTGCACCAGCAGGCGGTCCATCGCGATCATGTGGGAGAACGATCGCTGCAGAGCACCCCGGATGAGCGTGTTGTTCACGTTGACCAGCATGTAGGCCCACTCGGCTCCCATCCCCCGGGCAATGTCGAAGCCCTCGTGCTGCATCGCCGTCAGCACGCCCCTGCGGCGCCAATCCGGCCGGACGCCTCCGAGCGGTACGTGCACGCCCGTGGTTTCCCGACCGAAAAGACGGAAGCGCCCGAGACACAACTCGATGAAGCCGACGATCTCTCCCGCCGCCTCGGCAACCAGGATCTCGTACGGGTCACCCAGCAGCTCATCAAAGGAGCAGAACTTTGGCGAGCGGTCGATTCCGAGGCGGACGCGCGCCGGGATGGAGAGGGTCCGCGCCACCTCCAGGACTCCTTCGTTGTCCGAGGCGTGCGCGAAGCGGCGAATCTTGACGGCTGTCACGCCACGCCAGAGGCCCTTTCACGCTTGGTGAGCAGGGCCCGGAGTCTGTGACGCGCCTTGCTCAAAGTCCACCAGAAAGAGCGGAACATCGTAGCCAGGTCGACACGGCCGACCTGGAGGATTTCGTCACCACGCGAATAGTCGAGCAGGCGTCGGCAGAACGCGTTGCACTCCTCGACCCGGTACTTCGCGGTGTCTTCGTAGCCGAGCATCAGGCTGCGACACGCGCCGAGAGAGCTGCCTCGAATCACGAAATTCTCCTCATCGAACTCGGCACCTTCCCACATACCGATCTCGTGCCCGTGCTCGGCAATGAAGGCGCGGGCGATCGTCCGATGGGCAGCTGTGGGCCCAGGGGCGGAGCGCGGCCGGTAATGCGGATGCACTCGACTGAAACTGTCGGCCACGGATCCCAATATTACCGGCTCCATCGTCGTACTCGTGATCCAGAAAGGTCGGAAGGCGCGCTTCACGAAAAACCAAAACAGAGGCTTGTGATACGTCCAGTACATGATCTTCCGTCCTCGGTACTCAGGAGCGACGAGCACGAGCCCCAGGTGCAAAACCGGCCGTGGTCTACTCTCGCCATCGAGTTGGACGTGCCACAACACCATGGCCGAGAAAGCGATCGGTCGGTCATCGGCCCTCGAAAAGACGAGCGTGATGATGCGGCTGCGGTAAGGCCGCCTCGACTTGACATAGACACCGTATTCGGGCACCTGGCCAAGGCAGCGATCGCTGAGCGCGCACAGCTCACTGTGCAGTTCCTCCAGTTCGGAATCGGACATCCACGCGCCGGGGAAACGAAGTGTCTTGGCGTACAGGTCCGCTCTCGGGTTTCCCATGGGGGTTACGAGATGTAGTTGAGGTACGACCTGTAGAATGGAAAGATCAGCCTCTCGGGTACGCCGAGCCCGACTCCGAGGGCGATAAGCGCGTTGTAGTAGACGTTTTGGAGAGGCGCTCCCTTCAAACCAGACATCACGCCCCTGATCGCCGTGTTCCTCGTGTGCCAGTCGACGTTGAAGGAGACCGATGGATTGAGAGTGACGACCTCGTGCAGCGCGCCAGAGGGCATGAAGAGCATGTCGCCAGGCCCGACCGTGATGCTCACCGGAGTGGCGCGTGCGAATCGCGGAAAGCGGTCGAGGTCCGGGTTGGCGGCATCGACTTCGGACCAACGCCAGCTGCGCATGTAGCAGTGCTCGATCTGCCCCGGTGAGATCAAGATGAACCTCTTCTCGCCATGCACCTGGAAGAAGAGATTGTGGGTAAGCAGGGTGTCGAAGTGCAGTGGCGTCTTGCTACCGGTGGCGCTCATGAAAAACTGGGCGAACGCGAGCACGTTTTTGCGGTACCAGCGGGGAACCCACTCGGACGGGAACGGGGATACGTCTGCGACCAGCTCGGGGATCAGGTGAAACACCGGGATGTCGTGCAGATACGGGTAGGACCCGGGCACGGCCTTTCCACGTCGCAGGATGCGCTCGTACTCGTACAGTCCCGATACGTATTCGCCCAGCGGTAGGGTCGTCGTGTCGCCCCGTGCGACGTTCCCTGTCTTCACCGTCACACTCAGGCCACCAGCGACGTCGGAGAAGTATGCCGGCTCCCACCGCCGAACGGCCTTCCAGAACCGTACGGCGCCCTTCATCAACACGGGTCTGCCCCGGGAGACGTACTGTTCAACGAAAGCCGCCGGCGACAGCGACTCGACCGTCTCGATCTCGGCCGCCGGTCCCGTGTCGACTATCGCTTTCATTCAGTCCTGTGTCTTGACCGACGCCCGGGTTCCGAACAACCGGTCCCACAGCGTGGTTGTCACCCCGAAGCAGCGGCTCGGATATCCGGTGTGGTGGTTCAGATGCTGCCTCCACAGCGGCTCGAGCCACGGGGAGGGTGGCGGGCCGCGGTGGATGGCAAAATGAAGAGCTATGTAGGCAACGTATCCCAGGGTAAAACCGGATAGCAAAGGGAGGGCGTACCAGCCCGCAATCGAGAAGGCCACCGCACCGAGACCGACCAGAATCGGCAACGCCTGATGGATCGGCAGGAAGCCGACCTCCATCTCCTCCGGAACGCTGTGGTGCCGGCCGTGGGTCGCCAGCAAGCGAGGGAGAAGTCGGACCGTTTTCCTGCGGCCCCAAGGATGGAAGAGAAAACGGTGGATCATGTACTCAACGAGTGTCCAGAGCACAAAGCCTGTCGACAGAGCCACGACCACCATCGCCGGACCTGCAGCTTTGCCTGACATGGAAGGATAGGCGGCGGCGAGGGCCGCCAGCAGCAGATAGGTGATGAGTCTGGACGTGGACATGGTAGGATGAAGTTAAGGTCCGACGAGGAGCCTGCCAGTCGCGAGTCAGACCTTCGCGCCCGTGCCCCGCATACAAACCATCGCCGCCCGGCATCCATCCAATCAGTCGTGAACGCAATGGACAGGTCTCCGTCGGTGGAACGGCGCTACGACGAGGCGAAATCGGCCCGCTGCGTGACGACGTGCGCCTGGCCCGTCACCTGCCAAGACTTCTCCGCCGGCACGGAGTACTCCTTCCCCCCGCATGCCCACGCACATCCCCACGTCTGCTTCGTGATCGAGGGCGTGCTGATCGAACGCGACGGCCGCGGGCGGCGCCGACTGCCGGCGGGCGTTGGGCGGCTCTCCCCTGCCGGTGACACCCACGAGCTGGCCATCGGCGACGCGCGACCGCTGCGCTGCCTGATCGTGTCGATCGATGCTGCCCGTCTCCGCGATTCGGGTGAGCGGTTCCCGGACGGACGTCGGTACGTCGCGGGCCCGGGCATCTCGGACCTCGCGCGCCGGCTGATCGTCGAGCTGCGTTCGCCGGATGACGCCTCTCCCATTGCACTCGAGATGCTCGGTCTCGAGACGGCAGCCCTTGCGGACGTCACGTCGGGTACGCGGATCGACGCGACGCCCCGCTGGCTCGATCGCGTGCGCGACCGGCTGCGCGACGATCTCGGCTCGGTTCCCACCCTGGAGGAGTTGGCCCGTGACGCCGGCGTCAGCCGTGCCCACCTCGCCCGCACGTTTCGGGCGCGTTACGGCTGCACGATCGGACAGTTCGTGCGCGGGCAGCGGCTCGAGACCG
Source organism: uncultured Gemmatimonadota bacterium (assembly GCA_964550085.1). GTDB lineage: Bacteria > Gemmatimonadota > Gemmatimonadetes > Palauibacterales > Palauibacteraceae > JBFILW01. Next base: position 8,868 of record CAZJXR010000126.1, read on the forward strand.
CCCGGAGCCTGATCCTCGGTACCGACACGCCGCTGGCGACGGTCGCCTGCGAGGCCGGCTTCGCCGACCAGAGTCACATGACGCGACTGTTCGGATCGCGGTTCGGGCACCCGCCCGGGCGGCTCCGTGCACTGCGGCGCCACGCCTGAGACTCTCGTTCAAGACGCGCGGATCGGCGCCCACGAGACTTCGGACACAGGAGCGTCGGATTGGAGCGTCGGACTCACACGATCAAACCACGAAGCCCACGCAGATGAGCATTCGATGTAGAGCCCGCGTCGTTTCGTGCACCACCTCGGCCGCCGTCTCTCGCAACTTCGGGCGTGGGCTGGCCGGGTTGGGCGCGGCCGGGTTGATACTCGCGCCCTGTGGCGCCGCCCCCGTCGCGGGCCAGACGGTCACCCCGGTTGGCGCCGAGGCCGGAGAGCGCTGGCGCGCCGATCTGGCCCAGTTCGTCGAGATCATGACCAGCCAGCACGGCGACGTATACCACACCGTATCGCCGGTCCGGTTCGAGGCGCTGGTGTCGGAGCTGGACGCGCGCATTCCCGACCTCGCGCGGCACGAGATCATCGTCGAACTACAGCGGATCGCCACCGCCATCGGTGATGGTCACACTGCCGTTCTTCTGTTCTTCGACCAGGACGTGGGCTTTCACCAGCTGCCCGTACGGCTCGGCTGGTACGAGGAGGGGATCTTCGTGGAGGCGGCGCGGGAGGACGCGGCCGTCGCGCCGGGCGCCCGGATCGTCGCCATAGGCGGCGTGCCGGTCGACGAAGCCGTCGAGCGCGTGACGCCGCTCATATCGCGGGACAACGAGATCTGGATCCGCGTGATGGCGCCGATCCTGCTCGGCTCCCCGGAGGTCCTGCACGCCGTCGGCTTGAGCGATGATCCGCGCTCCGCCGTCCTCGAAGTCGAGCAGGGCGGCCGGCAGGTCGAGGCGCGTCTCCAGGCGCGGGCCGAGCCGTTCGTGATCGCGCACGGGACGGGTGCCGAGCACCAGATGCCGGTCGGCTGGATCGACGTGCGGGAGGCGGGCAGGTCACCGACACCGCTCTGGCAGCAGCGGCCGGGCGACCCCTACTGGTTCGAGTACCTGCCCGGGCCGCGCGTGTTGTACATCCAGTACGACATGGTGAACGACGCTCCGCACGGCCCGGGCGTGCATCAGTTCTTCGCGGAAGCGCTGGGCGTGCTGGACGAGCACTCCGTCGAGCGCGTCGTCCTCGACATCCGATCGAACAGTGGAGGCGACGGGTCCCTCAACACCGAAGTCGTGCGCATGCTCGTCCAGCGCCCCGAGCTACAGCACGCCGGCAGTATCATCGTGATTATCGGCCGCCGGACGTTCTCGGCCGCCCAGGCGCTCGCCCACGAGCTGGACCGG
>CAZJXR010000127.1:0-10162 GCA_964550085.1 uncultured Gemmatimonadota bacterium
GCCCTCCGTCTCCACCCGGATGTTGAACGGATCGATCCGGGCGAATTTGAAACTCAGCTCCTCCATCGCGCTCCGCCTCACCTCGGCGAAGCGGACCTGCAGCAGCACCTGGTCGGGCCGCGGGATGGATATGTTGTTGATGACGGTGACCCCTTCCTGGCTCGACTCGGCGATCGCGATCATGTGGTTGGCGATCCGACCCTCGGAAACCTCGCCGGAAAGGACGATCGTGGTCCCGGTGGACGAGACCTCGACTCCCTCGTTCGGGAACAGAACGCCGAACCGGTGCACGAGCGGCGCCACGTCGACGTTCACCTGCACTGAGTAGAGCGACCGGCCGCCCGACGTGTCCCACAGCAGCAGGCTGGTCGTGCCCGCCGTCTTACCATTGATAACGACCTCGGTGGTCGACACGGGGACCGCGTCGGCCACGTCGGGGTCGGCGACCGAGACCCGTTGCAGGGTGGTTCCGTGCGCGAGGACGGCCGAATTGCCCACTGCCACCGGAACGATGCCCGCGTCCTGGATCGCCTGTGCGCCCGCGCTTGCCGGAGCCACCACGACCGACGCGGCGACGGCGACGACAAAGTACCGGAACGCGACTTCGATGCTCTTCATCCTCCCACTCCTGTATCTCATGAGCCGCCTCCGATGTTCGTCGTGCTCCGCTCAGATCCCTTGTAGACCTCGATTGTGGTGCCACGGGGGCGTGGCGCCGAGCGAACGACCTGGCGCGCGGGGGGCGCGGGGCCCTGGACCAGGGCTGTCGCCTTGACGCCCTTCGTCGTTACCGTGTCCATATCGAGCGTGTTGCGCAGGGCCAATTGGATCTTCCCCTTCGAAGCGGCCAACGCCAGCTTTTCCGCTTCCTCCGGATCGACCAGCAGGGTGATGACCGTGACATTCTGTGGCTCGCCGTTGGTATCGCGCTGGATCGTCTGACCGGCGGCCAGCACCTGTCGATTCTGGAGAATCAACTTGGAGACCGGATCCGTCTGCATGGCCTGTTGGTCGAGCGTCACCAAAACGTCGACCCGGGTCGATGGAAGAACGAAACCGGCCACACCGATCACTTCGTCGACCTTGACGCTCACCCCGCGCATTCCATCCGGGATGATGATCGGCAGTCCGCCGCCCGCCTCCTTGAGGGCGAGCTTGGTGGCCAGCAGGGGCTCGTTCATCTTTACGTCGGTGATCAGACCGTGCCCGATCACTTCGGCCGGAGAGGTCGTGTATCCTTCGGGTAGAGCCCCGGAAGGCCAGTCCACGAGGCGTACGTCCTCCTCGCCGATGACCGTTCCGACCGGGAGATCCCGAGCGGCCACCGCCACCTCCGTAGTGCTGATCGCGGCTGCCTGGACCACGGTGGCCGGCTGACGCATGTAGCTGAGCGCCAAGTAACCGGCTGCGCCGCCCGAGGCGAGCGCCAGACCGAGCACTATCCACAGCCTCTTACCTCTCATGATTGAATCTCCTGGCCCCTGCTGATTCGGTTCGAGAATGATCCGGCTGAGCCGTTACTGACCTTCCGGACAGAGAGTTGACGACCGCGCACGGCCGCGGGTAACAGAGATTGACGCCCTCGCACGGCAGGTAACCCCCGTTCTGAGACGGCCGGCGCGATCGCGGGTCGATGGGCGCGCGGCGGACGCCTCCGGAGGCCCATCAGAGGAACCAGCCGGCGAGCGCTCCGGCCGCGATGGCGACCCCGTACGGGATGGTGATTGCACCGCGGGTGGCGAGGGTCGGCAGGCCGGTGCGACGCGACGTGGTCCAAGCACCTGTGAGGATCGCGCCGCAGTTGGCGAGCGTCCGACGGAGCGCGCCGCGCTGCAGAACGGCGATGATGGCCATGAGCCCGCCCAACAGGGCAGTTACCAGAAGCGCGATCACGAGTCGCGAGGGTCCCAGAAAGGCGCCGCAGGCGGCGAGCAGCTTGACGTCTCCGGCGCCGAGGCCGCGGAGGGCAAACAGGGGGAAAGCGACGCCGAACGCGAGAGCGGCGCCGAGCGCTCCGGTCCCGACGGCATCGAGGCCGTGCGCTGACCGAATGAGCAACGCCACGATCAGCCCGGTGATCGTGAGGGCGTTCGGTATGCGGCGCGTGCGAAGGTCCGACCATGCGGCCAGGACTACCAGCGCGATCAGCGACACGGTCCCCGGATTCACGGTCGTGTGCTCGGTCGAAGCTGGGACGACGGATCGACAGCGGTCAAACACCGGGGTGGGGCCGGAACGAAAGAGAACCGGGAATGGGTCGCTACCCATTCCCGGAGCTCTGGTTCGATGTGTGTTGCGCCGTCCGTTCGGACGTCCACGATCTCCCTCTATCGAAGCGTAATGCTACGGCAGTGGGATCATCCCTCCCAGATTCTGGAAGAAGGTCCCGATCTCGTTTCCGAACGCGGTGACGCCGATCACGGCGACGATCGCGATGAGAGCGACGAGGAGGCCGTACTCGGCCAGATCCTGACCGGCCTCGTCTCTCGTGAGTACTGTAAAGAGCTGCTGCTCCATCTTGTCCTCCCTCCCAGTCGCCCGGTCCGGAGACCGCGAGCTGGACTTGTTCCGGAGCGGGGGAGACGGGCTCACCAGGGCCCTTCTCCCCGCGTCCGGTCGGTAAATGCGCGCCGTCGGCGCGCGAGGCCCTACGGAATCCCGATCGAGCCCCCGAGATTGGTGAAGAAAGTGCCGATCTGGTTACCGAACGCCGTAACACCGATCACGGCGACGATCGCGATCAGCGCGACGAGCAGCCCATACTCCGCCAGATCCTGCCCCGACTCGTCGGTCCACATTGCTTTAAAGAGCTCCAGCATGTGCTCCTCCCGGCTTTCAAAAGCCGTTTGTGGGTGATTCGTCGGGGTGAGGGCTCAAGCCGATCTGCTCCTGGTGACGCTCCGCCCCGACTTCGCTGGCCCCTTCTCTTTGAATTTCCCGTGCCAAAGGAAGCGCGCACCTCCACGCCCCCGCAGGCCGGCGGCGGCGTCCGCAGCGGACACCGGCCGGGGCAGCAGCAGTGTGCGTATGCGCACTGGCCTCCAGCTGGCGGAGCGTCCGGCTGCGGACATTGGTGCCGGTTCTGAACTCCGGTCTCTGCGGGCCCGGAGTGCGCCTCGACCGCGGTTGAATGCACGATCCCTTGCAAAGTGCAAAAGGAGGCGACCCGCGGTCGGGTCGGCGTAGCCGCAAAAAAAGCCCGCCCGGCTGGCGCCGGGCGGGCTGCTGAAGGAGAAAGGTAGGGGCCTAGTCGCCCTGGCCGATAACCAGGAACTCGACGCGCCGGTTGAGCGCGCGGCCCTCATCGGTGTCGTTGGTCGCGATCGGACTTGCCTCGCCCACACCGCGTACCCGGAACCGATCCGCGCTGAGCTGCGGGAAGTTCTCGAGCAGGTAGTCGAGTACCGACTGCGCCCGCCGACCGCTGAGCTGCTCGTTGTAGGCGGCCGAACCGACCGAGTCGGTGTGACCCTGGATCTCCATCCGGATCTCCGGTCGGGCCACCAGCGTGTTCCCGAGTTCGTCGAGCACGCCGTAGGAGTCAGGATTCAGCTCAGCCGAGTTGAAGGCGAAGTAGATGTTTTGCAGCACCAGTCGTCCGGCCTGGATTCCGGCCTGGATCCGGCTGCAGCCCTCCGCATCGACCTCGACACCGGCCGGTGTGTTCGGGCACTGGTCGAGTCCGTCGGGTACGCCGTCACCGTCGCTGTCGATGGGGCAGCCGCGGGCGTCGACGACTGCGCCCCTCGGCGTGTTCGGGCACTGGTCGATGCCGTCGTAGACGCCGTCGCCGTCGCTGTCGCTCGGGCAGCCGTTGGCGTCGACGGTGGCGCCGGCGGGCGTGTTCGGGCAGCGGTCGAGCCCATCGGGCACGCCGTCGCCGTCGCTGTCGACCGGGCAACCGTTCGCATCGACCCGCGCGCCGGCGGGCGTGTTCGGGCACTGATCCATGTAGTCGGGAACGCCGTCGCCGTCCGAGTCGATCGGACACCCATCGGCGTCCACCGTCACTCCGCGCGGGGTGTTCGGACACCGGTCACGGCTGTCCGGCACGCCGTCGCCGTCGGCGTCCTTCGGCCCGCCGAAGAAGAGCGATAGACCGCCCGTGAACTCCCAGTTGTTCTTGGTCTGGTCTGGAATCGGTCCGATTCCCGGCGCCGGCTGCGTCGGCGGATTATTCAGCTGCCGGCGCAGATCGCTGGTCGCATCGAAGGCGATGTAGTCGCGGAACTCAGCCCGGATGGCGACGTTTCTGCTGATCCACAGACGCGTTCCGAGGCCCCATTCGAACGAGTTGTCCGTCTCGCTGCTGAGGCTGATCGAGTCGCCGACCCAGAGTGGGCTCAGATCGTCCCACTTCCACTGAATCGCTCCGTAGCCGGCGGTAATGAACAGGTCGAACGCCGTGGCCGGTTTGAAGCTGAAGCCGAGGACGCCACCGTATAGCAAGCGTGTGACGTCTTCCTCGACGAAGTTCGTGTTGTTGACGATGTCAGGCTTCGCGTAGGCGAAATCGCCCTCGATGAAAAAGCCGTTCTTGAACGAGTAGGCGAGGCGACCGCCGTAGGTGAGGGCGCCGCTGATGTCGTACGTCACCTGGTTGGCGAACGAGGGAGGCGGTTGCGCCGTGAAATCGGGGTTCCCCGGCTCGAACCAGCCGCCGAACGCCGTGATCTCGATCCCACCCTGGCCCCAGCGCTCGACTTGCGCCTGCAGGTCTGCGCCGCCGGCCAGGAAGACGAGCCCGACCGCGAGCAGCAATCTCCTACACCATTTGTTCATGTCGCCTCCTCCCAGGCTTGTGAAAGGCAGGCCGAGCGAACCCGGAATGCGGTTCCGTTCGGATAGCGCGCGAACGTTCGACCCGTACTCGATGATCGGATGGGATAGATCGTCAGTCTGCCCCGCAGCATCACAACGATACGAACGTAAAGCTATAACGACACCGTGCGAGGCTGTCAAGAGAAGCGCGAGGGGGCGTAGATCGGCCGTAGACCGCATTCGAGCGCCACGATCGAGGCGTCGCGCGAGGCGTCGGCGCCGGCTCGCCGGTGTCGACCTTCGGTCCTTCATCGGGGCGCGGCTGGCGCCGGTCCGACGACGCGACGGGTTTCGGCCGACGCGGGTCGGTCCCCAGGTCGGTGCGGGATCGCGCTCAGCCCTCCGCCGGAGCCTCCGTGCTCGCTGTGTCTGCGGGCACGGACACGGTCGAGTCCGGTGACGTTACCTCCGGCTCGCAGTAGGTGACCCGGGTGACGGTGTCGGCGACCAGGGTCAGCTCACAGACGGGTCGCTTCCGTCCGTCGTAGAAGGGGTAACGGGTGCCGGCCAGATACCAACGGAGGCGGATTTCGTCGCCGGTGGGGAAGCGACGCCAGTAGCCGTTGCCGGTCGTGGCGCGTCGACTCGGATTGGTGATCACTTCGACGTACTCGTACGGCATCCCGTCGACAAAAACGCCCTCGAGTACTGCGTCCTTCATCGGCTGGTCAACATCCGGATGTTCCTCCACCCACTTCTGCCGCACGTCGTTTCCGCTCAGATCGGAGTTCGGGCCGCCAGGCTGATTGGGCAGATAGACCGAGCCGGCGGGACAACCGACTACCACCGCCGCCGCCGCGAGGGCGATGAGTCTCTTCATGGGTCGCGCTCCCCCTCAGTTTGTGAGCCGCCTCCCTGCCAAGAACGCCCCAGACCGTACATTGTGACCGTTCTCGTCGCCACTTGTGACCCCGGCTTCCTCAGCCGAGCGCCGGGCAGCTCTGCATCAGAATGGCCACCGCGACGCCGGCCGCGACGCCCATGATGGTCAGCTGGGGCAGAATCTGGCCTCGCTTCTGGCGCTCCCGGCAATGGGGACAGTGGCGCGCGTGGTCCGGGATCATGGCGTTGCAGCAGTGACAGTTCTTCACCTTCTCACCTTCTGCTCCGGTCGCGGATCGGGTTCACCGTAGGTGCGGACATCGCGCTCACCGCTCCGACGACCGGAGCGCCGATTCGAAGCGCGTCCCTTCTCCACCAGCACCGCCGGCGGCGCCCTTCGGATGGATCCACCGAAACAGGATGGCGCCGCCAGCCGCGACCGTCAGGTAGGTGAGGAAGAACCGCCACACGACTGTGTAGGCCACCAGGAGCGAGGCCGGCATGAAAGGGCTCATGACGGCCGGGGTGACGATCTCACCGATTCCGGCGCTCCCTGGGGTGGGCATGAAATAGAGGAGGAACTGGATCATCACGTGCAGGAGGACGATATTCCAGAAGCCGGCGTCGATGCCGAATCCGCGCAGCACCGCCCACCCGATCAGGAAACGACCGCCGAACTGCAGAAGTCCGGCCATGATCGCCAGGCCGAGTGCCCACTTCCCCTTCCGCGCGTAGATGATCAGGCTTCCGTGCAGCTCTTGGAGCCAGCGGAGCAGGGTTCGAACCCGCCGGCCGCGACCGATCAACCGGATGGCCAGTTGTCTCGCCGGGCGTGGGTTGACGGCGAACAGCAGAATGATGGCGGCAATCAGGCCGAAGCCCGCCGCGGACCACTCGAACAGCACGGCGGCTGATATGTTGGCCGGCAGCCGGACATCCGCGATCCGCCCCGCCGCCCCGAGCCACCAGGCGCCCAAACCGGCGAGGGACAGAAAGGTGAGGTTTACGAGAACGCTGGCGAAGTTGGCGGCGGCGGCCCGCCCGACCGACACCCCCGACCGAACGAGACCGAACAGCTGCGCCGCCCCGCCCCCGGCTCCCGACGGCGTCAGGTATGCGAGCGCCGCCGTGGCACCGCTGATCTCGACGCAGCGCAAGTAGGACAACCGGATGTCCAACGGTCGCAGCAGCAACCACACACGGACGCCGCCGCCGAACCAATCGAACGAGGAGAACAGCAGCGCGACCAGGCCCCACCGCGGGTCGAAGGAGCGAAAGCCGGCAAGACTGCCTTCAAAGTCCTGCGTGATGAAGAAGAGCGCCGCGAAGCCCAGCAGACTCGCGATGGCGAAAAACTTGATGCCCCACCGAATCGCGCCAGGCGGCAGGCCGAGCTGGCGGTCATCGCGCGGGGCGGCTGCAGCGGGCCGAGAAGGGTCGTGGTGACTGTCCCCCATTCGTGAGCCCACACCTCGTCAGCAAGAGGATGACGACCCGGGGGCCGTCGGATCAGAGCGCCGGCGGCCTCCGGAGCCGGGCGCGCTGGCACGCCTCCACCGGCCGGGGTAGGATACATTGCCGGCCGTTCCGAACGACAGAGTAGGGCCGTCCGGTCCCTCGAGCCACGGACCATGAGCAGGCGACGGTGGTGAGACGATACGCAGCTTTCGATCCGCCGGAGTACGTCGACTGGGTCGCGGCCTCTGAAGCAGCGTCGACATTTGCAGCACGCGTGCGGGTCGATCCGGAGCGGGCGAGCGAGATCGACGCCCTCGATGCGGCGGCGTACCTCGGCCTGTATCGCGGCCTGCTCCGCTTCCGGCTACACGACATCGCGCTCCAGCGCTGGGTGAAGCAAGGAGTGATCTCGAAGGCGTGGCTCGGAACGGGCGAGGAGGCGGTGACGATCGGCGCCGTGCACGCGCTCGATCGCCGCGGTGCGGCCGGCGACGTGGTGGCCCCCATGATTCGGAATGCCGGAGCCTGTCACGAGTTCGGCATGCCGATCGCCGACATGCTGCGCGGCTATCTCGGGACAGCCGATTCCCCGAACCGGGGCACGGACCTCCACATCGGCGATCTGCGCTACGGCATCATCGCACCCATCAGCATGGTCGGAAGCGTGGCGACGGTGGTGAACGGCTATGCGCTCGCTTTCCGCCGCCGCCGTGAATCCCGGGTCGCCCTCACCTGGGTAGGGGATGGTGCGACCAAGCACGGCGAAGTCCACGAGGCCCTCAACTTCGCCACCGTGATGCAGCTGCCCGTCGTGTTCGTGATCCAGAACAACCAGGTGGCCCTCGGAACGCGCCTCTCGCAGCATCACCGCAACGCGGACTTCAGCGGCTGGGGCGAAGCGTACGGTGCTCCGTTGCTGTCGGTGGACGGCAACAACGTCCTCGACATGTACGCCGCCACCCGGATCGCGGCCCAACGATGTCGCGCCGGAGAGGGACCGGTGTTCATAGAAGCGGAGACGTTCCGCATGGGAGGGCATGCTACCCACGACGTGCGGGAGGCGCGACGAACGTTCGCCCCCGAACTGTTTCGCGAGTGGGGACGCCGGGACCCGATCGGTCTGTACGAACAGTACCTCGTTCATCTCGAGATGGAGTTCGGCGCCGAAGGGGGCGGCACGCGTGAAGAGCGCAATCGACTCGCACTGGAGTCGATCGAACGCCAGGTGATCGAGGAGGTGGATGCGGCGGCGGAGTCGGCTGTGGCCAGCCGGCGCGACGCGATGCCCGCGCCCGAGCAGGCCGCGGTGGGATGTTACGCGGGTTCCAGCGCCCACCGGGTGTGGACGCGGCGTGCGGCGGGAACGGAGCGAGAATGAGCGGGGCACGGATCATCTCGAGCGAGGGCGTGCGCTACTCCGCGCGCGTGGCATGGCGGGCTCCGAACGGGCTCGGGTTGTGCTATTTCGTTCACCTCGACGGTGAACTTCCTTCCGCCGATGATCGGGCCGACCGGCGGAGTGCGATCGAAGCGGGGCTCGATATCGATGATGTGGACGAGGCGCGTCTCCGCCGTCTGTTGAGTGCGGGCGCGGGTCTGACGGACACCGAGCGCCGTTTAGAGGACGCCGACGGCACGACGTGGCTGGCTCAGAACGTGGGTCCAGTGTGGGCGACCGGCGCGGCCGCCGGGCTGTCGGGCGTTCTATTCACCCGCCTGACAGGAGGCTTCGAGCGGCTGGGGGTCGAGGCGGGACATATCGGAGCGCTCCGGATCGGTGCGTTACGCCGCTTGTTGGAAGAGGCGAGGGCCCTCGCGGCCGATCCCGACTCTGGCTCCGACGAGCAGCTCCCTGCCGACTAATCGTTCGAATCGTTCGTTCCTTCCAGCTCGAGACCGACGAGCAACGGCGCCTCGGAGAGGTGACTGCGGGCGGCCTCGACCAGCTCAGAGAGCGTGCGGCCGTCCTCCGGATGCGTGGCCAGCCCCAGACGTGGAAAGCCGGTCTGGCTCCGGGTGCTGCCGAAGTTGCGGAGAACGCGACGCGCCGCGATGACGGCGGAGGTGGAATGGGTCTCGGGCAGGCCAATGGCGATCAGGCGGTCGACGTAGCGGCCGATGAGGTCGGATCCCCGTAGGCTGGATGCAAGGCGAGACAGCGTGTCCGCGAGTCGAAGCGTCTGCCATTCCCTAATCTCGAGCAGCAGGACGGTGAACGCGCGACGGTAGCGGCGGCTACGCTTGAGCTCGACCCCGGCCAGCACGTCGAAGCCCTCACGGCTCAGCGCTCCGGTGATCGGATCCCGGTACGGAGCGTAACGGATTCCCACGCTGGCGGCCGCGCGCCGGTCTCCGTCGGTCGGTCGGGCGCGCACTTCCTCGAACCGGTCGGCGAGCAAATGCGCCTCGCGAGCCGCGTGGAGCAGCTCCTCGTGAAGGACGGCGATCCGATCGAGGGTCGGATGGCGCTGCAGCTGTCTCCAGTCCGAGGTAACGCGCCACAACAGGCCCTCCAGCGCCGAAGCGCGCCCCACGAGCGTTCGGTCGCTGTCGCCCCCTCCTTTAGGGCCCGCGTCGCCCGCGAGCGGTCCGCGAGCCGCGACCCGCGTTTCGGCGCCGCTGCCGGAGGTGCCCGACCTCCGGGCTGCTCGCGACTCCAGCGCATCGAGCAGGTCACGCACCCGCCGGGTGGCCTCGTCCAAACCGCCCTCCAGCCCGCTCCTCGCCGGCGGCAAATCGGTTTCATGTGGCGACTCCCTGGAAGACGGAGCGAGCCGGGCAGTCGAGACGAGGAGCGCCTCGCGAAGCTCGGCCGCCTCGCGCTGCGCACGGTCGAGGGTAGAACACAGACTGTCGATGCCCGCTTCGTCTGCTTCACGTCGAAACAGCCGCCACTCCCGGTGCGCGCGCCACAGCAGCGAGTCGAGTGCGCGGCCGTGCTCGATCAATCGCCGGGAGACGTCCCCGACCACCGCCTGCCGCTCCAGGGTTTCGAGTCGTTCCAGCAGACGGTGAAGCAGATGCTCGAGAGAGCTCGGGTCGGCGGTAGACCCCGGTGATG
>CAZJXR010000128.1:0-10069 GCA_964550085.1 uncultured Gemmatimonadota bacterium
GCGATGATCCGCTCCGTAAACCCGTCCTCCCCGGGGCGACCGACGTGATACATGACCTCCCCGCGCCGGTCCTCTTCGATCGCGCGCCGGATACGGCCCGCCAGCAGGTCGAGCACCTCATCCCAGCTCACCCGCTCCCACTTCCCCTCTCCACGCCTCCCGGCCCGCCGCAGCGGGTGAAGGATGCGGTCGGGATCGGTAATCTGATTGAGGGTGGCCGGGCCCTTGGCGCAGTTGCGACCCCGTGACCCGGGGTGCTCCGGATTACCCTCGAACTTTCGAACCTGGAGCGTGTCGCGGTCCACGTAGGCGAGCAGGCCGCACGCCGACTCGCAGTTGAAACAGGTTGTCGGCACCAGCGTGTAACGACGCTCGACGCGCTCCGGCCACGCCCGCGAGTCGAGCTCGACCCAATCGTTCCAGCGCTCACGCGGCGGGAAGGCGGCCAGCTGGACCCGGCTCGGCCCCGGGTAAAAGCTCTCCCCGCGGGCCTCCGTAGCCGCCCTCGCCGCGCTCACCCGGTCGTTCAGCCGCCCGACGTCCATGGCGCTCATGCCAGCGGGACCGACTGCGCCGCCTGCACGTAGGCGTGCTCGAAGGCGAGCAGGCCGAGCAGCGCCACCGGTCCGGCGACCCACCCGATCAGCGGCGCTGCGACGGCGATCGTCGCCAGCAGGGCACCGGCCCAGAAGAACCGCCGGTAGCGACCGCGCGTCATCTCGCGGACGGCGAGAGCAGCGTGCGCGGTCCCGTGGGTGAGCGTGATCTCACCGGCCACCAGCAGGAGGTGGAGGAGCGAGGCCGTCGCGAGGATGAACAACAGGGGCCCGAGCGCCGCCGGTTCGTAGGCAGCCGCGAAGGGCGCGAGGGCGGCGGAGCCGGCGACGATGGCCTGCACGAGGAAGTGGGGCGGGAGGAGCGGATTCTGCCACAGGTCGCGTCCCTTCGCCTGCGCGAACAGGTAGGCCGTGTAGACGGCGGTCAGTACGGCCAGCGCTACCCCCGGCCACAACAGGAGTCGTGTGAGGGTGCCGTCTCCGGCATGGACGGAGGCGAGGTGGGTGACGAGCAGGAGGGCGAAGGCGCCGATGATGAATGCACCCCGGACCAGCCAGCTTCGCCACTGGGGGCGGGTGAGAATCATGTAGAAGCGTCCGGGATGTTCGAGATCCCAGACGAGGAGCGCGCCGGTGATCGCCAGCGCGGTCAGCGCCATGTGGGGCACCGTGCGGGTCCACAGGGTGCCGGTTGTGTCGAGGCCGACGACGACCTGCAGCAGCGCGGCGACCAGATAGGCGCCGGCCGCGATCCCCTTGGTGAGCGTGTAGAGGCTCACCCGCCAGTCCCAGGGCATGCGGTGCGGAACGTCGTAAGCGAGGAGGGCAGCCGCGGAGGAGCGGCCGCCGTCGTTCGTGCGTGGCGCGCCGGACACGACCCGACCTGCCTCACCCATCTGCTCGCTCCACACGAACAATCCGCCACCGGGTCGAACCGCCGCCAGTGGATCGAGGGTCGCCTGGTGCGCACCCTTGTAGAAGAGCGTCGGATATGTCTCCTTCTCCGGACGCCGAACGGTTACCGCTCCGCGGTTCACGAGCCGCGTCACCTTTGATCCCGGATCCTCGAGGTCCCCGACCAGGATCGCCTCCACCGGACACACGACGACGCAGGCGGGCTCGAGTCCCATGTCGATCCGGTGCGCGCAGAAGTTGCACTTCTCGGCCGAATGATCCGCCGGGTTGATGAAAATGGCGTCGTACGGACAGGCGGCGATGCACGCCTTGCAGCCGATGCAGATCGACTTGTCGAAGTCCACGATTCCGTCCGGCCTTCGGAACATGGCGCGGGTCGGACAGGCGGTCGCGCACGGTGCCGCGGCGCACTGGTTGCAGCGCGTGACCTGGAAGACGCGGCGCGCTTCCGGAAAGGTGCCCACGTCGGCGTACTTGACGTAGGTGCGGGTGACTCCAAGCGGAACTTCGTTCTCGGACTTGCACGCCGTCGTGCAGGCGTGACAACCGATGCACCGATCGTGGTCGATCAGCTTCGCCCATCGAACGGGGCGTTCGGTGTGAACGGTAGCAGACATCCGTCTCCGAGTGGAGAGTCGCCGGGCTCGACTCCCGGCCAAGCCAAGATCGCCAGGCGCCTGCCGGGCTCCTCGAGCTTACCTACACCCGCTGTCTGATGGGTGCAAGTCGGCGCGCGGCCGGGCGATCGCCCGCGGCAATGGGCCGCGACCGTGGTTCAAGTCCGCGACCGCGGTTCAAGTCCACGACCGCGGTTCAAGTCCACGACCGTGGTTCAAGTCCGCGACCGCGGTTGAAGTCCGCGACACCGCAGGCGAAACTCATGCATGACCTGGGAGATCGGATTCGTTTTCGCCATCATCATCGTGGCGCTGGTGCTGTTCGTGCTCGAGCGGTACCCGATCGAGCAGGTCGCCCTCGCCATTCCGGTCGTGCTGCTGGTGGCCGGAATCATCACCCCGGCCGAGGCGGTCTCCGGCTTCAGCAACACGGCCACCATCACCGTGGCGGCCATGTTGGTCCTCGGCCTCGGCCTCACGAAGACGGGCGCGGTGGCCGCCATCGGGCGCTGGGCGCGCGCGGCCCCGCTCGGTGGACCGCTCCAGCGGCTTCTCATCCTGTGCCTGGTGGTGGCCGCGATCTCGCCGTTTCTGAACAATACGGCCGTGGTAGTCGTCTTCCTGCCCGTGTTCATCTCGGTAGCCTACCAGGCCGACGAGCCACCGTCGCTCTACCTGATACCCCTGTCGTTCGCCGCCATTCTCGGCGGCACGGTCACCCTGATCGGGACCTCGACCAACCTGATCGTCGAGGGCTTGGCGCAGGAGCACGGGCTCGGGGAGCTGACGATGTTCTCCATCGCCCCGCTCGGCATCATTTATCTGGCCGTCGGCTTCCTGTATCTGTTCACGCTGGGCCGCCACCTGCTGCCGCGTCGCCCGGGCGCCGCCGATCTGGCCGGGAAGTACGCGGTGCGCGAGTTCGTGACCGAGTTCGAGGTCCGATCGGACTCGCCGGCGTCGGGCCGGGAGCTGCGTCAGCTCAAATGGCGCGAGAAGTACCTGGTGTCGATTCTCGGCATCCGGCGGTTGGGTCGGGTGATCTGGGCGCCCGGGGCCGAGCGCCGTGTGCTGGCGGGCGACATTCTGTACGCCCAGGGCGGGAGCGCGCAGCTGCGGGCGATGGCCGCCCGCGAGCGGCTCGAACGACCGGCCGAGTATCGGCGCGACGCCCTCGACCTGTACACGTCGCACGCCGGGCTGCTGGAGCTGCTGATCGCTCCGACCGGGGCGGTGGCCGGGCATACGCTCAAGGAGCTCCGCTTCCAACAGCGCTACGGCGCGACCGTTCTCGCGGTCCTGCACCGGGGGCACATGCTGCGCGACCAGCTCGGAGACGTTCGATTCGAAGTCGGTGACTCCATGCTCGTCCACGGCCCGCCCGGGTCGCTGGCGGCGCTGGCCGAGGAGCCGGGCCTGGTGCCGCTGAGCCGAGTCGAGGAACCCAAGGAGCCGAGGCCGCGGGCGCTGGTGGCGGTCGGAATCATGGTCGCCGTGGTGGCGATCGCCTCGTCCGGCTGGCTGTCGATCATGACCGCGGCCACGGCGGGCGTCGTCCTCATGCTGTTCACCCGCTGCGTTCGACTGGAGGAGGTGTACGCGGAACTCGACTGGATGGTGATCCTGCTGCTCGCGGGACTGATCCCGCTCGGGACCGCCATGGAGACGAGCGGGGCCGCCGAGTGGCTCGTACAGCACTTCACGTCGGGCATCGGAGGACTCGGCCCCGGTTTCGTGGTCGGGGCCTTCTTCCTGTTCACCTCTCTGCTGTCGGCGGTCATGTCGAACAACGCGACGGCGGTGGTGCTCACCCCGGTCGCCATTCTGGCCGCCGCCGAGCTCGGCATGAACCCGTATGCGCTGCTGGTCGCGGTCATGTTCGGGGCATCGGCCTCGTTCATGACGCCGATGGGATACCAGACGAACACGTTGGTCTACGGTCCGGGAGGATACCGGGTGGCCGATTTCGTGAAGCTCGGGGCTCCGCTGACGGCGCTTCTGACCCTGGTGGCGGCGCTGCTGATCCCGATCTTCTGGCCGGGACCCACCTAGCGCGTGAGGTGACGCTCAGGTCTCCGCCGAAGAGCCCACGGACTCACCGAGCTTCTTGCGGAAAAACACACGACGCTCGGCTTCCTCGTAGCCCAGTCGGGCGTGCAGACGGCGACCTCCTTCGTTGGTCAGCGCGGCGTCGGACGCCATCTCGCGGCAGCGGTGCCGGGCCGCCCACGCTTCCGCCGTCTCCATCAACACTCGCCCGATGCCCTGCCGGCGGTGTCGGGGATCCACGTACCATCCCTCGATGTACCCCACGGGGCCCGTCTCGCATCCTTCGACGTGACCGCGCATCGACACCTCGATGAACCCGGCCAGTTCGCTCCCCAGATCGGCGACGAACACGGGCACGCGCTCGGGTTGGGAAAGGATGCTGGACGCTTCCTCGATGTGCCGGTGCTCGGGAGTGCTCGGCCACATGTGCCTGCGCAACCGCAGCCACTCGGCCAGGTCCTCCGGCTCGATCGGTCGTACGTGGGCTTGAAGCATCGGCAGTATCCGTCGGGCTGGATGCGGAGCGTGATCATAGCGCAGAGGTTGGTCCCGTGTCCAACCGGGCCGCGAGAGCCGGCGCGACGTTGCCATCGGCAACCGCTGGAACCAGCTTATCGAGTTTGGAGCTTTTCCCACACCGCCGGAGACAGCGCATGAGATCCCTCCTGATCGGCACCATGCTCGCTCTTGCTCCTCCCGTCCTCTCCGCCCAAGAGGTCGCCACGGTGGCGGTCGACCCGCCCAGGGCGAGTCTCACCGCCGGGGAGACGCTCCAGTTCGCGGCCAGCGCGCGGGCGGCGAATGGCGATGAGGTGGAGGGAGCGTCGATCGTCTGGTTCGCGGTGCCGTTCGGGGCGGGCGGAATCGAACCGGACGGGACGTTCCACGCGCTGCGTCCGGGACTCGTGTCGGTGTTCGCGATCGCCGCCGGCACGCCCGGCGTGAGCCAGGTCGATGTGGCGCCGAAGCCTCCCGCCGCCATCGAGCTCGAGCTGGCCCCGGGCAGGATCGTGGTCGGGGGCATCGCCGTCCTCGAGGCCCTGCCGGTCACCGAGGACGGCGACCCGCGGAGCAACCTTCCGGTCACGTATCTGTCGCTCCGCAGGGAGATCGCGAGCGTTGACGCGAACGGCGTCGTGGTCGGCAAACGGCCGGGAACCGGTCGGATCGCCGTCGAGGCGGGCGGCGCGCGGAGCGAGATCGACTTTCAGGTGATCGAGAACCCGGTCCGCTCGCTCACCGTAAACGGTCCCGCTTCCGTCCGCACCGGGGAAGTGGCGCGGTTCGAGGCGGCAGCGTTCGGCGGACGCGAGCAACGCCTGCCGGATGCGCCCGTGCGCTGGGCAGTGAGCGGCGCCGGTGCTGCGGTGTACACCGACGGTGCCTTCGTCGCCGAGCGCCCCGGTACCTACGTGGTGACGGCCGCGGTGGGCGAAGTGGCGGCATCCGCGACTATCGCGGTCTCGCCGCGCGTTCACGCCCGTCGGTTCGAGCTCGTGGCTCACGTCCCGTTCGGCGACCTACAACCGGCCGAGGCGTGGGCGATCGGCGACGCGCTCTACGTGTCGACGATCAACAACCGGCTGTACGCCTTCGACATCTCCGACCCGACCAACCCGGTGAAGGTCGACTCGATCGTCGTCGACGCCAACCTGATCAACGATGTATCCACCACGGCCGACGGATCGATCGGCGTCATCACACGGGAGGGGGCCTCGACCCGAAAGAACGGGATCATCTTCCTCGACCTCTCAGATCCGCTCCATCCGAGCGTCCTGTCGGAGTACACCGAGACCGTCTCCGGCGGGGTGCACAGCGCGTACATCGATGGGCGTCGGGTCTACCTGACCGACGACGCGACCGGCTCGCTGCGCGTCATCGACTTCGAGGACCCTACCGCACCGCACGAGGTGGCGCGCTGGGACGTGGGCGATCTCATCGGCTCGGCTCCGACCCCGTTCGGCGAGATTGCGCTCGGCCAGTACCTGCACGACGTCCAGGTGGTCGACGGCATCGCGTACCTGGCGTACTGGCGGCACGGCTTGGTCATTCTCGACGTCGGCGCGGGCCTCGAGGGCGGCAGCCCCGAGGACCCGAAGCTGATCAGCACTTTCAACTACGACGTCACGGACTTCTACCCGCGCGACATGCTGGCC
Source organism: uncultured Gemmatimonadota bacterium (assembly GCA_964550085.1). GTDB lineage: Bacteria > Gemmatimonadota > Gemmatimonadetes > Palauibacterales > Palauibacteraceae > JBFILW01. The sequence goes on from CAZJXR010000128.1 coordinate 6,295, forward strand.
GGCACGCACGCCGTGTTCCGGTACGGGAACTACGTCTTCGTCGGCGACGAGGTGCTCCCGATCGACGCCGACGTCCACAGCCGGGACCGCGTGCGCACCCTCGGGCGGGTGCACGTGATCGACGTGAGCGACATCTACAACCCCAGGAAGGTGGCCGAGTATAACGTGCGGGAGATGGGCAGCCACAACATGTGGGTCGAGGACGACGTGATGTATATCGGGTACTACGAGGGCGGCATGCGGGCGGTCGACGTGAGCGGCGAGCTGCGCGGTGACCTGATGGCCCAGGGACGGGAGATCGGATCCATCTGGACCGGTTCGCCGGACGGATTCCGCCCCAATCTCCCGATGGCGTGGGGCGCGCAACCGCACAACGGGTACGTGTTCACCAGTGACATGAACAGCGGAGTGTGGGTGGGCAAGCTCACCTCGCCGCCGACACCGTGAGCCAGCGAGACGACGCGGTACGGCCGCCCGGCGAGTCCTTGGCGGGACTCTCCGGCTTCCATCCGGCCGTCGCGCGCTGGTTCGCGGAGCGGATCGGAGCGCCAACCGCTGTGCAGCGGCGCGGCTGGGAGGCGATCCGTTCGGGCCGCCATGCTCTCCTCGCCGCGCCGACCGGCTCGGGCAAGACGCTGGCCGGCTTCCTGAGCGCAATCGACGACCTTCTCCGCGAGGCGGTGGGCTCGAAACTGCCGGACGAGACCCGGGTCGTCTACGTCTCCCCGCTCAAGGCGCTGAGCGCCGACATCCACACCAACCTGGCCGAGCCGCGGCGCGAGATTCGGACCTTGGCCGAGGCGATGGGGCTGCCTCCCGTGCGCATCACGGCGGCCGTCCGTACCGGAGATACGCCGCAATCGCAGCGACAGGCCATGCTGCGCCGCCCGCCGCACATCCTGGTCACCACCCCCGAGTCGCTCTATCTGCTGCTCACCGCCGAGCGCAGCCGGGCCATGCTCCGGACGGTGCGAACAGTGATCGTGGACGAGATCCACGCCGTGATCGAGTCACGCCGTGGCGCCCACCTGGCCCTGTCGCTCGAGCGGTTGGAACACGTGGTGGGGGGTGGACTGCAACGGATCGGGCTGTCGGCGACCCAGCGCCCGATCGAGGAGGTAGCCCGCTTCCTGATCGGATCGGCCGCCACGCTCGCGGACTGCACGATCGTGGACGAAGGGCATCTGCGGGACCTCGATCTGGGACTCGAGCTGCCCGGATCGCCCCTCGAGTCGGTGCTCTCCGGGGAGGCGTGGGAGGAGATCTACGCGCGGCTCGTCGAGCTCACTCGTGCACACCGTACCACCATCATCTTCGTCAACACGCGCCGGCTGACGGAGCGCATGACGGGCGAGCTCAGCCGCCGCCTCGGCGACGATCTGGTGATGGCACACCACGGAAGCCTGTCGAAGGAGGTCCGCCTCGATGCCGAGCAGCGGCTCAAGGGTGGCGCGCTCCGCGCGCTGGTGGCCACCGCGTCGCTCGAGCTCGGCATCGACATCGGGGCGGTGGACCTGGTGTGTCAGATCGGATCGCCACGGCGCATCGCCACCTTCCTGCAGCGCGTGGGCCGTTCGGGTCACACCGTTCACGGCACCCCGAAGGGGCGGCTGTTTCCGCTCACCCGCGATGACCTCATCGAGTGCGCTGCCCTCCTCGGCGCCTGCCGTCGAGGGGAGCTGGATCGCCTCGTCCCGCTCGAGAAGCCGCGGGACGTCCTCGCCCAACAGCTGATTGCCGAGACGGCGTGCGAAGAATGGGCCGAGGCCGACCTGCTCGAGCTCTGCCGCCGCGCCTATCCGTACCGCGCGCTGGGCGGCGACGAGTTCGACCAGGTGGTACGAATGGTGTCGGAGGGCTTCGCCACCCAGCGGGGCCGGCGTGGCGCGCTCGTCCACTACGACGGGGTCAACGGTCGTCTGCGCGGGCGGCGGGCGGCGCGGCTGTCGGCCATCACCAGCGGCGGGGCGATCCCCGACACCGCCGACTACCGGGTGCTGCTCGAACCGGGCGATAGTTACATCGGATCGCTCAACGAGGACTTTGCGATCGAGAGCATGCCGGGCGACATCTTCCAGCTCGGCAACGCGTCGTGGCGCATCCTCCGCATCGAATCCGGCGTCGTCCGGGTGGCGGACGCGGCCGGGCAGCCGCCCACCATTCCGTTCTGGTTCGGTGAAGCGCCGGGGCGGAGTCCCGAGCTGTCGGCGGCCGTATCCATCCTTCGGGAGGCGATCGACGCCCGGCTGTCCGGGAACGGTCCCGCCGCTGCCGGTAAACCCCCCGCTGCCGAGGAATCTCCCGCCGCTGCCGAGGCCGTTTCGGCGGCCGAGAAAGGACGTGAGGCGGCACGACGCTATCTGTTGGAGGAGGTAAAGTTATCGGAATCCGCAGCGGAGCAGATCGTGCACTATCTGGCCGACACGAAGCGCCTCCTCGGCGTGGTTCCGACCCAGAACACGCTGGTGCTCGAGCGCTTCTTCGACGAGGCCGGCGGCATGCAGCTCATCCTCCACGCCCCGTTCGGGAGTCGGGTGAACCGCGCCTGGGGTCTCGCTCTCCGCAAGCGCTTCTGCCGGCGCTTCAACTTCGAGCTTCAGGCGGCGGCGACCGAGGAGGGGATCCTCCTCTCGCTCGGCCCCCAGCACTCCTTCCCTCTCGCCGACGTCTTCCGTTACCTGACCCCGACCACCGTCCGCGAGACGCTGGTGCAGGCGCTGCTCGACGCGCCGGTGTTCCAGACGCGGTGGCGATGGAACGCCACCATCTCCCTCGCCGTGCTCCGCAACCGCGCCGGCCGCAAGGTGCCGCCGCAGATCCTGCGCATGGAAGCCGAGGACCTGCTGACCGCGGTGTTTCCCGACGCGGCGGCCTGCCTGGAGACGATCGAGGGTGATCGGGAGGTGCCGGACCATCCGCTCGTCAATCAGACGATCGAGGACTGCCTCACCGAGGCGATGGACTTGCGAGCCCTGTCGGGCATTCTGACCTCGATCATGGAGGAGCGGGTGGCGTGCGTGGCCCGCGACACGCCCGAGCCCTCGCCGCTCAGTCACGAGATCCTCAACGCGCGTCCGTACGCATTCCTCGACGACGCGCCGCTCGAGGAACGGCGGGCGCAGGCGGTGTACACCCGCCGCGCGCTCGAGCCCTCGTCGGCGCGCGAGCTGGGGGCGCTGGACGCGGTGGCGATCGAGCGAGTGCGGAACGAGGCGTGGCCGGAGCCGCGCGACCCCGATGAGCTGCACGACGCCCTCCTCACCATGGGGTTCGTGACCGAGGACGAAGGCGAGGCGGGCACGGAAAGCTGGCGACCGCACCTCGCGGCGCTGATCGCTGATGGCCGGGCGGCTCGACTGCGCGTCGGCGGCGAGGAGGCGACGCTGTGGGTGGCGGCGGAGCGGATTCCCGAGCTGGCGGCCGTGCACCCGGAGGCGACTGCCCAACCTGCGGTGACGCCGCCCTCTCGCTACCGGGAACGAGGCTGGAGTCGCGACGAGGCGATCGTGTCGCTCTTGCGGGGCCGGCTCGAGGTCACGGGACCGACTACCGTCTCGGCCCTCGCCCGGGAGCTCCTGGTGGAGCCGGCGGAGGCGCTGACGGCTCTGCACGTCCTCGAGGCGGAGGGCTTTGTCCTCCGCGGCTCGTTTACGGCGGAGGCGACCGACACGGAGTGGTGCAACCGTCGGCTCCTCGCCCGCATCCACCGCTACACCCTCAACCGGCTGCGGGCCGAGATCCGGCCGGTGAGCCCGGCCGACTTCCTCCGCTTCCT
>CAZJXR010000129.1:0-9984 GCA_964550085.1 uncultured Gemmatimonadota bacterium
ATTCGTCCCTTCCGATCATAGACGCCGTTCGGTTAGGGATCGGCCTCGCGGCGACGCTGGCAGAGATCCACCGTCGCGGCGTCATCCACCGCGACATCAACCCGAGCAACATTCTGGTCGATCTGGCGTCGCGGCGAACGACGCTGATCGACTTCGGTCTCGCGACCCGGGTGGCCCTCGAGCAGAGCCTCCGCCATCCAGCCCTCATGGAGGGCACGCTGGCCTACATGTCGCCGGAGCAGACCGGTCGAATGAACCGGAGCGTCGACGCGCGCACCGACCTCTACTCACTCGGCGTGACCCTGTTCGAGATGCTGACCGGCCGGCTCCCGTTCGAGTCCGCTGATCCGCTCGAGCTCGTGCACGCTCATCTGGCCGTCGCACCTCCATCGCCCCGTGATATGAGATCGGAGATTCCGGAGCCGTTGGCGGCGATTACCCTTCGGCTCCTGGCCAAGAACGCTGAAGACCGCTATCAGAGCGCTCTCGGGGTGGAGACGGATCTCCGAGCCTGTCTGGAGGAACTCGAGACTACCGGCACGATCGAGAATGTGTTCCCAGGGCAAAACGACTTGACCGACCGCTTCATCGTGCCGCAGCGCCTGTACGGCCGGGAGGCGGAGCTGGCCGAGCTGCTGGCGGCCTTCGAACGTGCTGCGGGGGGCGGTGTGGAGTTCCTGCTTCTCTCCGGCTACGCCGGCATCGGGAAGACGTCGCTCGTCCAGGAGCTGTACCGACCGCTGGTACGGCAACGCGGATTCTTCGTCGCCGGGAAGTTCGATCAGCTCGCCCGCAACGTTCCTTATCAGGCGGTCGGTGAAGCGTTCCAGCACCTCCTCCGACAGCTGCTGACCGGAGAGGAGCGGGCCATCACCATTTGGAGGTCCCGGCTCGAAGAGGCACTCGGGACCGGTTTATCGGTGATCACCGATGTCATCCCGAGTCTCGAGCTTCTGGTCGGCGAGCAGCCACCGGCTCCCGTTCTCGGCGCCGTCGAGGCGCAGAACCGATTCAACCTCCTATTCCAGAAGTTCCTCGGCGTTTTCGCCGGACCCGAGCAACCGCTGGTCCTGTTTCTCGATGATCTGCAGTGGGCGGACGTGGCGAGCCTGGAGCTGATTCAGACCTTCCTCGCGAGCCGCGAGGTGAAAGGATTGCTGCTGATCGGCGCCTATCGCGACAACGAGGTCGACGACACCCACCCCCTCCTGCAGGCGATCGCGAGCGTCAAGAAGGGCCGCACGGTGTTGCGTCAGCTGACACTCGGCCCGCTCTCCTTGGACAACCTCGACCAGCTTGTCTCGGACACGCTGCGCGGCTGTCGGCAGCCCTCTCTGCCCCTGTCGGAGTTGGTGCTCCAGAAGACGGCCGGCAACCCGTTCTTCGTCGGCCAGTTTCTGCGAACGTTGCACCAGCACGGCCTCGTCGAATTCGACGCCGGGGCGCGCGGCTGGCGATACGATCTGGAAGGCATCCGAGCGCGGAGGATGACCGACAACGTGGTCGACCTGATGTCGAGTCGGATCCTGAGCCTTCCACCGGCCAGTCAGGAAGCGTTGAAGACGGCCGCCTGTCTCGGAGCCCAGGTCGATCTCGCAACTCTGGCCACGGTGAGCGAACAGAACCTGAGCGAGACGGGTGCGGCGCTCCTGCCTGCTCTGGATCAGGGGCTCGTCCTGGCGGCCGAGGCGCCGGTACCGCTCGGAGCGAAGGAGGCGGACGAGGATCCGGGGGCCTGGTTCCGATTCCTGCACGATCGCATCCAGCAGGCCGCCTACTCGCTCATCCCCGAGCCCGGACGGCCGGCGACGCATTTGCGCGTGGGTCGCCTGCTACTCGCTCACCTCCCTCCCGCCGCGCGCGACGCGAGACTGTTCGACATCGTCGATCAGCTCGGCCATGGAATCGATCAGATCACGGAGCCTGTGGAGCGCGCCGAGGTGGCCGAGCTCAACGTGGAGGCGGGCGGGCGGGCGAAGAAGTCGGCCGCGTTCGGCACCGCGCTCACTTACTTCCGCATGGCGCAGCGTCTGGTGGGGCCCAACGGCTGGAACACGCACTACGCGCGGACCTTCGCCCTCCACCTGCAGATCGCCGAGTGCGAGTACCTGAGTGGAGAGTTCGACGAAGCGGCCCGGTCGTTCGAACGCCTTTTGCAGCGGGCCAAAACCGCGCTCGACCTGGCCGAGGTCCATCGCCTGCGGGTCGTGCAGTACGAGAACATGTCACGCTACCAGGAGGCGATCGACGCCGCCCGCGAGGGCCTCAGGCCGCTGGGGATCGAGGTTCCGGTCGGGGAGACCGCCGGGAGAGCAGCCCTCGACGAGGAAATCGGCGCGATTGAAGAAGCGCTTGAAGGCCGCGGCGTGGAGGAGCTGGTTGAGCTGCCGCCGATGCAGGATCCCCGGATCCAGGCGAGCATGAAACTGCTGATGGCGGCCTGGGCGCCTGCCTACATTGCAGCCGATCAGGCGCTCATCGCGTGGCTTGGGGCCCGGATGGTCGCTCTTTCACTGGCGCACGGAAACTCTACGGAATCGTCGGTAGGGTATGTCATGCACGCGGTCACGGTCGGCTCGCACCTCGGCGATTATGCGACCGGCCACGCGTTCGGTCGGTTGGCGGTGCGGGTGAACGATCGGCTCGGCGATATCGCGTTACGGGCGAAGGTGTACGAACACCTCGGCTGCTTCGTCAACCTGTGGCGCGAGCCGCTGCACGGCTGCACGCGACTTTGCCGCATCGGGCACCGCGCCGGCCTCGAGTCGGGTGACTTCACCTACGCCGCCTATTCGATCTTCGTCGAGAGCTGGTACGGACTGCTCACAACCAGCGAGCTGGCCGCGTTCCACGCGGAATACGCCTCTACCGTGCAGCTCCTGCGCAGAATCAAAATGGACAGCTTCGTCGAGGCACAGCAGATCATCCTCGCCTGGGGCCTGGCTCTGCGCGGTATGACCCGGGGTCCGGGAGATTTGTCCTACGAGGCGTTTGACGAAGAAGCGTATGTGCGCAGCTTCCCCGAGCCGTTCTTCCGCACCTTCCACCACGTTGCAAAACTGCACGTTCTGTATCTGCTCGAAGAGTATTCGCGCGCGCGAGAGATTGCAGATGAGGCCGAGCGGGTCGTCGACAGCCTCACCGGCACGATCTGGCCGGCGCTCCTGGTCGCGTTCCAGGCGCTCGCGATCACTGCCCGCCCGACCTCCTCTCCTCCCACCGCGGCGGAGTGGGCGAAGCTCGGCAGTCTCGAGGCCCGGCTCGCGACCTGGGCCGACAACTCGCCGGCCAACTTCCGCCTCCTGCACCTCCTACTCCGGGCGGAGATGGACCGCCTGGCGGGGAACGACGAGCAGGCGATCGCGCACTACGATGCCGGCCTTCGAGCGGCGGAGTCGAGCGAATTGGCCTGCGCACGTGGCTTGGCCAACGAGTTGTGTGGCAGGTTCTGGCTCGAAAAGGAGGCGGAATCGGTTGCTGCCGGCTTCATGCTCGCTGCTTATCACGCCTATGCAGCATGGGGCGCGGTCGCCAAGACACGCCATATGGAGGCCCGCTACGGCAGGTTGATTCATCGCGACGAGCGAACGCTGGCCGAGCGGATCGAAACAACGCGGACGGTGCAGGAAAGCGCGAGCGCCCTTGACCTGGTGACCGTGATGCAGGCGGCGGAGACGATCACCGGCGAGATCGATCCTCCCCGGCTGCTCGGGAAGCTCGCCCGGATCATGATCGAGAGCGCCGGCGCGCGCCGGGGGGTATTGATCCTCGAAGCGAACGGCGATTGGCTCATCCAGGCCGAGGCGCGCGTCGATACCGATTCTCCCACCGTGCTCCAGAGCCTTCCGCTCTCGGGAGACGTTGTTCCTCAGACTGTGGTGAATCTGGTGCGCAGGACCGGCGAGACAGTCCTGGTGGCAGATGTGAACCGGGACGATGCGTTCGCCGCGGATCCGTATTTCGCCGGCGTAGAAACGAAGTCGGTTCTGTGCGCGCCGGTCAAGCATCGCGGCGAGCTGATCGGGGCGGTGTACCTGGAGCACGACCTGATCGCCGACGCGTTCGCGCCCGAGCGGGTGGAAGTGCTCCAGCTGCTGTCGGCGCACGCGGCAATCGCCATTGCCAACGCCCGCCTGTTCGCAGAGGTGAAGCGGCTTCAGGACCGCCTGGTGGCGGAGAACGTGTACCTGAGGGAAGAAGTCGAGACGCAGAGCGGATTCGAGGACATCGTCGGACGAAGCCCGGCGCTGCGCCGGGTCCTCAACCAGGTGCAGCAGGTGGCCCCGATGGACACGACCGTCCTGGTCAGCGGCGACACCGGGACCGGCAAGGAGCTGATCGCCCGGGCGATTCACCGCTTGAGCGGGCGCCGGGAGCGTCCTCTGATCGCGGTGAACTGCGGTGCCATCAGCGCCGGCCTGGTGGAGAGTGAGCTGTTCGGGCACGAGAAAGGCGCGTTCACCGGCGCGGTCGCCCGTAAGATCGGCCGCTTCGAGCTCGCGGATGGGGGGACGCTGTTCCTGGACGAGATCGGCGACCTGCCCCTCGACCTGCAGGTGAAGCTGCTGCGTGTGCTCCAGGAAGGACAGATCGAGCGGGTCGGCGGCACGGCGCCGATCGCGGTCGACGTCCGGGTCCTCGCCGCCACCAACCGGTCGCTGGAGGCGGCGGTGGAGGCCGGGCGCTTCCGCTCCGACCTCTATTATCGCCTGCACGTGTTTCCGATCCAACTGCCCGCACTTCGCGACCGGCGAGAGGACATCCCGGCGCTCGTCCGTTACTTCGCCATGACGCTGGGTCCGAAGCTGGGCAAGCGGATTGAGACGATCCCGGTCCAGACCCTCACCCGCCTGACCGAGTACGACTGGCCCGGCAACGTGCGTGAGCTGCGAAACGTGATCGAACGGTCGATTATCATCTCGCGTGGCTCGACGCTCGAGCTGGCCGAGTGGACCGAGGTCTCCCCGGTCGGGGGCGACGAGGGCCAGAGGTCGGGCACGCTCGAGGAGGTGGAGCGCACCCACATCGAGCGCGTCCTGAAGGCCAAGGGATGGAGGGTGTCGGGACCGAACGGTGCGGCGATCGTGCTCGGACTGAAGCCGACCACGCTCGAGGCCCGCATGAAGAAGCTCGGGATCCGGCGTCCGCGCTGACCCTGTCGGCTGCTCCTTCCTCGTGTATCGCTCTCCACTTTCGGGCGCCGTCCGAGCACTGACGCTCAGCTCGGCCGTCGCGCTCGGCCTCTGGTCCTGCGGCGGTGCCGGCGATGGGGCTGACGGCGGCACCCGGACGGACGCCTCACCCCCCGCGGCCGGCGCGCGTGGCGCCGAGCCTCCAGCGGACGGCGCCCGCAGCGCCGAGCCTCCCGCCCCCGCGATCGTTCGCCTCGATCCTCGCTTCGACGCGCTCGTGCCGGCGGATGCGGAGCTGGAGCGGATCGCCGACGGCTTCCACTGGGTCGAGGGCCCCGCCTGGGATCGGCGCCGGGGATACCTTCTCTTTTCCGACGTCCCGGCCAACGCCATCTACCGGTGGGATGAGGCGACGGGCACCACCCTCTTTCTCCGGCCGAGCGGGTACACGGGCATTGAGCCGTTCCGGGGGCGGGAGCCGGGATCGAACGGCCTCACCTTCGACCCGACCGACAGACTGGTCGTATGCGAGCACGGCGATCGTCGCATCACCCGCATCGAGCGTTCGGGGGAGAAGACGACACTCGTCGACTCGTATCTCGGTCGGCGGCTGAACAGCCCCAACGACGCCGTATTCCGGTCCAACGGCGACCTCTACTTCACCGATCCGCCGTTCGGCTTGCCTGACGCGTTCGACGATGCAGCCAAGCAGCTCCCGTTCAGCGGCGTGTATCGCCTCACTCCCGACGGGGGTGTCACCCTGCTCACCGACTCGATCCGCGCTCCGAACGGAATCGCGTTTTCACCCGACGAGAAGCTACTGTATATCACCGATGTGCATCCGGAGCGGCCGGCGTGGCTGGTATACGAGGTGGCCACTGACGGCACGATTCGGAACGGTCGCCTGTTCCGGGATGCGCGCGAATGGACCCATGAGCGTCCCGGCGGTCCGGACGGCCTGAAGGTGGACGAGCGCGGCAACATCTACGGCGCGGGCCCGGGCGGCGTGTTCGTGTTCGCGCCGGACGGCACCCACCTCGGCAGCTTCGAACTCGGCGTGCCGACGGGGAACGTGGCCTGGGGTGAGGACGGTTCGACGCTGTTCATTACGGCGAGCACCGCGGTTTACCGCGTACGCCTCGACGTCCGGGGAGCCGGTTTCTGACCATGACGACAACACTGCTGCTGGCCGGGGATGTGGGAGGAACGAAGACGAACGTGGCGGTCTTCTCTCCCGACACCGGGCCCCGGGAAGCGCTCGCCCGCGCCTCGTTCTCCAGCCCCGAGTTCGACAGTCTGGAGGACATGTGTCGTGAGTTCCTGGCCGACGTTCACCTTCCCGTCCGAACCGCGGCGCTCGGCGTGCCCGGCCCGGTGGTGGACGGCCACGTGAGGACGACCAACCTGCCGTGGGAGATCGACACCGCGCGACTGACACGGGCTCTCCGGCTCGACAGGGTGACGCTGTTCAACGACCTGGTCGCGATGGCAACCGCGATCCCGCTCCTGCGCGAGGAGGAGCTGGTCACCATATCCGATGGCGAGGCGCAGCCGCGGGGGAACGTGGCCGTCATATCGGTCGGAACGGGGCTGGGCCATGCCTTCGCCACCTGGGCCGGAGACGCGCTCGTCGCTCACCCGTCCGAGGGGGGGCACGTGGATTTCGCCCCGACATCGGAGCTCCAGGACGGACTGCTCGTCTTCCTCCGGAAACGTTACGGGCGCGTCAGCTACGAGCGCGTCTGCTCGGGCGTCGGCCTCCCCAACATCTACGACTTCCTGAAACAGGTCGGCATTGCCGAAGAGCCCGCGTGGCTCGCGCGGAAGCTGGCGGCGGCCGAGGATCGGACACCGGTGATCGTCGACGCCGCGATCGGCCGCGGCGACGAGCTGTGCTCGAAGACGCTCGACCTGTTCGTGTCGATCCTCGGAGCCCAGGCGGGAAACCTGGCCCTCACCACCTTCGCCACCGGCGGCGTGTTCGTCGGCGGCGGAATTGCGCCGCGCGTCCTTCCGGCACTCCGGGCCGGGGGGTTCGAGGAATCGTTCGAGGATAAGGGTCGACTCGCTCCACTGCTGAGAGGCATCCCGGTCAGTCTGATCTCGAATCCGGATGCGGCGCTGTTCGGAGCCGCGAGCTACGGACTCGGGGCCCGCTGACCAGCCGTTAACGCTTTGTAACAACCGCGTATGGCGGGGGCCAAGCGGCCGTCGTTACCTTCTTCGTCCCCGACAACTCCGTTTCGTTCATCCGGGACCCGAATCCCTATGAGCTACCGTTTCCAGGATCGCGAGCCGCTCGAGTACGGGATCAAGCGTATGGCCCGCGAGCAGCTACGGCGTGCGCGGTCGAGCCTGCTTTCGGGTGACAACCGCCACGCGGCGATTCACGATGCCCGCAAGCGACTCAAGAAGGTGCGGGCAGTGCTCAAGCTGGTGCGGGACGAGATCGGGCAGTCGACCTACCGGCGCGAGAACCGGTGCTTCCGGGCGGCCGGGCTCGAGCTGGCGGCCCTTCGCGACGCGCACGTGGCCATCCGCACGCTCGACAGACTGCAGTCTCGCTTCGCTGGAGTTGCGGTGGCCGCCTTCGCCGCGCTTCGAGAGCAACTCGAGCGGCGGTACGAGCTGGTGGTCACCCGTGATCTGGACGAGCGACGCGTCCCCGAGCGGGTGGCGGAAACGCTGTCGGCTGCTGGACGGAGGATCGAGGAATGGCCGATCCGATCGGACGCCTTCGAGGCCGTTCGGCCCGGACTTCGCCGGGTGTACCGGCGAGGTCGCCGCCGGATGCGCGAGGCGTACGCCGCACCGAGCCACGAGCGATTCCACGAGTGGCGGAAGCAGGCGAAGACCCTGTGGTATCACAGTCGCATCCTGACGCCCCTCGAGCGACACGTCATGACCGCCCTGGCCGAACAGCTCCGTGAGCTCAGCGAGCTGATCGGCGACGCCCACGACGTGGGCGGGCTTTTGCGGCTGATCGATGCCGAGGCCCTGTCTCTTCCCCCGGATGACGCTCGGCTCATCGAAGCAATGGGGAGTCGGACGAAGGCACTGCACTCCCGCGCTCGTCCGCTGGGCGAATCGATCTGGTCCGAGACCGGGTCCGAGTTCGCGGATCGCGTCGGCGATTACTGGGACGCGTGGCGGAGGGCGCAGCCCATCCGGCCCTGGGGAGCCGGTTCGAGCTCGCCCCGAGCCGTGCCCCGGCGCCCGGCCAGGAGACGCCCGAAACGCGAAACGCGGTGAAGCGGTGGCCGTGGCTGCTTGCCCTCGGCCTGCTGGCGATCCCGATGGTCTTTCCCGATCTGGTCTCCCGCCTGGCTCCGTCACTCCTCTACTACCCACAGCGCCTGTCCGGGGCAGCGGCCGATCCAGCCGGTTGGGGCCTGGAGGGCGCCGAGCAGGTAGGGGTGGAGACCGACGACGGGGTGCGCCTGCACGGCTGGTGGATCCCGGCCCGGCAGGCCGAGGCCCGGCCCCGGTGCGGCACGGTGGCCTTTTTTCACGGCAACGCCGGCAACATCGCGAACCGGGCGCCGATCGCCCGCGACCTGTCCGGGCGCGGTCTCGACGTGCTGCTGATCGACTACCGGGGCTACGGCCGCAGCGAGGGGAAGCCCAGCGAGGATGGCCTGTACCGCGACGGTGCGGCCGCCTACGCGCACCTTCGTGACCGGAGAGGAGTACCGCCCGAGGAACTGGTATTGATCGGCAACTCTCTCGGCGCCGCGGTGGCTCTGGCAGTCGCCGAGAGCTCACCGGCCGCCGGCGTAGTGATCACGGCCGGCTTTCGTTCGCTGCCCTCCCTCGCCCGCGCCCTGTACCCGTGGCTCCCGGGACGTATACTCGAGTGGAACAACAACCGGTTCGACAACGAGTCGCGGATCGCGCGCGTCGCGATGCCGATCCTGGTTGGCTGGGGCGGTCAGGACGAGATTGTGCCGCGCGAGCACGGCCGGGCCCTGTATGCGGCGGCGCGCGAGCCCAAGCGATGGCACGAGAGCCCGAGGGCCAGCCATAACGACTTGTGGGGAGACGGAGAGTTCTGGGCCGCGCTCGATCGGTTCCTGAGCGATGTGCGCGGCTGCATCCGGTAAGAAGCCCGAATCACAGTTCGGGGTGCTCGGGGTACTCGATCAGCAGCGTTCCGGGGGCTCCCGTGCCGGCCACGCACCGGCCGAGCGTGTGGGCGGCGTTGATTAGGCCGATGTGGCTGAAGCCCTGCGGAAAGTTCCCAAGTAACTCTCCGCTCGACGGTTCGATCTCCTCGCTCATCAGTCCGAGCGGACTCGCCGCCGCCAGCCCTCGTTCGAACGCCTCCAGCGCCCGGTCGGTCTGACCCGCCAGCGCCAGGGCCTGGGCGTGGATGAAAGTCAGCACCACGAACGCGCCTTCGTCCCCCCGCAGTCCGTCCGGTGCCCGGTAGCGATAGATGAACCCCGACGGGTGCTTGAGCTCTTCCTCGATCCGCTCGATGGTGGCCAGCATGCGCGGATCGTCGGCCGGCAGGAATCGAACGATGGACAGGACGAGGTTCGACGCGTCGAGCGCCTCGGTCTCGTAGTGCTGAGTGAAGGAACGTCGAGCCGGGTTCCAGCCGCGCTCGAGCACCTCTGCCCGGATCGCGGCGCGTTCCGCCTTCCAGTGCGGGACATTTCCTTCCAGCCCGAGCTCTTCGGCCGCCTGCACCGCGCGCTGGAGCGCCGTCCAGCACATGACCTTGCTGAACACGTAGTGCTGACGGGCGGCGCGGATCTCCCACAGGCCGCAGTCGGGACGCTTCCAGTTCCCCGCCGTCCAGTCGGCCAACCGGCAGACGAGGTCCCACATCCCCTCGGTCATCTCC
>CAZJXR010000130.1:0-1554 GCA_964550085.1 uncultured Gemmatimonadota bacterium
GAGTGATCGGCATGCACTTCATGAACCCGGTCCCCGTGATGCAGCTCATCGAGGTGGTTCGCGGACTCGAGACCGACGACCGTACGGTGGCGACCACGGTCGATCTGGGTCGGCGGCTCGGCAAGACGCCGGTGGTGGTCAACGACTTTCCGGGCTTCGTCTCTAACCGGATCCTGATGCCGATGGTCAACGAGGCCGTCTACTGCTTGATGGAGGGCGTCGCCGAAGCGGAAGCGATCGACAGCGTGATGAAGCTGGGCATGAACCATCCGCTCGGTCCCCTGGCGCTCGCGGACCTCATCGGGCTCGACGTCTGCCTCGCCACCTGCGAGGTCCTGCACCGCGACCTCGGCGACGACAAGTACCGGCCCTGCCCGCTGTTGCGGCAATATGTGGCCGCGGGAAGACTGGGCCGAAAGAGCGGCCGCGGCTTCTACGTCTACGACAGCTGACGAGCCGCCGAACCATGCGTCGATCCTACGCCGGAACCAACCTCAGCGAAGAGCAGATTCAGGTGTGCGAGCTGGCGCACGAGTTCGCACGCCACGAGCTGCGGCCGGGGGTCGCCGAGCGCGACCGGGACGAGGATACGTTCGACCGCGCGCCGGTGGACAAGCTGGGCGAGTTGGGATTCCTCGGCATGCTCGTGCCGCCGGAGTACGACGGGCTGGGGCTCGACATGCTGACCTACCTGTACGCGCTCGAGGAGATCGCGTGGGGCGACGCGTCGGTGGCGGTCTCGATGAGCGTCCACAACTCTCTGCCCACCCAGATCATCCTCCGCCACGGGACGCCGGAGCAGAAGGAGCAGTGGCTGCGACCGATGGCCCGCGGCGAGCTGCTCGCCGCCTTTTCCCTGTCGGAGGCCGACTCGGGGAGCGACGCGGCCAGCCTCAAGGCCCGCGCCCGACTGGAGGGCGATCAGTGGGTGCTGAACGGCACCAAGATGTGGGTGACGAACGGAAAGTCGGCCGACGTTGTGGTGGTGTTCGTCCGTACCGAAGAGCGGGAGGAGGAACGGGCGTCAAAGGGCATCAGCGCCTTCATCGTGCCCACCGACGCGCCGGGCTACGCGGCGGGCAAGAAGGAAAGGAAGATGGGGCTGCGGGGCTCGGAGACGGTCTCCATTCAGCTCGACGGCGTGCGCCTCGGCCCCGGCCACCTGATCGGCGCGCCCGGCCGGGGATTCAGCTACGCGCTCGAGGCGCTGGAAGGGGGTCGGCTCGGGATCGCCGCCCAGTCGATCGGCATAGCGGAGGCGGCCCTGGACCACGCGCTGGATTATGCGAGCGAGCGGAAGCAGTTTGATACGCTGCTGCGCGACTTTCAGGGGATCCGTTTCAAGCTCGCGGACATGGCGACACGGCTCGAGGCGTCCCGCAGCTTGCTCTACCGTGCCGCCCAGGCCTATATGGCGAACGAGCCCCGCCGCCGGAAGCTGTCCAGCATGGCCAAGCTGCACGCGAGCGAGACGGCCATGCGCTTGGCGCGTGAAGCGGTCCAGATTTACGGCGGCTACGGATACAGTCGCGAGTATCCGGTCGAGCGCCTGTT
>CAZJXR010000130.1:1564-9957 GCA_964550085.1 uncultured Gemmatimonadota bacterium
TTCGCGACGCAAAGGTCACCGAGATCTACGAGGGAACGAGCGAGATACACAGGCTGATCATCGCCCGAGAACTGCAACTGGAACGAGGTACCGAATAGTGACTCATCCCGGCCTCGAGACACCCGAGCGCATGGCGGAGCACGTCGAGATCGCTTCGAGCGATTTGTTCGACCTGCTCACCGAGTACCAACACGAGCAGGTCGTCTTCAACTACGAGCCGTCGTGCGGCTACAAGGGGATCATCGCCATTCACGATACGCAGCTGGGCCCGGCCCTTGGCGGAACTCGATTCTGGAACTACGAGTCAGACCGCGAGGCGCTGATCGACGTGCTGCGGCTCGCCCGCGGCATGACGTACAAAGCCGCGATCGCGGGCCTCAATCTCGGCGGCGGGAAATCGGTGATCATCGGCGACAACAAGCTCCGCGCTCGCGAGATGGTGATGCGTGCCCATGGCCGGGCGGTCGAGAGCATGGGGGGGCGTTACATAACGGCCGAGGATGTCGGCACCAGTGTCGAAGACATGGACTTCGTCCACATGGAAACGGAGTACGTGGTCGGAATCGCGGGCCGCTCCGGCGATCCGTCCCCGGTCACCGCGTATGGCGTGTATCGCGGCATCAAGGCGTGTGCGCTCAAGCGGTACGGCTCGGACGAACTGAAGCGGGTCGCGGTCGCCGTCCAGGGTGCCGGCCATGTCGGCTACTACCTGTGCGAGTACCTGGCGCGGGAAGGAGCCAAGCTGATCGTGACCGACATCGACGACGCGAAGGTGGCGCGGGTAGTGGACGAGCTGGGTGCGGAAGCGGTCCCGCCGCCGGCCATCTACGAAGTCGACGCCAACGTGTTCGCACCGTGCGCGCTGGGGGCGGTGCTCAACAACCGCACCATCCCGCTGCTCGAGGTCGACATCATCGCCGGAGCCGCCAACAACCAGCTCGAAGAACAAGACGACGACAACCTGCTTCGCGAAAGAGGCATTCTGTACGCGCCCGACTACGTGATCAACGCCGGCGGGCTGATCAACGTGTATTCCGAGCTCGTCGACTGGACTCTGGAGCGCTCGAAGCGCAAAGCGGGCGAGATCTACACCACGCTGCTTCAGATCTTCGAACTGGCCGAGGAGCACGGGATCACGAGCGCGGAAGCGGCCGACAAACTGGCGCGCCAGCGGGTCGAGCAGGTGTCGCTTCTGCACCGATCCTACTTGTGAGCCGTTCACCAGCCAGGAGGAGCTTTGAGTACGAGTGAGGCCTCCGTGTGGGAGCCGGTCGTGAAGGCGGATCGTCCGACCGACCGGGACGCGTCCTCTCTGGCCAGCGTCGATCCGGAAATCTACCAGGCCATCCTCGCCGAGACCGACCGGCAGCGGAACGGTCTCGAGCTCATCGCGAGCGAGAATTTCGTGTCGCCGGCCGTCTTGGAAGCGCTGGGCTCGGTTCTCACCAACAAGTACGCCGAGGGATATCCCGGCAAGCGTTACTACGGCGGATGCGAGGCAGTCGATGTGGCCGAACAGCTGGCGCGGGATCGCGCCACCGCGCTGTTCGGTGCCGATCACGCGAACGTGCAGCCGCACAGCGGAGCCCAGGCCAACATGGCCGCCTACTTCGCTCTCATCGATCCGGGCGACACCATCCTCGGGATGAACCTCTCGCACGGGGGCCACCTGACACACGGCTCGCCGGTCAACTTCAGCGGGCAGCTGTACCGGGTGGTCGCGTACGGCGTGCGGGAATCCGACCAGCAGGTCGACTTCGATCAGCTCGCCCGGCTGGCGCGGACCGAGCGCCCGGCCATGATCATCGCGGGGGCCAGCGCCTACCC
The DNA here is from genome assembly GCA_964550085.1 of uncultured Gemmatimonadota bacterium. Lineage (GTDB taxonomy): Bacteria > Gemmatimonadota > Gemmatimonadetes > Palauibacterales > Palauibacteraceae > JBFILW01. The sequence goes on from CAZJXR010000130.1 coordinate 3,392, forward strand.
GCGCACGCTGGATTTCGACCGCTTCGCCGACATCGCGCGGGACGTCGACGCCCGACTGCTGGTCGACATGGCGCACATCGCCGGCCTCATCGCGGCGGGCCTCCACCCTTCGCCGGTGCCGACGGCCGACGCGGTGACGACGACCACCCACAAGACGCTGCGGGGTCCGCGCGGCGGGCTCATCCTGTGTCGGGAAGAGCACGCGAAGGCAATCGACAAGGCCGTGTTCCCCGGCATGCAGGGCGGGCCCCTGATGCACGTGATCGCGGCCAAGGCGGTTGCTCTGCGCGAGGCGTCGACCGAGCAGTTCCGAGCCTACGCCGCCCAGGTGATCGCGAACGCGCGGGCACTGGCCGACGCGCTGGCGGGTCGGGGGTACGATCTGGTCGGCGGGGGCACCGACACGCACCTGTTGCTGGTCGATCTCCGGTCGACCGAACTGACCGGCCGGGATGCCGAGGCCCTCCTGGGGGAGGCTGGCATCACGGTAAACAAGAACACGGTTCCGTTCGAGGAGCGATCCCCGTTCGTCACATCCGGAATCCGGATCGGCACGCCCGCGCTCACCACCCGAGGCATGCGGGAGGCGGAGATGGAGCGAATCGGCGATCTGATCGACCGGGTGCTGCGCTCGGGAGGGGATGAAGCGGTCATCGCCGCGGTCAAGGCCGAGGTGCTCGAGGTGAGCGACCATTTCCCGCTCTATCCGGACTTTTGAGGGGGTGCGAGAACGGTGGCGCGGGTCTTGACGCTCTGAGCCGCGGCCGAGATTTTCCGGGATGTCCGGTGACGGCCTGCGGGGCGGCCACCGGGCACGGCGCCCTGACGGGCGAGGCGGCGCCGGCGCGCGAGTACGCCGGCCACAGCATGCACGGCGGATGGCGGATGCATGAGCTCGAGGTAGGCGATGTCCTGACGCGACTGTTGCGGCGCAACCCGCGCTACGCGGAACAGGGCTACCTTTTCGTGCTCGCCGCGCTCCACCGCCGGTTGGAAAAGCTGGCGACGCCACGTCACATCTCGGGAGCCGAGCTTTCCGAGGAAGTCCGCGACCTCGCGCTGGCACGATTCGGACCGATGGCTCGAATCGTGCTCGAGCACTGGGGCATCCATGCGACCTCGGACCTGGGCGAGATCGTGTTCATTCTCGTCGACTGCGGCGTGCTCATCAAACAGCCCACCGACAGCCGCGAGGACTTCGAGGGGCTGTACAGCTTCGAAGAGGTTTTCGAAACGAGTTATCCCTGGGGAGGCTGATCTCGTGGAGGTGACGCGGGGCGGGGACAGACGCAGGCCCCCTCGTTCCGACATCCCTATCGACGAAGTCCCGTCCCGCGACGGTTTGCCGTGGCCGTTCCTTTGGCTCGAATGTGACGGGAGGTGGTGATCGCGTGGAACAGAGTGCGAACTTTCCCAAATGCCTGCGTTGTGACAAGGGGATTTTGATCCCGCTGTCCGACTACGGCCGCGACGGTGCACCGATCCGCTACAAGGCCTGGGTGTGCTCCAACCCGGACTGCGGCTTCAACATCCGAATCGATAACGGCGAGATCAGCATCGGCCGTACGATCTCACAGTCTTACAAGTAGTCTCCCAGCCTGTACATGTCGCGTTCGGCTCCACCAGTGGACGCCGTCTCGGAGCACGAGGCGACGGCCCACTGGCGGATCGGGGCGCGCGACGTGTGGCTCCCCACCTCGGACGAAATGGCCCGCATCGACGCCGACGCCGTCGCTTCGGGGGCGACGTCCGAGCGGGTTCTGATCGAGACCGCCGGACGCGAAATAGCGCGGCAGATCCAGAGTCGATGGCCGCCCGGCCATGCGGTCGCTCTGGCCGGGAGCGGGCACAACGGGGCCGATGCGCTGGTCGCTCTGCGCACCCTCCAGTGCTGGGGATGGCGCGCGACCGCGGTCGCGTGCGGCAAGCGGCAGCCCGAGCCGGACGTGCTCGTCGGCTGGGAGGTGGAACGCGCGGAACGGGGTCGCGCCCTCGACTTGGCCGCCGAAGCCGATGTGGTGATCGACGGCCTGCTCGGAACTGGCGCCCGCGGAGCCCCCCGTGGCGAGCTGGGCGCGCTGATCGAGGGGGTCAATGCGCTCGGGCGCCCCGTTGTCGCGGTGGATGGGCCCAGCGGGGCAGATTTTACCACCGGAGAGGTGGCGGGAGCGTGCATCCGGGCGCGGCTCACCGTATCGCTCGGGTGGCCGAAGATCGGCCTGCTCATGTTTCCCGCCCGCCGCTTCTGCGGAGAGCTGGTCGCGGTCGAGATCGGCTTCCCACCGCCGGCCGAGCCTCCCCGCACCCGGGCGATCACCGGACGGTGGGTGCGCTCGCTCCTTCGTCCCCGGGCCGCCGATGCGCACAAGGGCGACGCGGGCTACCTGACTATCGTCGCCGGCCAGCAGGGAATGGCCGGGGCCGCGGTGCTGGCGGGACGGGCGGCCGGACGGGCGGGAGCGGGCATCGTGCGGATCGTCAGCGACCCGACCAACCGGGAGATCGTGCAGCGCGCGGTGCCGGACACCCTGTTCGGTCGGTGGGACTCGGATCCGGAGGTGCGAGAGGCAGTCGAGTGGGCCGACGCGCTCGTCGTCGGGCCCGGACTGGGTCGGGAGCCCTCACGCCGCCGGCTGGTCGAATCGGTGCTCGAGTGGCGGGGCGATCGTCCGCTGCTGCTGGACGCCGACGGCATCAGCGTGTGGCCGGCGGGGACCGAAGAGCTGGCCGCCCGGCTCCAGGCGAGCGACGCGGTCACCCCGCACCCGGGAGAGCTGGCGCGCTTGCTCGGGGCCGAGGTGGCGGAGGTGCAGGCAGACCCTCCGGCCCGGGCGCGATCGGTGGCACACACCCTGGGGTGTGCCGTGCTGCTCAAGGGAGCGCCGTCGATGGTCGCCCTCCCGTCGGGCGAGCTGCGGGTGGCGACCACCGGCGGGCCGGGCGTGGCGTCCGGCGGAAGCGGCGATGTGCTGTCGGGAGCGAGCGGCGCCTTTCTGGCCGCCGGCTATCGGCCGGCCGACGCGCTCTCCATCGCTCTGTTTCTGACCGGGCTGTCCGCCGGCTCGAGCCCGAATCCGGTCGGCCACCTGGCCTCGGACGTCCCGGATGCGTTGCCCCGGGTGCGGACCGAGGTCGAGGCGCTCGGCCCGCCGGCCGATCCCAGCCTGCTGTTCGGAGCGGAAGCGGTGGACCGACCCGCGGTCCAGTCGTGAGCGTCTGTCGCGTGCGGACCCTGTCCTGCCTGTTGCTGCTGGCCGCGACCGGCACGCCGGACCCGGCGTCGTCCCAGGGCCGCTGGCGACCGGAAGAGCGTCTGCTGATCACCGACTTCAGCTCCGTCGTCGGGCTCGCCCGCGCCAACACCGAGCTGTACATCGCCTCGCGGGGCGGGTTGGCGGTCTACAACGACGCGCGGGGCTACTTCGAGCCGCCGATCACGGGTGAGGATGGCTATCCGGTCGACGCGGTCAGCGCCATCGCCCACGACGACCGATCCGGGATGATATGGCTCGGGACCGTCGACCGGCGCATGATCGAGCTCGATCCGTTCGGTCGCCGTTTCCAGAAGACTCTTCGCGCCCCCGCGGCGGTGACGCGTATCGTGCCCGGCGAGTTCTCCACCTCCGACCTGTTCATCGCCACCGATCGCGGCTGGCTGCGCTTCGACACCTTCTCCGGCGCCACCAGTCGGGCCACCCAGGCGGAGGTGAACGCGGCCATCGATCGCAATCCGGACCTTCGCCGGCGCGCGGAACTTCTGCGCGCAACGGGCTTCGGAACGCTCGCCGGCCTCATCGGACAGACACCCGACGGACGACGGTTCAGCATTACGGACGTGATGCCTGCCTGGGGAGGCACGCGCTACTGGGTGGCGACGGCCGGCAACTTCATCATCGACTACGACGACGTCACCCGTCGGTGGTCCCCGCTCGCCTACGGCGTGCTCGGCCACGGCGTCGGAGCGACCGCGATCACCGAACAGGGGATCTGGTTCGGTCCGTACGCGGTCGAGCGCGGACGCTTCGGCGTCGGCCGGACGGATCCGTCACTCCAGAGCTGGGAGGTGTGGGACGCCGACGTCGCCCGCAGCGCGCCGGGCCGCGGCGTCCGCGCCATGCTGGCACACCCCGGGGGCGAGGTGTGGGCGGGTGACATCGGCGGGCTGTACGTGTACACCCCCGATCTCGGCAGCTGGCGGGCGCTTGAGATCGGCGGAGGCGGCCTGTCCACCGAAGTGCTGTCGCTGGCGGCCGCCGCCGACGGAGGGGTGTGGGTGGGGACTCGCCAGGGGGTCGCGCACCGGACCTCGAGCGGAGGCGCCGCCGGCGAGCGCGTGCTGGTCGAGGAGCGGATCCTGGCCGTGGTCGAAGCGGACGGTCGGGTGTGGCTCGGCACCCCCCGTGGGCTGTACCGCTACCTGCCGCGCGAGGGACGGATCGTGCCGCCCGGGGAGGGGGCGTTCGCGCTCACCCAGCCGGTCGCGGCGCTCGCCGCGCGGGGGGACAGCGTGTTCGCGGGCCTCGGGCGCGAGGTGTGGGTCTTTCCTCCCGGCGGCGAGGGTGAGCGCCTCGACATCATCCCGCCCGGTCCCGACGTGGTGACGGCGCTGGCGCTGGGGCCCGAGGAGATCTGGGTCGGCAGCTCCGAGGGGGTGCTGCGCTGGTCGTGGGCGGATTCGGAGCTCAACCGGCTGAGCTTCGCAGCTGCGGACCTGCCGTCGGGACAGGATCGTCACCTCGTGTTTCACCTGCTCCCGGTGGGTCCACGCGAGGTGTGGGTGTCGTTGCCCGCGGGCGCGCTCCGCATCGAAGCGCTGTTCTAGCGTGCGCGCGACTTGATGGTGGACAGCCGGGGCTGGGTCCGCCTCGGATCGGGGCCCGAGTTCGATCGGATCCGGGCGTTCGCCGACGCGGCCGGCGGACGCGTCACCCGACCCGAAGTGGTGGTTCCTCCCGGTGACGATGCAGTGGCCATCCGCCCTCCGCCCGGCACGTCGCTGCTCATCGGGTCGGACATGTCCATCGAGGAGGTCCACTTCCGCCGCGCGTGGGTGCGGTGGGAACCGATCGGGTACCGGGCGACTGCCGCCGCGCTCAGCGACCTGGGCGCCATGGGGGGAGAGGCGATCGGCGCTCTGGTGAGCCTCGCACTGCCGCCCGAGCTCGACTCCTCCGTGGGCGAGTCGATCGCGGCGGGGGTCGGCGAGTGTCTGGCTCGATTTGACGCCGTCCTGTTGGGCGGTGACATGTCGCAGTCGCCTGGGCCGGTCGCCGTCGACGTGGTGGCGATCGGGTACGCCGAACGGCCCGTCACCCGCGCCGGCGCCGCGCCGGGGGACGAAGTATGGATCACCGGCAGCCTCGGCGGAGCCGCAACCGCGGTGGCGGATTGGCGAAACGCGCTCGAACCCGACCCGCGGGCGCGGCGCGCGTTCGAGCGACCCGAGCCGCGGGTTCGGGAGGGCGCGTGGTTGAATCGCGAGCTGGGGGTGACGGCGATGATCGACATCTCGGACGGCCTGGTGGGCGACGCCGGACATCTGGCCGCCGCGTCCGGGGTTGGATTGGACATCACCCTGTCGTCGGTCCCCATTTCGCCGCTGCTTGCCGAGTACGTCAATCGCGAACTGGCCCTCCGCCGCGCTCTTACCGGTGGCGAGGATTACGAGCTTCTGTGCACGGTCCCCGCTGGCGGGGTGGGCGAGCGCCGGCGCGCGTTCGAACAGCGGTTCGGAACCCGACTCACCCGGATCGGCCAGGTGACGGAGAGGGAGGTCCGGTGGCTGGACGACGCCGGGCGCGTCGTGCAGCTGATCGCCCGTGCCTATGACCACTTCGCTGGCGACGGATGAGCTTCCGGACGTTGCTGCTGGCGCTGTTCGGACTGCCCTCGACCCTCTTCTTCACCGTGGCCGCGGTGTTCGGGGGACTGATCGGCGCCGGTCGCGGCTATTTCGACTGGGTGCACCGGGACTGGTCGCGCAGCCTGCTGTGGTTGGCGGGGGTACGGGTCGAAGTCGACGGAACCCAGCACCTGCCGGCGGATGAACCGATCATCCTGGCCGTCAACCACCAGTCGCTGTTCGACATCCTGTCGCTGTTCGCGGGGCTCCCCCTCTCGGTGCGTTTCATCGCCAAGAAGGAGATCAGCCGCATCCCGCTGTTCGCTCGCGCCATGCGCTCGGCGGGGCACGTGTTCGTCGACCGCGCGAATCGGGCGCAGGCGATCGAGGCGATGCGCGAGGCGGGTGAGCGGATGAAAGATGAGGCGCTGGCCATCGCGCTGTTTCCGGAGGGCACGCGCTCCCCGGATGGGCGACTTCTCCCGTTCAAGAAGGGAAGCTTCGTGCTCGCCATCGAGACGCAGGCGACGCTCGTCCCGGTGGCGGCGGATGGCGGTCGGCTGATCATGCGGAAAAAGAGCCTCAGGGTGCGGCCGGGACGACTCCGCATCCGGTGCGGGCTGCCGATCGACCTGCGGGGGCTCGACAAAGATGACCGGGACGGGGTACTGGCCCGAACCCGAGACGCGATCGGCGGCATGCTGGAGGAGATCCGCGTCGCGCC
>CAZJXR010000131.1:0-9654 GCA_964550085.1 uncultured Gemmatimonadota bacterium
GGACAGTGAGATCGCAGTTCCATCCGCTACCGAGGATGTCGCTGCCGATCAATCCCGCCTCGTAGACCTCCGCCACGGCAGCATTGAGGATGCGCGTGACGGGGAAAAACTCGCCGCGCACGTAGATATAGACGTGGCCGGCCCGGATCGCCCGCGCGGCGATGAGACAGCCCTCGATCAGCAGATGCGGCGTCCAGCGCATGACCTCGCGGTCCTTGAACGCGCCCGGCTCGCTCTCATCTGCATTGCAGCACAGGTAATTCGGCTGGCTTTGCTTTGGCATGAAGCTCCACTTCATGCCGGTCGGAAACCCGGCCCCGCCACGGCCCCGGAGGCCCGACTCCTTCACCGTGGTGGTGATGTCGTCGGGATCCATGCGGATGGCACGGGCGAGGCCCTCGTAGCCGCCGTATTCGCGCCAGGTCGCGAGCTCGCGCGCCTTTGCGTCGCCCATATGACGCGAGAGGAGGGTTCGCGTCTCGCGTTCGTGCTCGTGAGGATAGGCCATTTCTCAGCTCTCAGCCCGCAGCCTCTTCCGTCGGCCTCACGTCAGATCCCCCACGATTTCCGCCACCGCGTCTGGGGTCACGTTCTCGTGGTACTCCTCGTTGATCTGGACGACGGTCGCGAAGCCACACGCCCCCAGGCACTCCACCTCCATCACGGTGAAACGCCCGTCGGCTGATGTCTCGCCCGGACGCGTGCCGGTCGCCTCCAGAAAGCGCGCGAATACTTCGTCGCCCCGGTTCAGGTGACAGGAGATGTTGGTGCACACCTGGATCAGGTACTTGCCCACCGGGTGCTTGTTGTACATGGTGTAAAAGGTGGCCACCGAACGAACGTAGGCCGGAGTGAGGTCGAGTTGCTCGGCCACCTCTGCCATGGCGTCCCCGCTGATCCAGCCGCGGACCTCCTGTACGTAGTTGAGGAGGGGCAGGGTCGCGGCCCGTTTGTCGGGGTAGCGGCTCAACACCATGCGGACCCTTTCCCTTCCCTCCTCGGTCGTGAAGAGCGGCGCATCCGGATGCCTCTCGGCCGGCATGAACGGCTGCGCGCTGGCCGTAGCCGGAATGACTCGCTCGCTCACCGGTCGATCTCCCCGAGCACAATGTCGAGGCTCGCGTTTACCGCGATCACATCGGCCACCAGCTCGCCGGTGACCAGGTACGGCAGGACGGCGAGGTTGATGAACGAGGGGCCGCGGAAGCGACAGCGGACTGGCTTCGTCCCACCGTCCGATACGACCCCGAAGCCGAGCTCGCCCTTCGAGCTCTCGATGGAGTACCACACCTCGCCGGCCGGGACGCGCAGCCCCTCCATGACCAGCTTGAAGTGGGCGATCATCGAGTCGATCGATGCCATCGATTCGCTCTTTGGCGGGAGGATCACGCTGGGATCGTCGATGTTGATCGGCCCATCCGGCAGACGATCGAGCGCTTGCTGGATGATCCGGGTGCTCTGGCGCATCTCCTCGATCCGCACCAGGTAGCGGTCGTACGTGTCCCCGTGGGTGGCAACCGGCACATCGAAGTCGTAGTGCTCGTAGTCGAGATACGGCCGCGCCTTGCGAACATCGTACGCCACGCCCGATGCCCGAAGGTTGGGACCGGTGAGACCGTAGCTGATCGCCTCGTCCGCCCCGAGGGTGCCGATGTCCTGTGTGCGGGCGTTCCAGATCGCGTTTCGGGTCAGCAGCCGCTCCACTTCGTCGAGCGTGTCAGGAAAGGTGTCGATGAACTCCCGCACACCGGCTGTCCAGCCCACGGGAAGATCCGCCACCATGCCACCGATTCGGGTCACCGAGGTCGTGATCCGGCCGCCGCAGTACGCCTCGTGCAGATTGTAGATTCGCTCGCGCTCCTCGAACGTGTACAGGAACACGGTGAACGCCCCGAGATCTATGCCGGTCGTGCCGAGCCACAGCAGGTGGCCGAGGATCCGATTCAACTCGCTCAGGATCACCCGCACCACCGTGCAGCGGGGCGTGATCTCCACGCCGAGCAGGCTCTCGACCGCTCCGGCGAATCCGATGTTGTAGAGCATCGGCGCCAGATAGTCCATGCGATCCGTGTACGGAATGCACTGGTTCCACTCGCGATACTCGCACGTCTTCTCGAACCCGGTGTGCAGGTAACCGATGTGCGGGATACAGCGAACGATCGTCTCTCCATCGAGCTCCATCACCAGACGCAGCACGCCGTGGGTCGCCGGGTGTTGAGGACCCAGGTTGAGAAGCAGACGATTACCCTCCAGCCCGTCACTCTCCGCGGCGATTTCCTCCGGAGTGCGGGCGTACGGAACGTCGATCGGCCGTCCAGCGCCTCCGAACCGCGTCCCGGCGCCCCGCGCGAGCTCGAGTTCCAGGAGGCTATACACATCTTCGATCCCGCGCGATAGCGCCCGCACCGTCTGCTGGGAGCGACTGAAGCGGCCCCGGAGAGGAAAATCCTTGCGGAGTGGAAACCCTTCCTCGTAGTTCTCGGGCATCAGGATCCTGCGCAGATCGGGGTGGCCCTCGAATCGCACCCCGTACATGTCGTACACCTCGCGCTCCAGCCAATCGGCTGACTTCCAGAGCGATGTCACCGAGCCAACGGTGAGCTGCTCGATCGGGACTTCGGCCGTTACCCGCAGCTGCAGCCGGTGGCGCATCGACCACAGCTGATACCACACCTGGAGCGGCCGACCGCCGCCGAGGTCTACGCCCATAAGATCGACGAGGAGGTCATAGGCGTGAGCCGGGTCTCCTCGCAGGAAGCGGAGGATCTCGTACACCGCCGTGGGACGTACGACGATTACCGGCACGTCGATGGCGTCGGCGTATACGTCCTTAACGTCGGCGGCAAAGCGTTCCCGCACGGCGCGAACGCCCGGGTGGGCGGCCGGTAGTCGGTCCGGCCGCGGATCCGCGACGATCAGGGGCGTCGGCACGGCGGCCCGGGCGGCGGGCATCGGAAAGTCAGTCCCGATGCTCGAGGAGCCGTTCCAGCCGGTCGGCGGGGCGCCGTACGGCGGTAGAGTCCTCCATGCCGCTCACGCGGTTCTGCTTGGTCGAGTTACCGAATGGTTGGGCGACGAGGTCGACGGCATCGGGGGGCAGGTTCGGCCGGCCGGCAGCCTCGGGACTCTCCACCCGGGAGAGCGGGTTGCTCACCGACTCCCCCTTGATCTTCTCCTGGATCATGAGCAGTCCGTAGATCAGACCCTCCGGTCGCGGCGGACAGCCCGGGACGTACACATCGACGGGTATCACGGTGTCGATTCCCTGCACGATGGTGTAGTTGTCGAACATGCCTCCAGAGCTGGCGCAGGCACCCATGGACACACACCACTTGGGCTGCGGCATCTGGTCCCACACCCGACGCAACACGGGCGCCAGCTTGTAGCTCACGCGACCGGCCACGATCATCAAGTCCGCCTGCCGGGGACTGAACGACATGCGCTCCATACCGAAGCGCGCGATATCGTACTTGGATGCCGCCGCCGCCATCATCTCGATCGCGCAGCACGCGGTCCCGAACGGCATCGGCCATATCGAATTGCGTCGGGCCCAGTTGACGACGTGATCGAGCCGGGTGGTGAGCCAGTTTCGCGGGATGCCCGTGTCGAGCAGCTCTCTCTCCCCTACTACATCCAGACGCCGCGGCATCAGGCCCTCAGTCCCATTCGAGCGCGCCCTTCTTCCACGCATACGCGAGTCCGGCGGCAAGAACGGCGATGAACACGAACATCTCGACCAGGCCGAACAGCCCCAGATCGCGGTAGATGACAGCCCACGGGAAGAAAAAGATCGTCTCGACATCGAACACGATGAACAGCATGGCGACGATGTAGAACTTAACCGAGAAACGTTCGCGCGTGTCGCCGAGGGGTGTCATTCCGGACTCGTACGGAGTCGCCTTGGCGAGCGTCGGGCGCTTGTTCCCGAGCAGCTGAGACAATCCGATCATGAGCGCCGCGTTCAGCACGCCGACGATGAGCAGGAAGAGAATGCCGAGATAGGTCTGGCTCATGGGTCAACGCTACGCATCGGCGCGACGAGGGGCGCCGGCGATCGGCAAAAGCTTGTGAAATCATTCACTTGGACGCCGATAATAGCGCGCCAAAACTCGGGGAGTCAAGCGATGGCACCGCCTCCCGGCGCCTGCGGCAGCCCCGAACCTGGAGCGCACGATGGCCCTCGGTGTCGCGCGACCACCGGTTGCCACGGCCGATACGGAAGGAACATATTGGCCGCGCTTTTCGGCCACCGGTCCGTTCAACGACACAGTCGACGCGAGTACTTGAGCATGAGCATAAAAAGCGATAGCTGGATACGCCGGCAGGCGGTCGAAAACAGGATGATCGAGCCGTTCGAGGAAAAGCAGGTGCGAGCCGGGGTCATCTCGTACGGGCTCAGCAGCTACGGCTATGATATGCGCGTATCGGACGACTTCCGGATCTTTCACAACGCCCTCAACCCGATCGTCGATCCGAAGCTGTTCGATGAGCGCTCGTTTCTGGAGTACCGGGGCGACACCTGCATCATTCCGCCCAACTCCTTCGCCCTCGGCCGTTCGGTCGAGTATTTCCGTATTCCGCGCAACGTGCTCACCATCACGGTCGGCAAGTCCACCTATGCGCGCTGCGGGATCATCACCAACGTCACACCGTTCGAGCCGGAGTGGGAAGGGTTCGTCACCCTCGAGATCAGCAACACGACGCCTCTTCCCGCCCGCGTGTACGCCAACGAGGGTATCGCCCAGGTGCTGTTCTTCGAGTCGGACGAACCGTGCGAGGTGAGCTACGCCGACAAGAAGGGCAAATACCAGCGGCAGACAGGAGTCACGCTCCCCAAGCTGTAGTGGGTGATCGTGTGCGCCCGGCGCGCGCGAAGCAGTTCAGCCGATCGAACGCCAGGCGGCGACGATGGCGGTGATCCAGCCGGTCAGAAAGCACATCCCGCCCAGCGGAGTGATCGCTCCCAGCCAGCGCACGCCACCCAGCCCCAGCGCGTACAGGCTGCCTGAGAAAAGAACCGTGCCCAGGACGAACGCCCACGCGACCACCGTCCACAGGGGGTCGCTCCAGCGATCCGCTGCGATGGCGATCCCGAGCAAGCCGAGAGCGTGCGCGAGCTGGTAGCGGGCCGCCGTCTCGAACAGCTCTACCAGCCCGGGCTCGACGCGCTCCTGCAGCGCGTGCGCCCCGAACGCGCCGGCGCCGATGGCCAGGAAGGCCGACAGCGACCCGAGGGCGAAGATCGTTCGTTTCGACACCCCGCCAATGCTAGCGACGGATGGCCGGAGCGCCACCTCGTCGCCGGCATCGTGCGCTGCCCGGACTCCGGGCGCCGCGCTTGCCAACGCGGGGGGCGATCGGCAAACTGCTGCCCGGGACCCGGTCTCGTCGAATCTGCTCACGCCTGACTCACGGAGATCGCGTACATGGCAGCGCAGGGAAATGGTGTGACCAGAGCGCGATCGCCGCGGCTGATCGCGATCCTGTCCGGCGAAGCGGAGCAGGATGGCGTCACCCGCACCGCGCTCACGGAACTCAACGGGGAGATCGAGACCGCCAGTGAGCTCGACGCCGTCATCGAGCTGGCCGGCAGCTGGGCTCCGGCACTCGTCGTCGCCGACGGCGACGCCTCGATCGATGCGAACGAACTCGCTGAACGACTCGGTGAGACCGGTAGCGCGCCCCTTCTGGTCCTTCTCTCCGAGGCCCGTCCGCCACGACAGCTGTTCGGATCCGATACGGCCGTCGAGCACTATCTGTGCCGCCCGTTCGCGTCCGAGACGCTCACCGCGCTCGCCCGCAGTCTCATCGGCCCCGCCGGACGAACGGGACCGGCTCCGGTTCAGGTGAGACGCCCTTCCTTTGCTGCGGCACGGGCGCTGTACGTCGACGCGCGACGGTTCGTGGCAGAGACTCTGGCCGCCGTTCGCGAAGGCCGCCCCCCCGACGTCAACGAGTCGCGAGTGGTGGCCGAGCAGATCCAGAGCGCCCTCATGCGCAGCAATCTGCTGCTGCTCCGCGCCCTGGAGCCGAACTCGCCATACCGTCTCGCCGACCACTGCGTGAACGTGGCGATCATCGCCGGCCGCATCGCGGATGGAATGGAGTACGGCATCGCGGATACACTGCGTGTCGTGCAGGCCGGGCTGCTCCACGACGTCGGCATGGCACGCTTGCCGACCGAGCTACTCGAAAAGGAAGGACGCCTGACCGAAGAGGAGTTCGACCTGGTCAAGCGACACCCCGAATACGGCGCGGAGATCGTGGGCAAGCTCGGCGACACGTATCAGTGGTTGCGGCGCGTGGTGCACGAGGAACACGAACGCGCGCGCGGCCAGGGGTATCCGCGCGGCCTGGTGGCCGAGGATATCGATCCGATGGCCCAGATCATCGCCGTCGCCGACATTTTCGAGGCCTTCTCTCACCCCCGGACCTACCGGTCGACGTTCACCACCTACGATGCGCTGCACAAGGTGATCGGCATGCGTGACGAGTACCTGGTGCCGGATGTCGTGGATGCGCTGGTGAACGAGATATCGATCTTCCCTCTCGACAGCTTCGTGCTTCTCAGCACCGGGGAGATCGGGCGCGTGGTGGCCACCAACCCTCGCAACATGATGCGGCCGGCCGTCGAGACGGTATGGGACGCGGCCTGGACCCCGATCCGCGAGACGCGGCGTCTCGATCTCTCTTCCGAGCCCGAGATTTCGATCGTGCGCCCTCTACACGAAACGGAAGTGCCCATCACCTGATGCGTCGAGGGGCGGGCCCCCGGCCCGCACCTCACCGCTTCAATCCTTGCCGTCCCGTGTTGCGTTGGTAGCGGCCCGGCAACCGCCGCCTGCCTCAGGAACTCCCGGCGCTCCCCTCCCTGTCGACCACCGAATCCACCTCACCCGACACCAGCAGCGCGGCGGTGACGGCCGAGTGCCAGAACAGCCCGACGCCGTACCGATCGGTACTGGTGCGGCGTTGCTCGCCGGCGTGGAACAGCCGCTTGGCTATGTTGAGTAGTTTCTGCTGAACCGCGGTCGGCTCGTCACCGATCGCTGCAGCCGCGGCCTCAATCAGCTCGGCTGCCACGCTCTCCACCATCTCCGCCTCTTCCGCGGAGACGCCATCGATGTCCACGTAGGCCATGAGCGACGTCCACTCGGCCCGGTGAGCAAGCGCGGCCGCACGCCGGAATGAACCCTGGCCCAGCGCCGCCGCGGCCGTGCGCTGCAGCGCCGCGGCTGCTTGGAGCAGGTCGAGCTGCGTCGGGGTACCTCCATCGCCGATCAGACGCGTCGCCAGCTGTACTGCTTCGTGTCCTCGCGCTACGGCCAGCCGTGTGTAGGTGATCCGGTCGCGGATCATGTCGCGATGCCGAAGCCGTGCCCGATCGAGGATCTGGAAGGCGTACAACAGGCGCTCGCCGGCCGTCACCGCGTCGCCTGCATCGCAGGCCGCCTCGGCCTCGGCCAGAATCGTCTCCAGCAGCGCCTTCAACTCTGCCGGCCGGTCGTACTGCTCCGCGGGTTCGGCCAACCGGTCGATGATCGTGGCGAGCTGTTCCTTCATCCGGGCGATCGCTTCCTCGCCGTGGACGAGTATGATCGCCTCCGCGATCAGGCGCCGGGCTTCGGTCGCCAGCCGTCGAGCCTCCTCTTCGTCCCCGGCCGTGAACGCCTCGCGCGCCGCCCGGAACGTCTCCCGCGCCTGCTGGATCAGCTCCTGCGCCTCCGCCGGCACCTCGGCCGCGTCCCTCACGAACAACGAGATCTCGGCGTCGCTCACCGCCGTTTCCGCCAAGTCGACGTCGATTGCCACCTCCAGGTCCGCGTCCGAGACGCTGCTCGTCGCCGGGCCGGGGTCGGGCGTCAGCGGGCCGTCCGAACAGGCCACCACGGCCCCCACAGCCAGAAGCGCTATCCGGGATCTCTCCTTGAATCGCATCGTCCCTCCCTTGCAGGTTTCGCCCGTCTCCGTGCAGCGGGCGCGGTTCGACCTGTTTCGGGAACTTGGACGCGGCGCGCGGCGGGTTCGTTAAAGCGGACAGCTGGCCTGGGACACAAACCAGCGTCGGGAAATGGCTTACGGGTGGGCAGGCCGGGCGGCGGCGGGGCGGCCGGACCGGGAATCGTTCAGCCGTTGTCGCCCTCGAAGCGCAGGACGGCCCGCAAGTAGTCCCGGTTCAGAAACGCGATGAAGTCGATGCTGATCTCCTTCGGGCAGGCGACCTCGCAGGCGCCCGTGTTGGTGCAGTTGCCGAAGCCCTCGGCGTCCATCTGTTCGATCATGGCCAACGTCCGACGGCGACGCTCCGGCTGGCCCTGTGGCAGCGTGTTCAAGTGGCCGATCTTGGAGGCGGTGAAGAGCATGGCAGAGGCGTTCGGACACACCGCCACGCACGCTCCGCACCCGATGCAGGCGGCCGCGTCCATGGCCCGGTCGGCGTCCGGTTTCGGGACCGGCAACGAGTTGGCCTCGGGGGCGCTGCCGACGCGAGCCGAAATATAGCCACCGGCCTGGATGATCCGGTCGAAGGCGCTGCGGTCGACGACGAGGTCTCGGATCACGGGAAAGGCCCGTGCCCGCCACGGCTCGATCCACAACACGTCGCCGTCCCGAAAGCTGCGCATGTGAAGCTGACAGGTCGCGGTACCCCGATGCGGTCCGTGGGGCTCTCCGTTGATCACCATCCCGCAGGATCCGCAGATCCCCTCGCGGCAGTCGTCCTCCCATGCGATCGGCTCCTCGCCGCGACGGATGAGGCCCTCATTCACTCCGTCGAGCATCTCGAGGAACGACATGTCGGGGCTCACATCGGGGGCTTCGTAGCGCTCGAAGCCGCCGGGTGCCTCGGGCCCCGCCTGCCGCCACACATGCAGGGTAATGTGCATTACTTGTAGCTCCGGGTGGCGGGAGGCACGTATTCGAAGTCGAGTGGCTCGCGGTGCTCGAGCGGCGCCGTATCGGGTCCCTGATACCCCCACACGGTCACGTGCATGAAGTTCGCATCGTCGCGCTGCGCCTCGCCGTCCGGCGTCTGGTGTTCCACTCGGAAATGCCCGCCCGCCGACTCTTCTCTGCGCAGGGCATCCCTGCACATGAGCTCGCCCAGCTCGAGGAAATCCGCCACCCGGCCGGCGCGCTCGATCGACTGGTTCATGGTGTCCGCGGCGCCCACCACCCGCCCGTCTTCCCAGAACCGCTGCCGCAGCTCCGGCAGGCGAGCGAGCGCCTCCCGCAGCCCGGCCGCATCCCGGGACATCCCGCACTTGTCCCACAGCAAGCGGCCCGCCTCGCGGTGGATGACCGTCACTGGCGTCGAACCGTCCAGTCCCTCAAGCCGCCGAAGCCGGTCGTGCACGCGTTGCTCGGTCGCCTTCACCTCCGGATGGCCAGCGGTCGCTGCGGTCGGACCGGCGCGCGCCAGATAGTCACCGATCGTGTACGGAAGGATGAAGTAGCCATCCGCCAGTCCCTGCATGAGTGCGCTTGCTCCCAGTCGATTTGCCCCGTGGTCGGAGAAGTTGCACTCGCCGATCGCGTGCAGGCCCGGGAGCGTGGTCATCAGGTTGTAATCGACCCACAGGCCACCCATGGTGTAGTGGGGCGCGGGGTAGATCCGCATCGGGACCTCGTACGGGTTCTCCCCCGTGATCCGCT
>CAZJXR010000132.1:0-9263 GCA_964550085.1 uncultured Gemmatimonadota bacterium
ACGAGTACGGCGAGAGCCGGGGCGAGCTCCTGAGGCGTCACGGGCTGCGGCTGTGGGGGATCAGCAATCATCTGGTCGGCCAGGCGGTGTGTGACCGGATCGACGAGCGCCACCAGGCCATCCTGCCGGAGCGGGTGTGGGGGGACGGTGAGCCCGAGGGGGTTCGACGCCGGGCGGCCGACGAGATGAAGGACACCGCGCGGGCGGCGGCGAAGCTGGGCGTTTCGGTTGTCAACGGGTTCACGGGCAGCTCGATCTGGCCGCTCCTGTACTCCTTTCCGCCCAACCTGCCCGGCGCGATCGAGGCGGGATTCTCCGACTTCGCCGACCGGTGGAATCCGATCCTCGATGTTTTCGACCGGGCCGGGGTCCGCTTCGCCCTCGAGGTCCACCCGACCGAGATAGCCTTCGACATCGCGACCGCCCGCCGCGCGCTGGACGCACTGAGGGGCCGACCGGCCTTCGGGTTCAACTACGACCCGAGCCACCTCGCGTATCAGGGCGTCGACTACCTCACCTTCCTGCGCGAGTTCGCCGACCGCATCTACCACGTGCACCTGAAGGACGTGTGGTGGGGCACGGCTCCCGGGCGCGCGGGCACCTTCGGCGGCCACCTCCCGTTCGGGCACCCGGATCGGGGCTGGGATTTCTGCTCCATCGGACACGGCCGGATCGAGTTCGCGAAGATCGTACGCCAGCTCAACCGGATCGGGTACGAGGGTCCGCTGTCGGTCGAGTGGGAGGACCCGGGCATGGACCGGGAGCACGGGGCGCGCGAAGCCTGCGCGCGGGTGCGAGCGCTCGACTTTCCTGCTTCCGGGGTGGCGTTCGACGCGGCATACGACCGCAGCTGACACCCCGCAGACGGCGACGCGCGATCGTCCTTCGACGGCAGCGACGGACCGCTCGACTACTCCAGCCCGGGCGCCGTATCGACGGCACGCAGCTCGGGAAATGGGATCAGGGCCGTCAGGTTGCGGGCGAAGCCGTCCAGCCCGGGGAAAAGGGTGGCCGAGCTCATGTTCATCGCCAGCAGCTCCCGGGTCACCGCCTTGAGGAAGGCGCGGTCCGGCGACAGGCGAATCACCTCGACCAGCGCCTCCGGCTCCCCTACCGCCCTCAAGTTGTCCATAAAGGGCCGGGTGATGTCCCCCGGCACCAGGAACACGGCCTGCTGGAGCACCAGCCGCCGGTTCATCCGCCACGGATTGAGCGGGAACACCAGTGCCTGGCGGGGCTTGTGGTCGAGGATGGCGTTGACCGTTTCTTCGCGCTTCGCATTCGGATCGCGCCGCAGCAGCTGGCGGAGATGGTCGCGCTGCTCGACCTCCGAGCGCAGCCGCTCGAGGTTCATCGCCCACACGCAGGGCGACTCGTCGGGGTCCGTCCGGTTGATGGCGAAGTACACTGCCACGAAGAACGAGTAGCTCCAGTCGAGGAGTCGGGTGGGCGCGCCGTGGTGCCGCATGAGGGAGAACCAGCCGACCCTGTCGCCTTCATCCGGCTCGTTGGCCAGATAGAGGTGCGCCTCGCGCTTGAAGCGGCGCAGCAGGCCCTCCTCGATGACCGGAAGCTCGCTCCACTCGCACCCCCAGCGGTCGATGGCGGCCCGCTCGAGACTCGTCTTCAGGCGCAGGCCTCGAAGCGGGACATCCCTGCGCTTCCAAACGCGCTCGTGCTGGCGATCGCCGCGAAAGCACCACTGCCCAGACTTGAAGGCCTCGTAACGATCGAGGAGGTCGCGCCACGCGTCGATCATCGCCGGCGCGAGGGCCCGGGCGGGGTCACGCCTCAGCCGCTCCCGTGATGGGACGGGTCGTGCTCGCCCCCCTCGCCGTCGGCATAGCCGCGGAGCACGTCGTAGGCGTGAATCTGCTCGGCGGTGAGCAGCGCGGTGACGGCGAGATGGGCCCGCAGGTGCACGGCACGCAGCTCGCCCTCCAGCGCGGCGCTGCGCGCCGTCAGCTCGGTGAGCAAGCTGACGTCGATGGAGCGGGCAGCAAAGGCCTGATCCAGCGCTGCCTCGGTGTCGACGATCTGCGCTCCCAGCCGCATCGCGTCCGCCTGCATGGCGTCGAAGGTCTCCCGTACCCGCACAACCGTCGCGGCATCCAGCTCCAGCTCGTCGGCCAGGTCCAGGAGATGCCGGGGACCGGGGTAGTGGTTGAGCTCGGCGGCCCGGGCGAATCCCATCCCGCCTCCGGCGCGGAGATCGGCGATCTCCTGTTCGGAGAGCGCCTTGATCGACCGATTCTCGTCGCCTGCGTAGGGAGACACTTCCTGCCCGAACGCCGTCGACCATGACACGCCGGTTGCCAACACGATGATCGCGACGCTGCTCCTGCTCGGACGCATTCTTCCTCCTACTCGGCGCCCAGGCCCCGCGCGTCGGGGGCGAGCTCGGTGCGCAGAAAATCCGTGATGAGCATGAACAGGTTCACCCGGGTCGTCGAACCCGCGATGCTGTGGGTCTTGTTCGGATACAACCGCAGCTGGAACTGCTTCCCCGCTTCCTCGAGCGCCTGCACCATGCGAATCGTGTTCTGGGCGTGGACGTTGTCATCCCCCGTTCCGTGCACGAGGAGGAGATCCGACTCCAGCCGGTCCGCGTAGTTGAGCGGAGCGCTCTCCGCGTAGCCCCCCGGATTCTCCTCTGGCGTACGCATGAAGCGCTCGGTGTAGATCGTATCGTACAGCTCCCACGAAGAAACCGGGGCAACGGCGACCCCGGCCGCGATCAGGCCCTCACTCAGCATCGTGGTGAGCAGGGTGAGGTATCCTCCGTAGCTCCATCCCCAGATGCCGATGCGGTCGGCGTCCACGTACGGCAGCTCCCCGAGCTGTCGCGCCGCCGCCAGCTGGTCTTCCACCTCATACCTGCCGAGGTTGAGGTAGGTCTGCTTCTCGAACTGCCGGCCGCGGGCCCCGGTCCCGCGATTATCCACCGAGGCGACGAGGATTCCGTCTTCCGCGAGCATCTGGTGCCACAGGTAGCGGGTGCCGCCCCAGCGGTCGACCACCGTCTGGGAGCCCGGACCGCCGTAGACGTACAGCAGCAGCCCGTACTGCCGGGTCGGATCGAAGTCGGTGGGTTTGATCAGGTAGCCGTTCAACGACGTCCCATCCGCACCCTGCACCGCTATGAACTCGGGCGCCGGCAGCTCCAGCGCCGCGACCCGGCGCTTGAGCTCGGCGTTGTCCATCAGAACCCGAACCTCCTCCCCATCGGCACGTCGCAGCGTCGCGGTGGTCGGAGTCGTGATGTCCGAGTAGTGATCGATGAAGTACGCCGTGGTCGGGCTCATCGAAACCGAGTGCCACCCGCCCTCACCCCCGACGATCACCTGCGGCGCCGAGCCGTCCAGCCGCACCGAGGCGAGCGCTCGGCTCAGCGGACTCTCGATGGCGGCGGTGAAATACACCAGTCCGCGGCGCGAGTCCACGCCCTCGACACCGGTCACGTCCCACGCGCCCGCCGTCAGCTGTCGGACGAGCGTCCCGTCGCGTCCGTACAGGTAGAGGTGGTTGTAGCCGTCCCGTTCGCTCGACCAGATGAACTGCATGCCGTTCTGCGTCCACCGCATGTCATCGTTGACATCCACCCACGCCGCGTCGGTCTCGCGCACAAGGAGCCGCGTTTCGCCCGTCTCGGCGTCCCCGAGCAGGAGATCGAGCTGGTTCTGGTGACGGTTGAGACGCTGAATCACGACCTCGGTAGGCGAGTCCGCCCATTCCATGCGGGCGATGTAGATATCCTCGTTCGTCCCGATGTCGAACCAGGTGGTCTGGCGAGTGGCAAGGTCGAGACACCCGACCCGGACCGTCGAGTTCCGTTTGCCGGCCTTGGGATACGGAATCTCGATCAGCTCGGGATAGAGCTGCGTCTCATCGACGAGATAGAATATGGGCACCGCGCTCTGATCGAGACGCCAGTAAGCGATGCGACGACCGTCGGGACTCCAGCGGAACGCGTCACGGAGGCCGAGCTCTTCCTCGTATACCCAGTCGGTCGTGCCGTTGATGACGTTGTCGTCGCCATCGAAGGTGAGCGGTCTCTCCTCACCGGTATCGAGGTCGGACAGATAGATGTTGTGCTCGCGCACAAAAGCTACGTAGCGCCCGTTGGGCGAGAACTTGGCGAACATCTGCCACCCGGGCTGCGCGCTGAGCGGAACGAGGAGTCGGGTCTCGAGGTCGAGGACGTAGTACTCGCCCTGTGTTCGCGCGCGCCACACCCGCTGTGCGTTGGTGAAGATCAGCAGCCGCCTGCCGGTGGCGGAGAAGCTGAAATCGTCGACCGCGATCGGCTCCGACTCCCCGGCGGGTATCAGCTCTTCGGCCGACACGAGCTTCGTGCGGCGGCCGCTCTGCGCGTCCACCTCCCATAGCTCGGTTCGGCCCTCGCCATCCACATCGGTCGCCACCCAGTGCCGCCCACCCGATCGCCAAGTGGCGGAGAACGACTGGCCTTCGAAATCCGCGCTGCCGTAGATGCGCTCTACGGTCAACTCCTCGCGCACATCGGTCCGCGCACCAATCGTGGCTCCCGCCTCCTGCGCCGGCGCCGGCGAGTGCAGGAGCGTGGCGGCGATAATCACCCATCCCGGGTGCAGCGTGGTCAAACGGGGTTTCACCGGTCTCTCTCCCATTCGAATGCATCGAAACGCTCGTCGGTGCGCCCGATCGATGACCCATCACCGAGTCGTCCGGACCGCCGGCCGCTCAGAGCGCGATCAGCGAAACGACCGGCGGCAGACCGAACAGAATCTGATACCATTGGCGTCGCCGGCGATCGACGTGGTGAAGCGAACCGTTGCTGGCGCCCACCACGAACGAGTCCGGGTCGTCCGGATCCTGCGCCACCGCGGTGTAGACGTAGCGGCGGCTGGCCACGTCGATTTCCTCCCAGCTCACCCCCTGGTCGTCGCTTCGGTACACCTTGACCTCTGCACCCTTCCTCTTGTGCCAGGTCGCTGGCGGACCGGCCGCCGTGACCACGTACACGATTGAACCCAGCGCTCTTCCCGGGCGGGCGGTGAGCATGCTTGTACAGTACCTTTCCCCGACCTCCCCCTCCGCCGCGTGCCAGGTGACTCCCCGGTCGGGGCTGCAGTAGAAGCCTCCGCCGGTGGCCGCATAAATACGCGCCGGATCGCCGGAGTCGACCGCCAGGCGGTGGATGTCGTCGTACAGTCCGTCATTGATCGAGCGCCAGCTTCGCCCCCCATCATCGCTGCGATAGGCACCACCGATCTCGACTCCCGCATATACACGCAGCGGCTCCCGGACGTCACACACGATGGTCTGGACGTGGGCCGCGCGATCTCCGTACCCGCGCCACCGCTCCTGCCCGGCGAGCGCACCGAACTCGGTGAGCTCGGTCCACGTCCGTCCCGCATCGCGGGAGAGATGGATCGCCGCCGGTTCCGTGCCGGCGAACAGCAACCCATCTCCGTGCGCCAGCCCGGTCAAAGCGGTGACGGCGCTTGCCGAGCGGGGCCCTTCGAGCGGCCTCCAGCTCTGCCCCCGGTCATCGGAGGCGAACAGGCGTCCGGCCCGGGTCCCGATGAAGGCCCCCCCTCCGATGGTGGTCGCGCAGGTGATCTCGTCCCGCTCGAGGGCGCTCGCCATGCGGCGTCCGGCCCGCTCTCCCTCGATCCAGCGGATCGTGTGAACCCCTCCCGTGGTCGCGACAACAAGCTGCACGCTGTGATAGCCTCCTTTGTGCGTACTAGTGCGTACTATGCGCGTACCGAATCCTCGGCTTCCCCTGAATCCGGGGACTGCGGCGGATCGGTGGGTGGCGAGGTGCCCCTTCCCGGTGCGTCCGCTAAACTCGCTCTCGGGCCGGCGGCCGGTCAACAGTCCCGGCACTTCACCACCGAACCACCGGGTCGCTCCCGGTTGAACCCGGTGCGTCTTGACTTGGAACGGCGGAGGCTTACTTTCTGCGCCGTTTCGATACTCGACGCCGCGTCTGACGGACAGGCTCGCTGCCAGGCTCTTCCGCCGCCGACAGACCGACACGACGGCCTGCCGTGTGCTCCCGAGCCTTTCTCACCGAGCCGCTGTCCAGTCGACGCATAGCAGGTCGCGATAGGCAATCCGAGGGCAAGAATGTCGCTGGTCCGGCTGAACCAGACAGTCAAGAGCTTCGGCACTATCCGGGCCGTCGACGAGGTGACGTTCACCATCGATCGCGGCGAAGTGGTGGGCTTCCTGGGTCCGAACGGAGCCGGCAAGACCACCACGATGCGACTTATTACACAGCAGCTGGAGCCCGACGCGGGGACGATCGAGATCGACGGTGTGTCGGCCGGTGAAGGATCGATCGAGATCAAGCGCCGAATCGGCTATCTGCCGGAGACCAACCCGCTGTACCGGGACATGCTGGTCAGCGAGTTCCTCACCTACGTTGGACAGCTGCGGGGACTCGGGCCGGCGGAGCTGCGGGGCTCGATCGACGATGCGGTAGACCGCACGGCACTGGCGGAGGTGTACTACCGACCGATCGGCGAATTGTCGAAGGGCTACCGGCAGCGGGTCGGCCTGGCGCAGGCGATCCTTTCGCGTCCCGACATCCTGATTCTGGACGAGCCCACCGAAGGTCTCGACCCCAACCAGCGGGTCGAGATCCGGCGACTGATCACGGAGCTCGGACGAGAGCGGACCGTCATCCTCAGCACCCACGTCATGCAGGAAGTTCAGGCCACCTGCAACCGCATTCTGATCATCGACCAGGGGAAGTTGATAGCGGACGGAACCGCGGACGTGGTGCTGGCCGGCGGTCACGGCGGTGTTCGGGTCAGTCTCGAGCTGACAGGCGCAGCGCCCGATTCGGTGGTGGGATGTCTGGAAGCACTCGACTCCGTATCCGGCGTCGAAGTCGAGACCACGGGTGAGACGGGAGGTTCATCACGACTTCGGTTCACCGTGTTCGGGGAGCGAGGTGCGGATCCGCGGGCCGAGATCTTCCGAGTGGCCGGCGAACGGGAGTGGACCTTGTGGGAATTGCACCTTGAGCGTGAGAGCCTCGAGGACGTTTTCCGGGAGCTGACGGCAGGCACATGAGCGCGGCGAGCATCTGGATTATCGCCCGGCGCGAGTTGCGCGAGTACTTCGACCACGCGACCGCGTACATCCTGCTGGTCTTCTTCTACGTCACCAACTTCTTCTTTTTCTTCCGCGCCGTCTATTTTTCGGGCGAGGCCTCGCTGCGGCAGATGTTCGGACTGCTTCCGTGGCTGTTTCTGTTCTTCGTCCCGGCCGTCACCATGCGCAGCCTGGCCGAGGAACGGCAGACAGGCACGCTCGAGGTCGTCATGTCCCAGCCCATCCGGGAGGTCGAGTTCCTGCTCGGCAAGTACGTGGGCGTTCTGCTCTTCCTCTCGATCGCCATGCTGGGTACCCTCGCGGCGCCGCTCGGTCTCAGCCTGGGAGCCGATCTGCACTGGGGTGTCATCCTGGCCCAGTACGTCGGGACCTTTCTGCTTCTCGCCGGCCTGGTAGCTGTCGGTCTGTGGGCCTCGTCGCTGACCCGGAATCAGATCACGGCTTTCATTCTCGGTATCGCGGTGATCTTCTTCTTTTACTCGCTCAGCCTCGAGGTCGTCCTGCTCAGCGTGCCCCGCTTTCTGGCTACGGCGGCGACCCGACTGGGAGTGATCGCTCACTACGAGAGTATCCAGCGGGGCGTGATCGACCTCCGCGACGTCGTGTACTTCCTGTCACTGAGTGCGTCCTTTCTGTGCCTCGCATACTGGTCGCTCCTGCGCCAGCAGCTCAGCCGAGCCGGGTCGCGCTACCGTTCGCTGCGACTGGGTGTTTTGGGCCTGGTGGCCATCTGCGTGGTTGTCAATCTGGTCGGACGGCACATCCGGGGGCGGCTGGATCTCACCCCGGGGAGGGTCTACACGCTTTCGGACGCCACCCGGGAGGTACTGGATGGCGTGAACGACCTGGTGACGGTGAAGTTCTTTGCGTCGCGCGAGCTGCCCCCGCAGGCGGATCTCGTCCGGCGGGACGTGGAGGACATGTTGGCCGACTACGGATCGGCCGGCGCACCGAACCTGCAGGTCGTCCACCTGGCGCCGGAGGGGACCAACGAGGATCGTGCCGAGGCGGCGGAGCTCAGTATCCCGCCGATCCGCTTCAACGTGCTCGGTCAAGAAGAGTTTCAGGTCCGGCAGGGCTACCTGGGCATCGCGGTACAGTACGCCGACCGCACCGAGATCATTCCGGTCGTTCAGCGCACCGACAACCTGGAATACCGGTTGACGACGGCAATCAAGAACGCGACCGGAGAGGGTCGGACCACCGTTGGCATGCTGGCCGGTCACGGCGAGGAGCAGCTGCAGACCACGATGGGGCGGATCGGCGAACGGCTGACGGAGAACTACTTTCTGGTGCGAGTGGACTTGACCGCCGATACGGCGACGATCCCCGACAGTGTCGGCGTCATCGTGGTCGCCGGACCGAAGCGTGACTTGCAGGAGCACGAAGGCGAGGAGCTCACCCGATTCCTCGAACGCGGCGGGCGGCTGATGCTGATGGTCGACGGAGAGAGCGTGAACCAGGAGATCCTGCTGGCGCGGCCGCTCGCGTTTCCGGTGTTGGAAGGCCTGCTCGAGCGCTACGGGCTGGGGCTGGAACCGGCCCTGGTGTTCGACCTGCGCTCGCACAGCCAGGTGAGCTCACCCACCCCATCCGGCTTCACTCTGGTCCTCCCGTACCCACTGTGGCCGATGACCCTGCCGGCCTCCGACCACCCCGTGGTCCAGAACATCGTGTCGGTCGTGACCCCGTGGGCGAGCCCGATCCGCATCGCGGCCGAAGACACGACGCGAATGATCCCGTTGCTCGGAACTTCCGAGTTCGGGGGGCGGCTGAGCCAGGATGTGGCGATCAGTCCCGAGCGCGATTGGAGCGCCCTGAACGACAGCCTGGCGCCGCAACTCATCGCCGTGGCGCACACCGGGACCGAGGAAGGCCTCGGCCCGCTGGTGCTGATCGGGGACTCGGAATTCGCGACCGACAACCCGGTGACGCAGAATCCCGGGAACGCGGCTTTCTTCCTCAACTCGGTCGACTGGTTGTCCCAGGACGATGCGCTCATCGCCATTCGGTCGAAGAATCGAAGCGCACCGCTGCTGATGTTCGCGTCCGCCGGCGTGCGGGATATGGTGAAGTACGGGAGCATGGTCGGCGTCCCGCTTCTGTTCGTGCTGGTCGGCGCCGTGCGCCTCCTGCGCCGCAGGGGCCTC
>CAZJXR010000133.1:0-9230 GCA_964550085.1 uncultured Gemmatimonadota bacterium
TGGGATCGAGGAGTTCGTGCGGGCGGCGATCGATGAGCGGGGCGGCGACAACGATGCCGCGGTGGCGGTGCTCAATGGAGTCCTGCTGCCGGCGATGAAAGAGGTGGGCGACAAGTTCGGGGCCGGAGAGCTCATCCTGCCCTTCGTCTTACAGTCGGCCGAGGTGATGAAGCGGGCGGTCGCCAAGCTCGAGACGTACCTGGACCAGCTCGACGGACAGACCAAGGGGAAGGTGGTGATCGCGACCGTGTTCGGGGACGTGCACGACATCGGCAAGAACCTGGTCGGCACCATCCTGAGCAACAACGGCTACACGGTTTACGACTTGGGCAAACAGGTCCCGGTCAACACGATCATCGAGAAGGCCGAGGAGGTAGGAGCGGACGCGATCGGCCTCTCGGCCCTCCTCGTGTCGACCTCCAAGCAGATGCCGCTATGCGCGCAGGAGCTGCACACTCGAGGTCTCGACTACCCGCTGCTCGTCGGGGGTGCGGCGATCAATCCCTCGTTCGTGCGGGCCGCGGCCTTCATGGACGAGACGGTGGTGTACCCGGCCGGGATGTTCTACTGCAAGGACGCGTTCGCCGGCCTCGCGACCGTGGATGCGCTGATGGATCCGGTCGGACGCGAGGCATTCGTCCGCAACCGACTGGAAGAAATCCGCCAGGGCGTCGCGCGACGGGCAGCGCTCAAGGAAAAGGCCGCGGCGATGCGCCCCGTATCGAGCAACGGCCGTCCGTCGCGAGACATAGAGATCCCCGAGCCGGCCTTCTGGGGCGTGAAAGTTTTGGAGCGGCTGCCGCTGGCCGAGCTGTTCCCGCTCATTGATCTCAACACACTGTACCGCCTGCACTGGGGCGCCAAGAACGCCAAGGGAGAGGAGTGGGAGCGCCTGCTTACCGAGGAGTTCGAGCCACGACTCGCGCGTTACAAGCAGGAAGCGCTGGCAACCGGGTGGGTGCGTCCGAAAGCGGCGTACGGTTTCTTTCCCGCCGCCGCCGACGGAGACTCGCTCGTATTATTCGAGCTGACCGAGCCACGGCGTGAGATCGCCCGATTCGATTTCCCACGCCAGGCCGACTACGACCGGCTGTGCCTTTCGGACTACTTCGCGCCGCTGGAGAGCGCCGATCGGGATGTAGTGGCGCTTCAGATCGTGAGCGTGGGAGAAGAACTGCTCGAGCGCTCGAACGCGCTCATGAAGACGGGCGAGTACTCGGAAGGGTACTACCTGCACGGTTTCGGCGTCCGTCTCGCCGAAGCCGGCGCCGAGTACGTCCATCGTCGCATCCGCAAAGAGCTGGGGATCGATCCGGAACGCGGCCTGCGGTACTCGTGGGGGTACCCGGCGTGTCCGGACCACCAGCAGCACCGAATCGTTTTCGACCTGCTGCCCGCCCGCGAGCGGTTGTCGATGGAGCTCACCGAGGCGGCCGCGCTCGTCCCCGAGCTGGCAACCGCGGCGCTCGTCGTTCACCATCCGGAGGCGAAGTACTTCTCCGCCTAAGGCTCACACGACCGCGCGCCGTAGCTTCCCCTTCAGCCGGTGGATCTGCTTGAGGATGGCCCGGTACTCGTCCAGGTCGCGGGCCTCGAGCGCGGCGTCCCGGATTGCCTTCAGCTCGCCGATTCGGGCCTTGATCCTCGCCTTGTCGAGTCCGATCACTTCGTGGTGCGTGTGGTCCTCGATCCCGAGCGCATGGCAGAGGGCCGGCAGCAGCTCCTCCTTGTGCATGGTGCGGTAACCGTGCAGCTGCTCGTGCTCGCCGAACCCCTCGGCGATGTCACGCAGCTGGGCTACCGTCTTCCCTTTCAGCGTCTCGTACGAATGGGTCATGCCACCCCTCCTACGGTTGAGGCTCCCCGGGCCGCCCTGCGGGGTCGCTTCACACGACCGGACGCCCGGCGCTTCACAGTTACGCTTGGTTGACCTCCAGCGCGGCCCGCACACCGGAATGCACCGCGCCCTGGATCCAGCCGGGCCACGGCGAACAGTGCTCGCCGGCGAAGAAAATGCGTCCCGCCGGGGACGCCACCGCCGCGTACAGGTCGCGCATCTGGCCGGGCAGGTAGCCAGTGTATGCACCGCGGGCCCACGGCTCCTCGTTCCACACGAACATGGCCGTTCCCTCCGCCTGTTCAGGGAGCTCCGGGTACACGCGGCTCATGAGCTCGACCGCCTGCCGGGCGCCATCGTCCGGTCCGAGGCGCGCAATCTCCTCCGCCAGTTTGGCGCGCGTGTACGAGAGCAGGATCGCCCGCTCCCCGCCATCGTCGCCGCCGGCCGGCCAGATCTCCATCGCGTCATCGGTGAATGCGTAGCCGCTGACACCCTCACGCTCCCAGAAGCGGGTGCGGGTCTGGACGTAAACGCGGGTCACCGCCTCGTAATACAGGTGGTCGACGGCCTGCTGTTTGGCCGGCTGGAATGGAGGCTGGACTTCGATGCCTCGCAGGACCGAGAACGGAATGGTGCAGATGATCCGGTCTCCGGTCGCGGTCCCGCCTCCCGCCGGCCCCGCCCAAGCGACCCGAACCCCGCTCGCGTCCTGTTCGATCCGGCACACGGGCGTCCCGTAGCGCACGACGGCGCCGAGCTCGCGGGCCATGGCGCGCGGAAGCAGATCGGTTCCGCCGACGATCCTCAGCTTCGGCACGAACACGTTGTCCACCTGCATCAACAGCTCGAGTCCCGACAGCTCATCGAGGATGCCGAGACCGACATCGTAGAATCGGGTCAGCGGCTCCGAGATCCCGAGCTGGCGGAGCATCTGCGCGCTGCTCAGGTCGTCGTAGCGGTACAGAGCCGCCGGCGGCCACCCCGGACTCGCCATGTCGCCGAGCCGGCCGATCAACGGCCGGAGGTACTTTTCCAGCGTCCCCGTCGCTCCGAGCTCCTGCTCCTCGGTCGTGCAGCCGAGGGCGGCGAGGAGATCGGGCTGATCGCTCCGGTATGT
Source organism: uncultured Gemmatimonadota bacterium (assembly GCA_964550085.1). GTDB lineage: Bacteria > Gemmatimonadota > Gemmatimonadetes > Palauibacterales > Palauibacteraceae > JBFILW01. The sequence goes on from CAZJXR010000133.1 coordinate 2,958, forward strand.
GCGACCCGCCAGCCGGTAGAGGTCGGGCTTGGACGACTCGAACGCTGCGGTCGGGAGCGAGAACTTCTCGATGTAGCGGATCACGAGCTCGTGCGCCCTCGGGATCCGGGCCGCTCCGGCTTCGGCGTACATGCCGTCGGTGAACGGAGCGCGCAGCGTGCGCACCCGACCTCCCGAACGGGTCCGCGCCTCGAGCACGACCACCTCGTGTCCGGCCTGCAACAGTTCGTACGCCGCCGTCAGACCGGCCATCCCGGCGCCAAGGATGAGGATCCGCTGTCGGGGTCCGCCCCGGCTCAGCTGGCCTGGCTCCGCGCCCAGGGCGAGCAGGTCGATGGGACGCAACGCGATGCAGGCCGTCGCCAGCAGCGTGTTGCGAAGGAAGTCTCGGCGTGAGGGCGTCATCGGTCGAGAGCTCGTCAGTTCCGCGCGTCGGATCGGTACGGCAACATTCGTCTACCCGGGTCCCCGTGCAACGGCCCATCGTCTTGCACCGGGGGGCCGGGGCCGGAAGTTTGGCGCTCATGAACGATGCGACGCGGTCGTTGAGCGGAACCCGTGCTCTGGTGACGGGGGGCGCCCGACGCCTCGGGCGGGCGATCGCCGAGGCCCTGGTCGAGGCGGGGGCGGCGGTCACGTTGCACTACCGGACCTCCGGTGCCGAGGCAGAGGAGACGGCGCGCGCGCTCCGTGCGAGGGGCGCCGAAGTCGATCTCGTGCAGGCCGACCTCGCCGATCCCGAACAGACGGGGCGGCTTCTCGATCGTGCGTGGGAAACGGCCGGCCCGATCGATCTGCTCGTCAACAACGCGTCGGTGTTCCCGCGAGGCCGGCTGGCTGAGCTCGAGTTCGACGAGCTCGTCCGGGTGATCGCGGTGAACGCGTGGGCACCTTTCGCTCTCCTCCGCGCTCTCGCCGTGCGGCTCGAAGCAGAGGGCCGAAGCGGATCGGTCGTCAACCTGCTCGACACGCGCATCGCCGGGAAGGACCCCGCGCACGCAGCGTATCATCTGAGCAAACAGGTGCTTGCGCACCTGACCCGGATGACCGCCCGCGAGTTCGCGCCGGTGCTCCGGGTGAACGCGGTGGCGCCCGGCTTCATTCTCCCCCCCGAGGGAGAAGACCGGAGCTATCTGGAGGCGCGGACGCGGGCGATCCCGTTGCGTCGACCGGGCGAGGCCGCCGACGTAGCGGACGCCGTCGTGTACCTGCTCGGCGCGCCGTACGTTACGGGCGACACGCTGTTCATCGACGGGGGGCAGAAGCTGACGTCTGGCTGAGACGGACGTCGGCGTGCGGCAGGGCAGACCGAGAACCGACGGAGCGGCAATGGCCGACACGATCTTCATCGACGACCTGCTGGTCCGCTGCGTCATCGGAGTGCAGGAGTGGGAGCGGAAGGACCGACAGGACGTGCTGGTCAATATCGAGCTGGAAATCGACAGTCGGGACGCCGGCCGCAGCGATGAGTTCGGCGACGCGGTCGACTATCGCGCGCTCGCCAAGCGCGTGGTGGAGGAGAGCGAAACGTCCGCCTATCACCTGGTCGAAGCCCTCGCCGAGCGCGTTGCGGCCATCTGCCTCGAGGACATTCGGGTCGAGCGAGCGCGAGTGCGGGTCGAAAAACCGGGAGCCCTGCGGTTCGCCCGCAGCGTGGGAGTCGAGATCGAGCGCGACCGCGAGCCGTGAACGAAGCGGCTGTTCGGTGCTTCGTCGGTGTCGGCTCGAACATCGATCCGGAACAGAATATCCCCCGTGCCCTCGAGACGCTCGCCGGCCTTCCCCGTCTCCGTCTGACAGCGATCTCGACCTTTTATCGCACGCGTCCAGTGGGTAAGACGGAGGGTGCCGATTTCTACAACGGCGTCGTCGAGCTGTGGACGCCACTGTCGCCCGGCGACCTGCGCTCGATGCTCGACCGGGTGGAAGAGCGGTGCGGACGGAGCCGGCACGCCGACCGGTCAGGGCCTCGCACCATCGACCTCGACCTCCTGCTGTTCGGAAACGCCGTTCTGGATGGGACGGCAGTGCGCGTGCCGCACCCCGATGTAGAGCGAAGACGCTTCGTCCACCAGCCGCTTTTCGAGTTGGCGCCCGACCTGGTTCTCCCCGGCTCCTCGCGCCGGCTCATTGAACTGGTGCAGGGCTCGGAGCCACCGGGCGAGCGGCTTTCCGCATTCACTCGCGCGCTTCGCCAGCGTGTGCTCGGTGGGTGAGCTGGCCGCCGATTGACGTCCTGATGCCCCGTCGCTAATTAGCCATCTATCGAGCGGGGTGGGGCGGAGGTGGTCCGGGCAGGCCCACATCGTCAAGCACCGAGCCACGATGTCTAAGTGCAGGTGTGGCAAACATATCCGGCGTTGGTGGAACCACTGCCCGGGATGCGGCCGTGCGCTGGAGTGGCGCGGACGCGATCCCTCCAACCGGCGGTGCCCCGGCTGCGGCTGGGGCATGTCGCGGCAGTTTCGCTACTGTCCGTGGTGTACAGGCGAGCTGCACCGGCGGGGCGGGCGAAGCGACAAGCCGCTGAAGGCCCCACGCGGATTCCGCTTCGACGCCTGGTGCCACAGCGGGTGCGGCGGTGGGGTCGAATACCCCATGCCGGCCTGTCCATGGTGCGGGCGTTCCCAGCAGTGGAGCGACGAGGGGTTGTTCGAAGGCACTTGCCCGCACTGTGCGGGGGGCGTCGACGACGACATGGACTATTGCCCGTGGTGCGGGGGGGACGCGACGGGCGCGGATCTCATTCGACCGTTGCTGCGACGCGTGAACCGATTGCTCGCCGCTTCCCGCGTCCCGCGCTGGTCGTACCGGGTGCTGCTGCGACCCGGCTCCTCGGGGGTCGATCCGGCGTCTCCCGACGTGGTCGAGATCTGCGAGAGCTACGTGGTCGGGAAGCGGCGCGACGAGATACCGGACTCGCTTCTGGTCGGGCTCATCCTGCACGAGCTCGGTCACAGCCTGCTGTTCCGAAACTGGAGCTGGACCCGGAGGGCGGAGTTCATTCGCACCTTCGGGCGGGCGGAGAAGGCGTACCGGGTGATCGATCGGGCGTGGGCGCGGCGGATGCGCCCCGGCGCCAGCAAGGCGGCCCCCGATTTCGTGAGCCGTTATGCCGCCACGCACCCCCTGGAGGACTTCGCCGAAGTGTTCCGCGTGTACGTCGCCCGCCGGGCCCGAATGCGGTCGATCTTTGCGGAGCTGGGCCGCAGGCGGAAAGGCGTGGCGCTGTACGAGAAGTTCCTGGTGCTCGAGCGCCTGCTTCGCCCGCGACGCCGCCGATCGGCCCGCTAGCCCGGATCCGTCCCGCCAGCCAGGGGCTGTCGGACGACCTCTTGCGACTGCTTACGGAACGAGTTGCGGCTCCCGCGGCCGCACGAGAAACAACCCTTCGAGCCGGCTGGTGAGCAGGATCACGCCGCTGTCGAAGAACGGGTAGACACTCCACGTACCGTCGAACCCGGCCTCGTCCTTGCTCCACGGCGTCGTGTCGAAGAAACCGATCTCGACCGGTGCGGCGGGATCGCTGATGTCGACCACCCGCAGCCCGGAGCGGTTGTTCGACTGGTACATGCGATCGCCCTTGACGTACAGGTTGTGGTCCGTAGCCCGCGTGGGAGCGAAGTACTCGGTGAGCAGGACCGGGTCATCCAGATCGGTGACGTCCCACACCAGCGTGCGGGTGTGCTCGACCAGGCCGTTCACTTCGTCCGTCTCATCGTCGAGGAAGAAGTAGCGCTGATCATCGGTCAGCCAGCCCTGGTGCGCGTAACCGACGTTCGGATAGTCGGCGGTCGAAACAGCCACCGGCTGTTGCTTGTCGGTCACGTCGGCGATGCTGATCGCCGTCTCGTTCGCCCCAAAACAGATCTCTCGTCCCTGATGCTCGGTATCTGGACCGGAGTAGATGACGCACTGCGCGTCGTGCACGTAGCCCGTCTGACGCCGCCCGGTGGCCGGATCGGCGAAGCAGCCGGCGAACGTGGGTCGATCGGGGGTGCGGATGTCGATCATGTGGAGACCGCCGCCGCACGTTTCCCCGCCCGAGCTGGTTCCCACCGCGAACGCGAACCCGGTTTCTTCATTGATTACGATGTTGTGGACGCTGGCCACCTGGTCGTAATGGCCCGTCTCGGTAAAAGTGATCGGCGTTCCGCGATATTCACGCAGGAGCGTCAGATCGAACACCTGCATGCCGTGCTCGCCGGCGCCGTCGGCGACGATGAACACGTGATCACGGTATACTTTCATGTCGCGCCACCGATTGGCGGTCGCGCCCTCCGTCATCGGCAGCTCGCCCACATACACCGGCCGGATCGGGTCGCTCACCTCCACGAACGCCGTTCCATCCGCGCGACCCACGATCGCGTAGTCCCGCCCGCTCTCCGGGTCGGTCCACCCCCACACATCGTTGAGACGCACTCCGCGGGCGCCCCCGATCGCCGAGTTGGGAAGAAACGCGATCAGATCGACATCCCGGCAGGAGAACTGGTCCGCTGTCTCCTCGGCGCACATCACCTCGCCGCCTACGATCGGATCCAGGCCTTCGATCTCGCTCCACACCTTCGAGCCGCCGTTCCAGCCGCTCGCACCGCGCTCGAAGATCACGGCCGTGCCGAAGCCTCCATCGTCTCCGGCCACCCCGGCGACGGCCACGTCGCCCCTGACCGCCAGCGCCAAGCCGAGACCGTCACCCGACTCAATGTCGTGGAAGGCGAGCTTCCGCACCGTCGTCCATTCGCCGCGCTCCGCATCGAGCTCGAACAGGTACGCCCGGCCGGCGCGCTGCTCGGCGCCCGGCGCGCCCACCCAGAGACCGGCGTCGGTACCGATCAGCGACGCTCCGAACATGGCGAACGGTGACGGGTCGAACGCGGTCAGCGGGTTCCCTTCGCTCCACTCGCCCGATCCTTCATCCGGGGTGAACCGGTAGACGGCCCCCGCCATGCGATTCCGGCCCATCGCGCCCACGAAAATCTCCTCGCCGCGACCGAGCACCGCGGACCCGAACCGATCGTTGGCCTTGGCGCCGTCGTGCTGGAGCTTCGCCTCCTGCGTCCAACCTCCCGTCTCGCTATCGTGGCGAAACAGATACACGGCGCCCTGGCGCTTGTCGTGATTCGGGGCGCCGATCAGCACTTGAGGACCGGCGATCGCCAGGCTCGCCCCGAACGCGTCGTCCGCCTCGGTGTCATCGCCCACCAGCCGGGCTTCCTCGTGCCACCCGCCGGTGCTCCCGTCCCGGCGAAACACGTACACCGCGCCCGCTTCCTCGTCCTGCCCGATCGCGGAGACCAACGCCACGTCGCCGTCGGAGGCGATACGCTGCCCGAACGCTTCACCCGGGGCCAGCTCGGCGGGTTGCAGACGGGCCGTCTGCTGCCAGACGCCCGCTGGCGATCGGGCGAAGACGTACACGGCTCCGGCACTGCTGTCCGCCTCGGTGGTGCCGATCAGCAGGGAGTTGCCGGCGAGCGCGAGCGCCTGCCCGAACTGGTCTCCGGGTCGGGCATCGGAGGCGACGAGCCGGCCCGCCTCCCGCCAACCGCCGTCGGCGCTGCGGTTGTAGACGTAAACAGTCCCCGCGATTCGCTCGCCGAGGGGTTCCGCGATCAGAATCTCACCGTCGCCGATGGCGACGGAGCTCCCGAACCCCTGTGCAAACAGCCCCGGCGTCGAGGCGAGCAGGAGAAGGAGAGTCGTGCCGAGCGGAGCCAGTTTCTTCATCGTTTCATCCTGATTTTGGGGTGGCGGCCGGCCGGGAGTCCACGGTTAGCGAACGGACGCCACGAACCGGGACCGTCACCGAACCCTCGCCTCGGACTTCGATGGTCACCGGCGGGGCGCCAGTGAAATAGACAGCCGACTCGGCAGGAGCGTTGCCGCGCGCGAGGTGCCCTCAGCGCAGCCACCCCCTCCGCCACACGAAGGCGATCAATCCGCCGGCGACGAGGAGCATGAGCAGGAGAACGAAAGGATACCCGAACGACCAGCCGAGTTCGGGCATGTTCCAGCGCGACGCCTCGGGATCGAAGTTCATCCCGTACACGCCGGCGATGAAGCTGAGCGGGATGAAGATGGTCGCGATGATCGTCAGCACCTTCATCACTTCGTTCATCCGATTGCTGACGCTCGACAGGTAGAGGCCCATCAGGTCGGAGCTCATCTCTCGCAGCGACTCGACCAGGTCGATGATCCGGATCGCGTGATCGTAGCAGTCACGCAGGTATACGACCGTCTCGGCAGATATCAGCGCGCCCGGCTCGCGCTGCA
>CAZJXR010000134.1:0-9088 GCA_964550085.1 uncultured Gemmatimonadota bacterium
CTTCGACGTCCAAAGCGCGGGGCCAGCGAGGGCGAACCCGCGACCCTCAGCGAGGAGGCTCCACGCCCAAAGCGCGTGGTGAGGAGGGGGAGACCCGCTGCTACGCGTCGAGGAGCTGCCGCAGCACCATGTGCAGAATGCCGCCATGTCGGAAGTATTGGGCCTCGACCGCCGTATCGATCCGGCTGCGTGCCTCGAACGTGATCGTCGCGCCGTCCGATCGCGTCGCCCGCACCGGGAGGGCGGCGCCGGGCTCCAGACCGCCGTCGATCCCCTCCACGTCGTACAGCTCGGTGCCGTCCAGGCCCAGCGCCTCGCGGCCCCGATCGGGAGGGAACTGGAGGGGCAGGATTCCCATACCGATCAGGTTGCTTCGGTGGATGCGCTCGTACCCCTCGGCGATAACGGCGCGCACGCCCAGCAGGCGCGGTCCCTTCGCCGCCCAGTCGCGCGAGGACCCGGTGCCGTACTCCTTCCCGGCGAGCACGATCAGCGGCACCCCCTCCTCGGCGTACTTCATCGCCGCCTCGAAGATGCTCATCTTCTTCCCGCCCGGCAGGTGACGGGTGTAGCCGCCCTCGATCCCTGGCACGAGGAGGTTGCGGAGGCGGATGTTGCCGAACGTTCCCCGCATCATCACCTCGTGGTTCCCGCGCCGCGAGCCGAACGAGTTGAAGTCCCGGCGCTCCACGCCGTGATCCATCAGGTAATGCGCCGCGGGCGAGTCCTTGGGAATCGAACCGGCGGGCGAGATGTGATCGGTGGTCACCGAATCGCCCAGCACGGCCAGGACGCGCGCGTCGTGGATGTCCTGCGGCTCCTCGACCCCGGGCGACATACCCACGAAGAACGGAGGCTCCCGCACGTAGGTGGACTCCGGCTGCCACGCGAAGCGGTCTCCTTCCGGTACCTCGAGCGCCTTCCACCGATCGTCGCCGCCGAACACATCGGCGTACTGCTCGGCGAACATCTCGGTCTTGACCGCGCTGCGTACGGTGTCCCGAATCTCGTTCTGCGACGGCCAGATGTCGCGCAGGAAGACATCCCGGCCCTCCGGGTCCTGACCGAGCGGCTCGTTGTACAGGTCGATGTCCATGCGACCCGCGAGGGCATATGCGACCACCAGCGGTGGTGATGCGAGATAGTTCGCCCGGGTGTCCGGATTGATCCGACCCTCGAAGTTCCGATTGCCGGACAGCACCGAGCACACCACCAGCTCGTGCTCGTGCACCGCTTCCGAGATCGCCTGCGGAAGCGGCCCACTGTTCCCGATGCACGTCGTGCAGCCGTAGCCGACGAGGTGGAAGCCGAGCGCCTCGAGGTAGGGCATCAGGCCGGCCTCGTTCAGGTACTCGGTCACCACCATCGAGCCCGGAGCGAGGCTCGTCTTCACCCACGGACGTCGCCCCAGGCCGCGCTCCACCGCCTTCTTCGCAAGCAGCCCGGCCCCGACCATCACCGAGGGGTTGGAGGTATTCGTGCAACTGGTGATCGCCGCGATCACCACCGACCCGTGGTGCAGGTGGAACTCCTCATCCGCCGCACCCTCGTCGAGCGCCTCCATCCGGACGTGCACCCGCGTGAGCGTCTCCTGCGCCGTCGCCACGGCGGGGTTCTCTCCCCCCTCTCCTTCCCAGCGCTCGATTGCGCGCTCGGATGCGCGCCCGGCCGTCGATTCGATCATCGCGTCGAGCGCCTGCTCGAAGGCCCTCTTGGCTCGAGTGAGCCGGATGCGCTGTTGCGGCAGCCGGGGACCGGCGAGGCTCGGCTCGACGTCGCCGAGGTCGAGCTCGAGCGTGTCGGTGTACTCCGGTTCGGGGCTGTCGCTGGTGTGGAACAACCCCTGGGCTTTCATATACGCCTCGACCAGATCCACCTGCTCGCGCGGACGATTGGTGAAGCGCAGATACTCGAGCGTCTCGGCGTCGACCGGGAAGATCGCGCAGGTGGCGCCGTACTCCGGAGACATATTGCCGATCGTCGCCCGGTCGGCGAGCGACAGGCTACCGATCCCGGGCCCGTAGAACTCGACGAACCGGCCGACGACACCCCGCTCGCGCAGCATCTCGGTGACCCGCAGCACCAGATCGGTGGCCGTGGTTCCTTCCGTCAGGGAGCCGTGCAGACGGAATCCGACTACTTCCGGTATGAGCAGGCTGATGGGCTGGCCGAGGAGGGCCGCCTCGGCCTCGATGCCCCCCACGCCCCACCCCAACACGCCCAGTCCGTTGATCATCGTCGTGTGGCTGTCGGTTCCGACCAGCGTGTCCGGGAATGCGATCCGGGAGTCGTCACCGTCGACCGAGAACACGACGCGGGCCAGGTATTCGAGGTTCACCTGGTGGACGATCCCCGTATCCGGCGGCACCACCCAGAAGTTATCGAACGCGGTCTGTCCCCAGCGCAGAAAGGCGTAGCGTTCCTCGTTGCGGGCGAACTCGTTCTCGGCGTTGATGAGGAACGAGGCGGAGCTCCCGAACGAATCGACCTGCACCGAGTGGTCGATCACCAGCTCGGCCGGGAGCAGCGGATTGATCCGGTTCGGGTCGCCGCCCAATCGGGCCATCGCGTCCCGCATGGCCGCCAGGTCCACGATAGCGGGAACGCCCGTGAAGTCCTGGAGGAGCACTCGGGCCGGTCGAAAGGCGATCTCCCGTTCCTGGGGGCCCGACGGATCCCAGCGGGCAACGGCCTCGATGTCGTCCGCGGTCACGGTCTGCCCATCCTCGAATCGGAGCAGGTTCTCGAGCAGGATGCGGATGGAGTACGGCAGCCGATCGACCGCGGCGATCCTCTCACGCTCGAGCTCCGGAAGCCGAAAGATCGTCGTCGGACCGGCGGGAACCTCCAATGCCCCCCGGGTGCCGAAGCTGTTCAGGCTGCTCTGGGAAAGGTGAACCATCTCGGTCGCCCCGTCATGTCGGTCAGCCGTCGGATCTGCGCCGTGCGGTCGTTATGGATTGTATCGCCGCACCGGCTCCGAGTGCCACTCACACCGCGCGGAGCGCCTGTTCCACGTCGCCGATGATGTCCTCGAAGTGCTCGACGCCGACCGAAAGCCGAATCATGGAGTCGGTGATTCCGAGCCGGCTCCGCTCGCCGGGCTCGACGTCGGCGTGCGTCATGGTGGCGGGATGCTCCGCGAGCGACTCGGTTCCTCCGAGACTCACGGCGAGCTTGCACAGCCGGAGCGAGTTCAGGAACCGGAACGCCCCCGCTTCGTCCCCGTCCACACCGAAGGAGATGACCGAGCCGGGGGCGAGGCACTGCTTGCGATACACCTCGAACATCGGATCCGCCTCCCGTAACAGGTCGAGGTACCAGACGTCGCGGACTTTCGGGTGCTGGCTCAAGAAATCGGCCACGTAGCGCGCGTTCTTCATCTGCGCCGTCATCCGCATCTTCAGCGTCTCGAGGCTGCGCAGCAGCAGCCAGCCCGTCCACGGCCCGGCCATGGTGCCAAAGAAGGTGCGCAGCGTTCGCACCCGCTCCAGCAGCTCGGCGTCACCCAGGCAGGCTCCCGCGATGAGGTCGCTGTGCCCGCCGATGAACTTGGTCGCCGAGTAGAGGACGAGGTCGGCCCCGTGATCGAGCGGATGTTGCCACAACGGTCCGAGAAACGTGTTGTCGACGGCGATCACCGGCGGCGTACCCGACGTCGACAGCGAGCGCACGCGCGCCGCGACGCCGGCGACGTCTACCAGCGCGTTGGTGGGGTTGGCCGGAGTCTCGATGAGGACGAACCGAAGCCGGCCCGTGCGGGCCGCGTCGGCGATCACCGGCTCGATCTCCGCCGCCGGCACGCCGGCGGGGAACCCGATGGCGGAGATGCCGAACTCCGGCAGGTAATGCTTGACGAGATAGTGCGTGCCGCCGTACAGCGGCTCGCTGTGCAGCATCAGATCACCGGGTCGCAGGAAGGTCAGCAGGGCGGTGGAGATGGCCGCCATGCCACTCTCGAACACCGCGCACTGATCGGCGCCGTCCCACAGCGTCAGCCGGTCTTCGAGGACTTCCAGATCCGGGTTGTTGAGCCGACTGTAGATGAGGCCGAGCTCCTCGGAAGGACCCTTCTCCCGGAGCCCGTACGCCACCTCGAAAAACGCCTTGCCGGCCTCGGCGCTCTCGAACACGAAGGTGGAGGTCTGGAATATCGGGCACTTGAGGGCCCCCTCGGAGAGCGACGGATCGTAGCCGAAGCTCATCATGAGGCTCTCCGGACGGACCCGGCGGTCCCCGATGTGAAGCCGATTGTCGTCCGCTCTCATTCTTCCGCTCCGGGACCGTGGTCACACAGATAGGAGGGAAGTCGCCGGAGCAGGACGCGCGACAGCCGGCAGCCTAGCAGGTCGCTGAAAAACCCCAGCGGGCCGCGTTAAGAGCGCGGCGGGGGGTTAACGCGACTCGCAGGATCAGTCGGACCGGCTCGTCAGGACGCGGCCGCACCCTCTGCCGCGACTGCCTCCGCGTCGACCAGCGACTTGGCCAGCGGCTTCACCGTCAGCACCGAGCAGTGGGCACCTCGAATCACCCGGGCCGCCACGCTCCCGATGAGGGCGGATTCGAGACCCGTCAGACCGTGCGTTGCGATCACGATCAGGTCGGCGCCTTCCTCGTCGGCGAAGTCGACGATCTCCTGTGCCGCCCGCCCGATCGACACCTGCACGCCGGTGGTCAGGCCCTCGATCTCCTCGCCGAGCGTCGCCAACCGCCTGGCCGCCTCCTCGCGGAGCTCCTGGGCACGGATCGTCTCCGTCGCCGACACGGGATAATAGAAGTCGGGGTATATGACCTCTTCGATCACGTGGAGCAGTTCGAGCTTCGCATCGTAGTCGCGAGCGAGCTCGACTGCGTGGGCGAGCGCGACACGCGAATAGCGCGAAAAGTCGATCGGGACGATGATGCGGTTGAACCGTTCCAGCGTCTTCTTCGCCTCGGTCTGGCGGACGGTGAGTACCGGACAGCGGGCCAGACGAACGACCTCCTCCGCCACACTTCCCATTACGAAACGACGCAGACCACGCCGCCCGTGCGTTCCCATCACGATCAGGTCGATGTCGTGATCCTGGGCGTAATCGAGGATGCCGGTGGCGGCCGAGATTCCCCGCTCCTGGGCCTGGTGGATCCGGATGTCACTGGAATGTGCCTCGCCGATGGCCCGCAGCCGCGCGTCCGCTGCCCGCGACAACTGTTCGTACACCTCCTCCATCCCTGGCAGCTCGTGATCCGGGTCGTTCGGGTCGGCCGCGTGCAAGGCGAGCACGTGCAGCGCATGCAGCTCCGCTCCGTACCGCTCGGCGAGGAACACGGCGGCCGTGAACGCGTGCTCGGACGGCCCCGAAAAGTCCGTCGGATACAGCAATCGCTTGATCTTCAACATGGGTCTCACTCCTCCTGCGAGCCGCGCCGACGAGCTGTCTCCGTCCCTTCACCCCGACGCGCTTCATCGACCGGCTCGTCAATGTACTCGGCCACCGAACGGAGCGCCTGCGACACCCGCGCCAATCCGGTGAGCGGGAGCGCCAGTGTCACGGCGTCGATGATCTGGTCCGGATGGGCTCCCGAGGCCAGGGCGCGCGTCACATGCCGGCGGAGGGCCGAGGGCGAGTCCTGCACCGTCGCCAGCGCGACCAGAATCAGCTGCTTGGTCGCCGGGGGCAGCGACTGCCCGAGCACCCGCATCAGTCCCTGGTGGGCTCGCACCACCTCCGGTCGAGCCCCCTCGAGTAGCTTCAGGCCGTCGAGTGGATCTGCCATGGGAGGCAGCTTGTCGGAGTGAGCCCGGCCCCTCTTCTTCTTGTGGGTCACTTCTCGTGCGTCACGGCGTCCAGATCCGGTGCTCTCACCCGAGCGGACCGCACCGCTCTCCCAAGGGCGGAGCTTCGAACGAGAAGCTATCGGCAACAGCCGGCCGCGTCTGTCGGGCGCCGCCGGTCCGGAGTTGTCGGGAGAGCGGCGGCGGCCGTGTGGGGAAATTCCTTACGCGGCGGCTGACTGCATCGTCCCGTCCGGCAGTCGCCGAGTGGCCGAGTCGACCGGAGCTAGTAGACCCTGAAGCCGGGGGCGCCAAACCGCTCGAGCTGAAGGTGCTGAACGAGCGGAACCGCGTAGGCGGCGAGCACGAGCGCGACCGCGATCACCACCCAGATCCACAGCCGGTCCAGAACGCGGGCCTTCTCTCCGGGCGGCTCGAGGGGCTCGGCGAACTCGATCGTCCGGGTGACGCCTCTCCGGCCCGCGATGGCGGTTCCGAACATGACGGCCACGAAGCAGAGGGCGCTCGCATACAGGAACAGCCCCCCGACCGCGGACATGTAGGTGGCGCGCGCCCACTCCGCCGCAATCGGGCTTCCGCCGTAGCTGAAGTCGTAGATCCGCCGGGGCATCCCGAGCAGGCCGGTGAGGTGGTTCGATATCGAGAACAGCATCATTCCCACGAACCACAGGTAGGGCTGGATCTTGGCGAGGAGCGAGAGCTCCAGCTCGCGACCGGTGAGGCGCGGCAACAGCCAGTAGCAGGCTCCCATGAAGGTGAGGGCGGTCGCCGTTCCGACGGTGAGGTGGAAGTGGCCCTGGATCCAGGCGGTGTTGTGGACCATCGCGTTCATCCCGTACGCCGCGTTGATCGCCCCGCCGAAGCCTCCGAACGCGAACAGAATCATCGAGAGGGCGACGCTCGAGAAGATCGGATTCCCCCACGGGAGCCGTTCCAGCCAGTCGAACCAGCCCTTCGCCCCCTTCATGCGGCCCGCGACCTCGAACGAGGCGACCACGGTGAACGCGGTGATGAGGCTGGGGAACAGGATGAGCATCGTGTTCGAGGTGTGAAACAGCTTCCAGCCCGCCTCCACGCCCGGGTCCATGAACTGGTGGTGGAAACCGACCGGGGTCGACAGCACGATGAAGAGGATGAACACCAGCCGCGCCAGCGGATCGCTGAACAGCTTCCCGCCCGCCACTCGCGGCGCGACGCTGTACCAGATGACGTAGGCCGGGATGAGCCAGAAGTAGACGAGCGGGTGCCCGAAGTACCAGAAGAGCATGCGGGCGAGGACGGGATCGATAGTCCGGCTGATCCCGAGCGACCACGGGATGAGCTGGAAGAGCGCCTCGGCCGCGACCCCGACCGTGGCAATCAACCACACGATCACCGTCGACAGCATGCCGAGCATGGCCAGCGGGGTCCGCGCCCCGGGCTTCTCCCGCTTCCACACCAGGTAGGTGCGGATCATGACCCACGACCAGCCCCACGAGCCGACGATGAGGAGCGTGGCGCCAATGTAGAACAGGGGATGGGCCTTGAGGGGCGGATAGAAGGTGTAGAGGACGGTCGCCTTGCCCCACAGAATCGCCCACGCCGCGAGCGCGGTGCCGACGAGCGCGACCCAGAACGAGGCCCAGGCGAAGCGCTGCTGCACGATCGGGCGCTCGAGCTGCCGCTCGGCGACAACATAGCCGAACGCCATGATGAAGAAGGTCGTGAACACGAGCGCCATCAGAACGCCGTGCGCCGTCACCGACAGGTAGTACATCTTCGCCGTGCGGAAGGGGAGATCCAGGTCGGCGCGCGACAGGGCCTGCATGAGCGCCATCGCCGAGGCGATGGTGAAGGCGAGGATGGCGACCCACAGATTGGCCAGCGTCAGCCGCCGCGCGCCCCGACTCATCCGGCTCGGCGTCTCGGTGAGGCCCGCGGCGGCCGTCATTGCGCCCGCACCGGTCACCGCGCCCGCACCCGTCACGGTGCGCCTCCCGCGCTCGCCGTCCCGCCCGCGCTCGCCGCCGGTCCGTCCTCGACCAGGAGCTTGGCGAACATGGCGTGATGCCCGAGGCCGCAGAACTCGTTGCACACGATCAGGTACTCGCCCGCCTCTTCGAACCGGGTCGTGAATTGACTCACGTAGCCAGGTGCGACGATCGTGTTGCCGTTGGTGCGCACGATCTGGAAGCCGTGGATCACGTCCGGACTGGTGACGCGGAAGGTGACCGGCACGCCGCGCGGCACCCGGACCTCGTTCGGCACGAAGGCGAACATGAGCGAGATCACCACCACCGTCGCGCTCCCGTCGGGGTTGATGGTGACGCCCGGCTGCGCGAAGCGCGGATCCCGCGGGACCGAAGTCGGATCGATCGTCTCCACGTGGCTGGGTGGCGTCAGCCCTGCCCCGAACGTGGTCGCCCCCATCGAGACGAGGAAGACCGCGATGATGACGGCCGACCCCCACATCCAGAACCTCTCGTACAGGTCGATGTGCATGTCAGTCCTCAAAGCCTAGGGGTTGAGCGGACCACGGGGAATGAAGACGAAGAAGTACATGATCAGCCAGCCGATCAGAAACAGCAGGCCGTACAAGCCGACGATGGCCAGAGTCCCTCTGGGGTGGCGCCCGATATCCGGCTTCTCGGCCGGGGGCATTTCGGACGGGCGGGCACCGACGTCCTGGACGCTCACGATGTGTCTCTCCTGTTGGTTGGTCGTCGCGTACGCCTGACGTTCGTGTTTCGAAGGTTTGAAGAGTATGCCGGTCCCGGATCTAGCGCTTCTGGAGCAGACCCGTCTGGAGGGCGAAGCGCACCAGCTCCGAGCGGTGCTTGAGACCGAGTTTCTGGGTAATGCGCGAGCGGTACGTGTCCACCGTCTTGGGCGAGATGAAGAGCCGCTCCCCGATCTCGCTCGAGCTGAAGCCCTCGGCGGTGAGGGCCAGCACCTCGCGCTCCCGCTGGCTGAGCTGCTGGAGCTGTCCCGCCTCGCTCTCCTCGTTGCGCCCCTGGTAGCGGGTGATTTTCGCGCGCTCGCTGTACTCGCGGGAATCGATTTCCCCCTGATAGGCGAGGTCGTTGGCTTCGAGCTGCAGGTCCTCGGCGGTGCTCGCGAGGATGGCGAGCGGGGATCCCTCAAGTGCCAGGCCGGACCCGCCGGCGGCCGCCCGCTGCCGGGAAAGCAGGGCCTCGCCCCGCTCCCCGGCGCGTCGGATCCTCTCCCTGGCACGGGCCCGCTCCCCCTCCGCCCGACGCTCCAGGGCGTCGGCCTGCTGTTCGGCGGCCTCCCTCCGCTGTGCGGCGATCTGTAGGTCCCTCTCCAGTAGCT
>CAZJXR010000135.1:0-8987 GCA_964550085.1 uncultured Gemmatimonadota bacterium
GGACCCCTTCGTGGCCGGGGGGTGGTCGTTGGGGACGACGGTCCTCGGCCTCATCCTGGCGTGGCTCACCAACCGCGTCGGCGCCGCGCTCGACCTCGAGGAGAGCCCGGTCGTCCAGGCACTGATCCCGAAAGGGCACGCCGAGGGTCGCTGGTTCGTGCTGGTGGCCGGACTG
Source organism: uncultured Gemmatimonadota bacterium (assembly GCA_964550085.1). Taxonomy (GTDB): domain Bacteria; phylum Gemmatimonadota; class Gemmatimonadetes; order Palauibacterales; family Palauibacteraceae; genus JBFILW01. The sequence goes on from CAZJXR010000135.1 coordinate 176, forward strand.
GCCGCTTTGTGCGAGGAATACGTGTACCGCGGCTTCCTGCTGCACGCGATGGCGGCGTGGCTCGGCCAACCGTGGCTCGCCGCGGCCGCCGTCGCGGTCTCGTTCGGGCTCGCCCACGGATACCAGAACGTTCTCGGCGTCGTGCGCTCGGGGCTGCTCGGGTTTCTGCTGGCCGTTCCGGTGATCTTTACAGGAAGCCTGTTTCCCGCGATAGTGGCCCACTTCTGGATCAACTCCGCCATCGGGCTCGGCGGCTGGCGCTGGATGACGCCCGGGGCGCGCGACGTCTGACACGAGTCAGCGAGGGACGGGATGCAGGGATGGTTCACGGGTCGATCGCGCGGTCGCGCGTTCGACTGGCGATCGGCGCGGGTGTCAGTGGTGCGGGGGGTCCTGGCGGCGTTACTCGCCGGCTCGCCGGCGCCCCTCTTTGCCCAGGACGATGCCGAGCCGGTCGAGCTCGGAGCGCTGATCCGGACCGGCCTGCTTCTCCAGCCTTCGAGCTCCGGGCTGACCAGCGGATTCGAGATCTTCGATGCGCGGCTCGATGTTGGCGGCAGCATCGGCATCATCTTCGACTACTACGTACAGGGTTCGTTTCAAACCCTGGCCGCGGATCCGGACGACGAGGGTGAGTTCACGCTGCTCGATGCACGGCTCACGGTGCCGATCCACCCGGCCGTCGACATCAACATCGGTCAATTCAAGGCGCCGGTCGGCCATGAGGCGCTGTTGTACAAGGCGGACATCCAGTTCGTGGAGCGGTCGCAGGTCATGGTGGCGCTGGCGCCGTTCTGGCAGATCGGGCTCGGGGTGTCGGGCACCCTGCTCGAAGACCGGTTCTGGTATGGCGCCGGGATGTTCAACGGCAACGGACGCAACCTCCGCAACGACAACAGCGCTTTCATGTACGCCGGCCGGGTCCAGTACAGCTCGGTGGGCGACATCGAGTTCTACGACGACCTGGTGATCCAGGTCGGAGCGAACGCCGCCTTCTCGCGTGACAGCTCGGTCGATTTGCAGTTCACGGGTGATCTGGGCCCTCCGCCGATCAACGCGGCGAGCTTCGAGGGGGATCGCTTCCTGTGGGGCCTTGACGCCGGGATCCGCTATCGGGGCTTCTTCGCCAATGGAGAATACCTGCAGGGACGGCTTACTCCCTCGGCCATGCAGGGCGATTCGGTCCTCGCTCCGGACCCGGCCACAGCCGTGGCTGCCGGCTACTACGTCGAGGGGGGGTACAGCCTGTGGGGTGCGATCGAGGCAGTCTTGCGCTACGACTGGTACAGTCCGGCCTCCGAGTCGCCGGGTACGACCGACGCGGCGGACGAGTTTCTAATCGTAGGACTCAACTTCTATCCCGGTTTCTACGCCAAGGTCGGGATGCAATACGCGTTTGGACTCGGCGGCACGCAAACCGGGGTCGGCCTGGTCGGCGACCAGTTCGCGCTTCTCGTCCAGCTCGCTTTCTGATGTCCGTTCGCGGACAGAAGGGGCGTGTCTCTCAGTCGCGTACGGCCATGAGGAGTTGCATCAGCATCGATCGCGGAAGCTCGGTCGCGCGCCGCACCACGTCGGCTTCCGATTCCTCCACCAGGATCGCCGCCGTGTCATGGCGGTCACTCCCATCGCGAAACGAGATACGGCCGCGGAACAGGTCGGCAGCGGCCCGTTCGACCACTACCATCATCTCCCAGGTGATGTCGCCGTCCCGGAGCTCGCCGATCGTCAGTTCGCGCGTCTCCGATTCCCACATCTGAAGCTGGCGAGGTCCGGAACCGTTTTGGTCGCTGCCCTGGCTCTTCACGCGTCCGATCGTTCCTCCCCCTCCTGCCACAGTCCGAGCAGCAGGTGGTCGTAGTGTTCCGGGTTCGCCCGGTAGTCCGCGACCCAGGTTTCAAAATCGGGAAGTGGGACGCTGTCTCGCAGCTTCTTTGTCACCAGTCGAACCATGGCGTCGAAGCCGAGCGTGCCGGGGTCGAGCTTCGCCTCGCCCGCCGCCTCCTCGACCAGCTCGTAGATGCGTTCATCGGACAACGAGAGGAAGATTTCGGAGAGCTGGGCCGAACAGTAATCGAGATACTTCGCCCGGAGGATCGGATCCGGCGATCCCCCCTCGGTGTGTGGCCGAGTCGGTGAATCGGGTTCGTCGTTCACAAGCCGCCCCACTGCCGCCTCGAGCGTGTCGCACGCTCTGAACCAGTAGCTATGTAGCCACGGCCTGTTGGGGCGTCAAGGAAGCGTAGAGATCAAGCGGAGGGGTTGGGTGGATCGGTCGTGTCCCGAAGCTCCTCGAATATAGCTCGTCGGATCAGCCCGTAACGGATTACCCGGCTCAGAAAATCCGGATTGGTTCGCTGAGTCTGCTCGACATGCACGGCCACTACTTCGGGGAGTTGCAGGACGAGTTCGACGGGCCGGGACTCCCACATCGCATGCGCTTCCTGTTTGTCGCGGAGATGAGAATCCCCCGATATTTGGACCGACTCGAGTGGCGTCAACGCTAGCTTCCGGAGGAAAAGTGAACCAGTTCCCGGACTCGACTTGCGGCTCAAGTATACACGACTTCACCGTTACGGGCAAGCGCCCCGGAGTCGCGCTGTTGATGAATCGATGACAAGGTAACTCCTTATCGCGCAATATAGTACGAGGTTTGTCGAAAAGTGGTAAACGTTGTGGATTACGTTTCATTCCGTTACACTGATCTCGACAGCTGTTGCACGGGAACGGCGTGCCTATGCGCGATTCGAGTAGCGCGCCATCGATCGAGAAACCCACACGATAGTCGAGTTTTTTAAAAAAATTAAACTCGGCTCGCACAGTGTCGTCCGAGTCGATGCGGCGTTGTCGCGCCAGCTCGATTTGTCGACCGCGTCGACTGCGTAACGCGGTGCGGAGCGATACATTCGCGGTCCGCAAAGGGGAGATTCGATGAACGAGACTGCATCACTCTCGCGCCGACGAAGACCGATCGGAATCATAATCGCATTCGTTCTGGTCGTCGCCGGTGTGTGGCTCTCGGGGCGCTTCCCCTACAGCGGCGAGAATTACGGCGTGTGGTCGATCGTGCCGCCGGTGGTGGCGATCGTGCTCGCGTTCACGCTGCGCGAAGTCATCTCGGCCCTATTCATTGGCATCGTTCTCGGCGGCGTGATCAGCGGCAAGCTCAACATCGTGCAGCACTTCCTTATTCCATCCATCGGCTCCCCCGAGTTCGGGCTGATACTTCTCGTCTACCTGTGGGCGCTCGGCGGGCTGCTCGGCCTATGGACGCGGACCGGAGGCGCGCTGTATTTCGCTGACTGGGCCGCCGCCCGCATGGTACGCGGGCCCGTGAGCGCAAAACTGTTCGGGTGGCTGATGGGGATCGTGTTTCACCAGGGCGGAACGATCAGCACCGTTCTGACCGGCGCTACGGTTCGTCCGGTGGCCGACCGGAACCGTGTGTCGCACGAGGAGCTCGCCTACATCGTCGATTCCACCGCGTCGCCGGCCGCCACCCTCATTCCGTTCAACGTGTGGCCAATCTACGTCGGCGGTCTGGCGGCGGGAACCGTGCCGGTGATCGCCACCCAGCAGGAGGGGATCAACTATTTCCTTCGCGCCATTCCTTTCAACTTCTACGCCATGTTCGCCGTGCTATTCACCCTCTTGTTCGCCCTCGACCGGCTGCCGATCCTGCCCGGAAGACGGATGCAGGCGGCGCGACGGCGTGCCCGCACCACGGGCGAGCTCGACCGCCCGGGTGCCGAGCCGCTGACGAGCGAGGAGCTGACGGAGATTCGACTGCCGACGGGATATCGTCCCGGCATGGTCGACTTCCTGGGTCCGCTCGGGACGCTGCTCGGAGTGGCGATCATCCCGTTCGTTTACACATTCTTCATACAGGGCAATCGGGCCGAGCCCGCGCTTCCCATCGCCGAGGCCTTCGTCCTCGCCACGCTGGTCGCCATCGCCATCGCGTTGATCAAGGGGATGTCGCTAAACGAGGCGATGGGCGGACTGATTCAGGGGTGCAAGGGCGTTACCATCGGTGCCGTCGTGCTGGCGCTGGCCGTGTCGCTCCAGGCGGTGGCGCGCGAAGTGGGAACCGCCTCCTACGTCGTGGACAAGTTCGGCGGCGTGTCCCCGATCGTGCTGCCCGCGGCTTTCCTTCTCCTCAGCATGTTCATCGCGTTCTCGACCGGGACGTCGTGGGGCACGTATGCGGTAGTCTTTCCCGTCGCCCTGCCGCTCGCCTGGGCAGTGTTACCCGATCCCGGGTTTCTCGCCCTCTGCTTCGGGGCGGTGACGGGCGGCAGCGTGTTCGGCGACCAGTGTTCGCCGATCTCGGACACGACCATCCTGTCGTCGCTTGCTACTGGATGCGATCTGATGGACCACGTATATACTCAGCTCCCGATGGCCCTGGCCGCCGCCGGGCTCGGTGCGCTGGTCTATACGGCGATCGTGTTCGCCTTCGTCTAGCGACCTGCCGGGATCGTCGAGGTCCCGAGGGCCGGACCGCGCGTCGCTTGAACAGCCCGCCGGTGTGACGCTGGCGTCGCCGAGTAACCAAGGGAGGGAACAGTGAACGAAAAGAGACCCGCCGCCCTCATCCTCGGTGCCTCGAGCGGCTTCGGCGAGGCAGCCGGTCTGGCCTTCGCCGCCGCCGGTTTCGACATCTACGGCGTGCACCTCGACCGGCGCGCCGGGCTCAAACATGTCGAGGAGGTACGCGAACGGATCGAAGCGATGGGACGGGAGGCGCGTTTCTTCAATGTCAATGCGGCCGATGCCGAGAAGCGCGCCGCCGTGGTGGAGGAGGTGGCGAGCTCGACGGCGCCCGGATCGGTCCGGGTCCTCCTCCATTCCCTCGCCTTCGGGACTCTGCGGCCGTTCGTAGCCGAGGATCCAGGCGCCGGCATCAGCCCGGACCAGATGAACATGACGCTCGACGTCATGGCCCACACCCTCGTCTACTGGACGCAGGCGCTCGTGTACAGCGGCCTGATGGGTGAAGGCGGTCGCGTGTTCGCCATGACGAGTTCGGGCGGCGAGCGCGTCATCCCGGCCTACGGTGCGGTGTCGGCGGCGAAGGCGGCGCTGGAATCGCACTGCCGGCAGCTCGCCCTCGAGCTGGCGCCGCGCGGGGTGGCCGTGAACGCCATCCGGGCCGGAGTTACGGACACGCCGGCGCTCCGGAAGATTCCGGGAGCGGAGCGTATGATCGAAGAGGCGCGGCACAACAACCCGCATCGGCGACTCACCACTCCCGAAGATGTGGCCCGCTGCGTGGTCGTGTTGGCGAGCCCGGATACCTCCTGGATGACCGGGAACGTGATCGGTGTCGACGGGGGCGAGGACATAGTCGGCTCGATGCCGGTCGAGTCGTGATTGGGCGGCCGCGGCCGATCGTTCGTCAGTTGCCCCCGGTAATGAGAGGGGTCGAGGCCAGATCGAGGACAACGTCGATACGGCGATTCTGCGCCCGACCCTCCGCCGTCTCGTTGGAGGCGACGGGCCGGCTCTCCCCATAGCCGACCGCCGACACGCGATCCGCGCTCATGGCCATGTTCGCCAGCAGATACTCGCGCACGGCGATCGCGCGCCTCTGGCTCAGCGACTGGTTGAAGTCGTCGTTTCCCTGCGAGTCGGTATGGCCCTCGACGGTGACCGGTGCCTCGGGAAACTCCCGCAGCACGCGCTGCACTTTGGTGAGCAGCGAGTAGTCCGCCGGCCGGATCTCCGCCGAGCCGACCGGAAAGGTGAATCCGTACAGTCGCACGATCAGCTGCTCATCGCTGAGTAGAATCTCTGCCTCGTCATCGGCAAACAGGGCGCGCGCTTCGCGCAGACGTTGCTCGAGGCGCTCGCGCTCCCGGAGCTGGGCGGCGACCATCGCTTCGCGCTGCTCGGTGACTGCCAGTCGGGTGGCCAGCGAGTCGACCGCAGCCAGGAGACGTGCCACCTCTTCCTCCTGGCGGGCGAGCTCCTCCTGTAAGTTTCCGCGATCTTCGTACAGGCTGCGGATGGCGGCCACCACCTGCTCGGCGACCGGTTCCAGACCGTCGGCGAAGTGAGGCTCGAAGCCGAGCGCTTCGGCGATCCGCTGCACGGCCGCCTCGTCGGCGAGGATCACCTGCTCTATCCCCGCGTCGCCCTCCTGCCGAGCCCGCTCGACGGTGGCCGCGACCAGCGTGGCATGCTCGAACCCACGCGCCGCGGCTTGCGCCAGCGCTCCGGCTCCGGACTTCTCGTACCGATCGTCGAGTAGCAGCTCCTCGGCCGCCGAGAGGAGAGAATCCGCGCGTGCGAAGCTGGCTGGAGCATACCGATCCACCTTCGCGCGCAGCGCGTCCGATCGAAGTCTCTCGGCGCGGCCGAGCAGCTCGACCCGGATCGCCCGCAGTTCGGCCTCCCGGTAAAGCACCCTCGCCTCTTCGGCTCGCTCGCGCGCGTCGTTCTGCCGGCCTCGCTCCACATCGCGACCTGCGTCGCGTATCTTGCGTTCTGCCTCCTCCCAGGGCTCGACCGCGAACTCGGTCGCTTGGGCGGCGAGCGCATCGGCCCGCGCTTGCAGCGCGTCCCGCAGCAATACGTCGCCGACCTCCCGCAGCTCCTCGGCCGCGTCGAGCTCCTCGGCGGCCGTGGACAGCGCCTTGCGGATCTCATCGATCCGGTCGCCCTGCTCGTATCGTTGCCGGGCCCGCGACAGCTCGTCGGCGGCGCGTTCGAAATGTTCCGGCGCGATGATCTGCAGCTGCTCGGCGCGAGCGGCTTCGAGTCGTTGGGCCACCTGGTCGATCTCTTCCTCGACGGTCTGCGCCGCGCCCGGGGCGGGCACCACGAGCAGGGCGAGCGAGCTCAGAAGCGATACAGTGACCCGAACGGTCCGCGACAGGCACCCGGGCCGGCGCGATCCAACGGGGTTTTTCGTCCCGGCCGAAGCGGTAACACGGCTGGCTGGCATGCGGCCGTAATGTTAAGGTATTGGGCACGATACGGGCCGAAAACGAGAAGATCTGGACGTTTCGCTCCCGTAGCAAGTAGATGCCGCTTCATCGTCCGCGGGCAGAGCGGTTCGCGGGCTCAGGCTACCAGGAGGACGATTCATGGAAGGTGCAACCGCGACTCGAGTCGGAACGGCCGGTCACCCGGCCGCCGACGCGGCGCCGCCCTCGCTCTCGACGCCCGCCACCGAGGCAGCGCGGGCTGCCCGCTCCACACCGCCCATTCCCACCAACGAGCCGGTTCTCGATTATGCTCCGGGCAGCCCGGAACGCGCCCAGATCAAGGCCCGTCTGGCCGAAATGAGTGGCGAGGTGATCGAGATCCCGCTCATCGTCGGCGGTCAGGAAGTTCGGACCGGCGATCTGCACGACGTCGTCATGCCCCACGACCACGGCCATGTCCTGGCCCGTTATCATGCGGCCGGCGAGGCCGATATTCAGGGGGCGATCGCCGCCTCGCGCGCGGCGTGGCAGGAGTGGGCCGGCTGGCCGTGGGAAGACCGCGCCGCTGTGCTTCTCCGCGCCGCCGACCTGCTGGCCGGACCGTGGCGAGCGACCGTCAACGCAGCCACCATGCTCGGCCAGAGCAAGACGGTATACCAGGCCGAGATCGACAGCGCCTGCGAGCTGATCGACTTCTTCCGCTTCAACGTGTTTTTCGCCAGTCAGATTTACGCCGAACAGCCCCGTTCAGCGCCGGGGATGTGGAACCAGCTCGATCACCGGCCGATCGAAGGCTTCATCTACGCCATCACTCCCTTCAACTTCACCTCGATCGCCGGAAACCTTCCGACCGCCCCAGTTCTCATGGGCAACGTGAGCATATGGAAGCCCGCTCACACATCCCTGCTCAGCGCCTACTACCTGATGCGGCTGTTCGAGGCGGCGGGGATGCCTCCTGGGGTCGTCAACTTCGTCCCCGGCGACGCCCGCATGATCAGCGGCGAGCTGATCGAGAGCTCCGGGTTGGCCGGAATCCACTTCACCGGGTCGACGGCCGTCTTCGAGCGGCTGTGGAGACAGGTGGCAGAGAACCTCGGAGACTATCGGAGCTATCCGCGTCTGGTCGGCGAGACCGGCGGCAAGGATTTTATCGTCGCGCACCGGTCCGCCGATGCGGCCGCCCTTTCGGTGGCGATCGTGCGAGGCGCCTTCGAGTATCAGGGCCAGAAATGCAGCGCCGCATCGCGCATCTATGTGCCGGACAGCCTGTGGCCCGAGGTGCGCGAACGGGTGATCGGAATGCTCGACGAGATTACCATGGGCGACCCGGCCGACTTCACCAACTTCGTCGCCGCGGTGATCGACAAGCCCGCCTTCGACAGCATCCGAGGCTACATTGACTACGCGCGCTCGTCCAACGATGCGGAGATCATCGCGGGCGGCGGCTACTCGGATGAGAAAGGGTACTTCATCGAGCCGACCGTGGTGGTGGCCGAGGATCCGAGCCACCGGCTGATGTGCGAGGAGGTCTTCGGCCCGGTGGTCACCATCCACGTCTATCCCGACGCAAAGTGGCCGGAGACGCTTCGCCTCGTCGACCGCACTTCGCCCTATGCCCTGACCGGAGCCGTGTTCGCCACTGAGCGAACCGCAATTCGCGAGGCCGGCGCCATACTGCGGTTCGCGGCCGGCAACTACTACGTCAACGACAAGCCGACGGGGGCGGTAGTAGGCCAGCAGCCGTTCGGAGGCGGCCGCGCCAGCGGGACCAACGACAAGGCGGGATCGCCACTCAACCTGCTGCGCTGGGTATCGCCGCGCACGATCAAGGAGACGTTCGTTCCTCCCACCGACTACAGGTATCCCTTCATGGAGGA
>CAZJXR010000136.1:0-8843 GCA_964550085.1 uncultured Gemmatimonadota bacterium
GCGGAAGTACGCCACCGCGCAGCGGGTGCTGGCGGGCGACCTGGCGTGGATGGAGGAAGGCGTGGTCGAGATCTCCGACTTCCCGGCCGCGGCCCCCGAACGCGAGGTGGCGCCGGCCGCTGCGGTCGCGCGGTAGTCGACCTATAGTTCGAGCACGATCCGGCCGACGTTTCGCCGCTCTTCCATGTAGCGGTGCGCGGCGGCGGCGTCTTCGAGCGGGAAGGTCCGGTCGACGACCGGGCGCAGCCGCCCGTCTTCGAACGCCGGCAGGAGGACGCGCCGGAATGCCGCCGCCAGTTCCGCTTTCTCCTCCGCCAACCGGGAGCGGAGCACGGTTCCGAACACGCGCGCCCGCTTGCGCATGAGTGTCCCGAGGTCGACCTCGGCCCGCGCTCCCTCCAGCAACCCGACGAGAACGAGGCGACCTCGGAGAGCGAGGCTGCGCACGTTCGCCTCCCACGCGCCCGCGCCCAGCACGTCGAGGATCACGTCGACGCCCCGTCCCGCCGTCTCGCGCGCGATCACCTCCTCGAACGCCTCCCGCCGGTAGTCGATCGGCACGTCGGGAACGAGGCCCAGCTGCTCGAGGGCCTCGAGCTTGCCGGCCGACGCGGTCGCGAATACGCGCGCGGTCCCCGCCAATCGGGCGATCTGGATGGCGGCCGTCCCGACGCCTCCTCCCGCCCCGTGTATCAGCACGCTCTCTCCGGCGGCGAGGCCGGCCTGGAGGACGAGGGCGTCCCAAGCGGTGATGAACGCCTCCGGTACCGCGGCTGCCTCAAGGTCGGTGAGGCGCTCCGGAACCGGAATCGCCTGATCGGCCGGGAGGTGCACCAGCTCCGCGTACCCGCCTCCCGGGAGGAGCCCCATAACCCGGTCGCCGGGCCGCACTGCCTCCGCCTCGTCACCCACGGCCTCCACCGTGCCGACGAACTCGAGCCCCGGGATGTCGGCCGGAGCGCCCGGTGGGGCCGGATAGCGGCCGCGCCGCTGGAGCAGATCGGCGCGGTTGACGCCCGCCGCCGACACGCGCACCAGCACTCCAGCCGGCTCGAGCGCGGGCGATGGCACCTCACGAAGCTCGAGCACTTCGGGTCCGCCGGGGCGGCTGATCACGATCGCGCGCACGGCATCATCCAGGCCGGGAATCCAACCATGGCCGACACGTCACGTTCCGTCGCGCTCCCCTCGCGATGCCAGGCCTCGCGTGTTGGCAGCCGGCCTTGCGCGGGCGCCCCCTGTAGTGGCTCGCGGGAGCCGCGTAGCTTGAGCCCATGCTGTACGGCATCCTGGCAGACCTGGTCATGCTCGCGCACTTCACCTTCGTGCTTTTCGTGGTCGCCGGAGGCGTCCTGGTCGTGTGGCGCCCGGCGATCGCCTGGCTCCATTTGCCCTGCGCGCTGTACGCGGCCGGAATCGAGCTCGTCGGCTGGATCTGCCCCCTGACCCCACTTGAGCAGACGCTGCGGCGCGCCGCCGGAGCCGGCGAGTACGCCGGCGGCTTCATCCAGCACTACATCGGGGGCATCCTGTATCCGGCGAACTGGGATGACATCCACCTGTGGCTCGGCCTGGGGCTGGTTGCCGTCAACGCGGCGCTCTACGCGGTCGCGTTCTCGCGGCGTCGACGCGGCGGCACGGCCCGCTCTGACACAGCCTGACCGGGACGATCGCGTCCGCCCCGCTCCGACGCCCGCCGAGCGGCCGCGCGCGTCGGCAGCTACTCGATCTCGGCGCGCACCCTGGCCAGCGCTTCGGCCGGCACCGGTGCCGCCGCGATCGACCGGCCTACCACCAGAAAATCGGCTCCCGCCGCCTGGGCGGCGGCGGGAGTGGCGACGCGACGCTGGTCGTGCGCGGCCTCGCCGGGAAGCCGAATACCCGGGGTGACGACGAGGAACTCCTCGCCGCATGCCGCCTTGACCGCCGCGCACTCCTGAACCGAGGCGACGGCGCCGTCCGCACCGGCCTCGCGGGCGAGTGCGGCAAGGCGGCCCACCGTCTCGGCCACCCGCGCCTGGTCCCCCATCACGGAACGGAGGGCCGCCTCGTCCAGCGAGGTGAGCACGGTGACGGCCAGAATCCGGAGCCCGGCCCCGGGCACCGATGCCGCCGCGTCGGCCGCGGCCCCGATCATCGCCTCCCCGCCGGAAGCGTGCACGGTGAGGAGCCCGGCGCCGAGCCGCGCCGCCGCCCGCGCCGCCCCGGCGGCCGTGTGCGGGATGTCGTGCAGCTTGAGGTCGAGGAACACCGGGTGCCCCGCCTCGACTAGGCGGTGCACGAAGCCGGGGCCGGCGACGGTGAACAGCTCCAAGCCGACCTTGAACCACTGCTCCTCCGGGAGCTGCTCGACCAGCAACCAGGCGGCGTCCGGGTCGGGGTAGTCGAGCGCGACGATGACCTCAGACATCGGACGGCGCCCGGCCGATCCCGGTCTCCGAGGAGCCGCGCGAATGGACGATGACCTCACACACGCGCCGGCTCGCCGAGATCCAGGCCGCCGACCAGCTCCGACAGCCGATCGATCCGGTGGCGCGCGAGGTAGGCGCGCAGGCCGTCGTTCACCTCGATCGGCGCCTGAGGGTCCACGAACAGGGCGGTGCCGATCTGCACCAGGGCGGCGCCGGCCAGAATGTACTGGAGCGCGTCGGTCGCCGAGCAGATGCCGCCGATCCCCATGACGGGGATCGAGCACGCGCGCGCCGCCTGCCAGGTGAGGTAGACGCCCATCGGCAGGATGGCCGGCCCACTCACCCCGCCGCTCACGTTTCCGATCACCGGCCGCCTCTTCTCCACGTCGATCAGCAGGCCGGGGAAGGTGTTGATGGTGCTCAGACCATCGGCGCCGTTCTCCTCGCAGATAGCCGCGAACGACCCGATATCCGGCACGTTCGGCGACAGCTTGACGACCAGCGGCCGCTCGGTCTCGCGCCGCAGGCGGGCGACCAGGTCCGCCAGCGCGATCTTGTCGGTGCCGAACATGGTGCCGCCCTCCACGTTGGGACACGACACGTTGATCTCGAAGCCCAGGAAACCGTGGTGGCCATCGAGGCCGGCCACCACGGCCGCGAACTCGTCCACCGAGTTCCCGACCACGTTCACAAATACGTTCGCCCGCCGGAGGTTGTCCCGGAGCCACGGGAGCTTTTCACTGATGAAGCGGGCGAGGCCGACGTTGGCGAGGCCGATGGCGTTGATCATGCCCGCGGGGGTCTCGGCCACCCGGTGCGGCGGATTGCCGATCCGCGGCTCGACGCTCACCGCCTTGGTCACGATGCCGCCGAGCTCCTCGAGCGGGATGAGGTCGGCGTACTCGGGTCCGTACCCGCACGTCCCCGAGGCGAGCACGACCGGGCTCACGAACTCGACTCCGAACATCTCCTGCCTCAGGTCGGCCATGCGAGCCTCGACGCCTCGAACACCGGTCCCTCCGTGCACGATTTGATCCAACGACCGTCGACCGACGGCACCACGCACCCCTGGCAGGTGCCGACCCCGCACGCCATGTGCTCCTCGACCGACACCTGGAGATCGAGCCCCCGGCGTGCCGCCAGCCGGGCCATCGCCGCCAGCATCGGGGTCGGGCCACAGGCGAGGAGCGTGGCCTCCGGTGCCTCGTCCAGCAACCCGGGGTCAGCGTGCGATCCAGGGTCGGCGTGCGATCCGGCGTCGGCGCGCGATCCGGCGTCGGCAGGAGATCTCTCCCCACCGGGCGGTGCGCCGCCGCCGGCCGGGTCACCGCGCAGACCGTCGCTCACCAAGCCGCGTCGGCCGAGGGAGCCGTCTTCCGTCCATACCTCAACCGGCCCGGCGGTGAGCGACTCGAGGAGCTCGGGTGCAAAGACGCGCGATCCGGTGCGCTCGCCGTACAGGAGTCGCACCTGCGCTCCCGCGCCGCGAGCCTCGGCGGCCACAAAGATGAACGGCGCCAGGCCGACGCCGCCCGCCACGCAGACCAGCGGGCGACCGGGACGGATTTCGAACGACTCGCCCAACGGGCCGAGCAGTAGGACGCGGTCATCGGTCCGGAGCCCGGCGAGACGGCGCGTTCCTTCTCCGAACTCACGCACCAGGAGGCCGATCCGACCGTCGCTGGTGCGCCAGCCGACGCTGAACGGTCGCGGGATGAAGGGCGGCGCCGTGTTGCGGAGACCGAAGCCGATCATGACGAACTGCCCGGGCGCGCTCGCCGCGGCGATGTCGGCTGCCTCGATCTCGAGCCACCAGGTCTCGGTCGCGACCTTCCGGTTCCGGCTCACGCGGGCCCAGCGTCGGATCGGTCGTGCCCGGGTGGCCGTCTCGAATGCCGTCAAAACTCTGGCTTCTCTTCCTGCTCGCCCTCGACCTCTTGCGGTGCGTCCTCGTCGCCCTGCACCGCGCTGTCGGCCGGGGCCGCGGGCCGCACCGCCGCGGGCTCGAACAGCTGCCGCATCGCGTCCAGCCGGACCTGGAGCTGCTGCTCGGCCGCCGCGTAGGAGGAGTCGCGCGCCGGGGTGTCCGCCGCCCCGGCGGCCAGCACGTACGGGTTGTCGGACGGGAAGGTCGACAGCCGTGCGCGCAGCTGCCGATCGACTTCGCCGGTAGTCGCGGCGCCCGGATTCGAGTCCCCGGAGGTGCCGACGCACGGGTTCGAGCCCCCCGCGGCGGCCTTCTCCGCGGCCTCGGACAGCGACAGGGCTCCGAGGATCGCCTTCGGCGCCCACGGCGAACCCGGCGCCACCTCGAGGAAGCGGAGATACAGGCTGCGGCCGACAGCCGGTGCCCGGAGCTGGTTCACCGCCACCTCCGCCGCCCGCAGGAGCGCCGCCGACTCGGTCACCCCGCGACTCTCGAACACGTTCATCCAGTTGCCGAAGCTCTGCACGCCGGCGTACAGCACCGCGGCGCTGTCCATCACATCGGAGGCGCGCACCGCCGTTCGCTGGAGTGGCGAGGCGAGATCGAGCACTTCCGAGGCGGTGGTAGCGGTTTCGATCCGCCATCGACTCCCGTAGTAGAGGGCGGCCAGGGCCGAGCGGGTGTTCGGCGCCAGCTCATCCGCCGCATCGTAGGCGGCCAGCGCACTGTCGCGAACGCCCAGCCGCTGGTACCCGCGTCCGACGTAATAGGCGAACAGAGCTCTCTGGGTGGGAGTAGCGGAACTCAGCTCCGAAAGGGAGTCGAAGGTGTCGATCGACTGGCGCGGCGCACGCTGCACGAGCGAGTCCGCCACCGCCTTGACGCCCACCGAGGGCTGTTGCTCCCGGCTCAGCAGCGGACCGAGCGTCGCCAGCGCGTCGTCGTACTCGCCGAGTCGAGTGAGCGTCCGGGCCAGGTCGAGACGCACCTCGGGCGACGCGGTGCCCTCGTCGACCGCCGCCCTCAGATCCTCTTCGGCCTCCGCCGTCTGCCCGAGGTCGAGCCGCACCCGGCCGCGGGTGACATAGAAGTCGATGCGATCGGCCTCGTTCAGCTCGCCGTCGAGCGCCACAGAAAGGAGCGAGTCGGCCACCTCCAGCTCCCCACCCGCGTAGGCGACCTCGCCGAGCAGGCCGGTCGCCACCCGCCGCAGGCGGGAGTCGCTCGACGTCTCGCTCACCATGCGGGCTCGGCTGGCGATGGCACGGCGGGTGCTCTCGGTGTTCAGGCTGGGGAACAGCCGGATGAGCTCGAGCTGCGAGCGGGCGTTCAGGATGGCCGCGTCGTCGGCGTACTTGCTCCCCGGATGCTCGGCGATGATGCGGTCGGTCTTGGCAATGACGCTGTCGAGCGAGCGGCGCGCGGTCACCGGGTCACCCGAGCGGATGGCCCGCTGGGCGCTGTCGTACTCCATGTTCGCGTTGTACAGCGTGTTGAAGTAGACGCACCCGGCGGCGAACAGGAGCCACGCAGGCGACGTCTTCTTCAACCTCCGCCCCCCGCAGCCATCAATCGCTCACCGTAGTTATCGAAGTAACCGCGGACGGCGTCCGCCAACCCCGACGCGATCTGTCGCTGTCCGTCCTTGCCGCGCAGAAACTCCGCCTCTCCCGGGCTGGTGATGAACCCGACCTCCACCAGCACGGCCGGCATCGTCCCGGAGGCCCCGACCAGCACCCAGTAGCCGGCCTGCTTGACGCCCCGGTCGCGGCTGTCCGCCGTCGATCGCAGCGCGTTCTGAGTGAGCCCCGCGAAGTGCCGCGACTCGGTGAGGTTCATGTTTTGTCGCAGCGAGGTGAGGATGTAATCCAGCGCATCCGGTTTGGGGCGTGTGGCCGGGTCTTCGTACTCGATCGCGCTGTTCTCCCGGATGGCGACCCGCTTCGACTCCTCCGTCCGCGCCTCGCCGAGAAAGTAGGTCTCGAAGCCGCGCGCCTGGCGGTTCGAGAACCAGTTGGCATGGATCGATATGAACATGTCGGCGTCCCTGGTGATTGCTACCCGGGGCCGATCGCGGAGGTCGATGAGCGTATCACGGTCGCGGGTCAGGATCGGCTCGTAGGCGGGGTCCTCGGACAGCACCCGGTATAGCTCCTTCGCGATCGCGAAGGTGATGTCCTTCTCCCGGATCCCCTTGTGACCGATCGACCCCGGATCGCGACCGCCGTGTCCGGGGTCGATGACGACCCGCCACGGTCCCGGTCGTCGTCCGTCGCCTGGCGCGCTCAGCGGCCTCGCGTCGTCGGTGGCCGCCTGCGCGCCGGCCCCGGCAGCGGAGCCATCCGCTACCGTCCCGCCCGGGGCGCGAACGATCACTCCCTCTCGTTCCTGCCAGGCGAGGCCGGCCGCCGTCCCCATCCAGCCGGTGAGCAGCTCGGTCGGCACCCAGTACTGCCCCGCCGACCGATACGGAGGATTGGCGAGCTGGAAGACACGGCCGCCGTAGCGGACGAAGGGGCTCTCCGCCACCAGCTCCAAACGCAGGTCCGCCACCGTCCCGCTGGCGCGGATCCCGTCCACCTGCACCTGCAATCGAAGCACCCGGTCGAGGTCGTCCAGCCGCACGGCCGGGTACCCGCGCTGGATCGACGGCACCAGCTCGGCGGCGACCGACCCGGAGGCGGTCACCTCGGTCTCCCGCGGCTGCGCCGGCAGCAGCGAAGCGCTCGCGCTCAGCCAAGCGGCGCACGCGAGTGCTCCGGGGCCGATCCGTCGGCGCCGCTCAGCGGCGGCCGGTGGCGCGTTCGATCTCACCACGCGCGGCCTTTCGTTTCAGGTCCTCACGCCGGTCGTGCAGCTTCTTGCCGCGGGCCATCGCCAGCGTCAGCTTCGCCTTTCCCCGCACAAAATACAGTTCGAGCGGTACGAGCGTGAGCCCGCGCTCCACGGTGCCCGCCGCCAGCCGGCGGATTTCGGACGCGTGGAGGAGCAGCTTTTTCGGGCGCAACGGATCGGGGGCGTCGATGCTGGCCGCGTCGTAGCTGGCCAAGTGCAGTCCGTGCAGCCACAGCTCGCCGCTCTCCACCCGGGCGTAGGCGTCGGCGAAGTTGACCTTGCCCGCGCGGAGGGACTTGACCTCGGCCCCCCTGAGCACCAGACCCGCCTCGTACGATTCGAGGATCTCGTACTCGTGACGGGCCTTCTTGTTGCGGGCGATGACCCGTCGGCCGTCTTCTGCCGCCACTGCTGCCCTCCAGAAGATGCACGACGGATGGGCGGGACGATGGGGAATCTACCGTCGAGTCAGGAGCGTCGCCACACGCTGCCCGCTCAGTCGAAGGTCTCCCGCTGGGCGCGCATGGCCCGCCGGAGCTGGAACTCCTGCCCCACCTCACCACCGAGGACGAACACGACGGCGCTGTAATAGGCGGCGATGACGACGACGATCAGGGTGGTGAAGGCGAAGAAGACGGCCGAGTAGCCACCGAAGTGAGCCACGTACCAGCCGAAGGCGGCCTTGAGCAGCTCGAAGCCGACGGCGGCGAACAGCGCGGCCACCGCGGCCGTACGCCACGGGAGACGAGTGCCGGGGACGAACTTGTAGATGAGAAGGTACATGAGAAAGATGAAGCCGAAGCCACCCGCCAGCGCCACGATCCATTCCGTTGGCCCGGGCAGCACGCCGACCCGTCGCAGGCTTTCGATTCCGATGCCGGCGAGGTTCGAGCTCACGGCGATGTTTACCGTCAGCAGCACGGTGCTGATGAGGACCAACCGGATATCATCCAACTTCCCCTTGATTATGCCACGCGTGTCCTGGACGTCGAACACTTCGTTGAGCGCCGTGCGCAGGGCGCCGAACAGCCGGGTCGAGAACCACACGAACAGCACGCCGCTGACGATCCCGATCGAGGACGCGCTGTTTATGGCATCCACGAGCTGCTCGCCGATCTGCTCGCGCACCTGTCGGCTGTCGATGGGAACGATCTCCCACAGCCAATCGAGGACGACGTCGGTATCGGGAGCCTGGAACTCACGGAACGTCGGCTGTGCCAGGATACCGGCGATCGAGAGGACGAGCAGCAGGAAGGGGATGGCAGCCAGAAGGGTGTTGAACGTGATGCCGGAGGCGAGGAAGAAGATGTTGTCCTCGGCGGACTGGTGGTACACCGACCCGACGAAGCTCCGGAAACTCCGCCAGCGTCCGGGCCGGCGGCGCTGCGGCCGCGCTTGGGGCAACGCCGACCGCGACGGATCGCGCGATCGACGCGTCGGCTACTCCACGTCCTCGGCGGCGGCCTCGGCCGAGGCGGTCTCCGCTCCGGTCTCCTCGCGGTACGCCGCCTTGGTCTCGGCGACGCGCTTCTCGAGGTCGGCGCGAGCCTTTCGGGCCGCGTCCTTCCCTGCCCGCAGCGCTCGCTCGGCCTTCTGTTTGCGGGCGGTCAGCTCGCCGCGCGCCGACCCGATGCGGTCACTCATCTCCTCGCGAGTCGTCTCGTACTTGC
>CAZJXR010000137.1:0-8801 GCA_964550085.1 uncultured Gemmatimonadota bacterium
CCTCGAGATCGTAGAGCACGAGCGTCCCGAAGGTGTGATCGTGCAGTTCGGCGGCCAGACGCCGCTCAGCCTCGCTCGACGGCTCGAACGGCTGGGCGTCCCGATCCTGGGTACGGGGGTGGAGGCGATCGACGAGGCGGAAGACCGGGGACGCTTCGAGGCACTGTGTCGATCGCTCGAAATCGCGACGCCGGAGGGCGGAGCTGCCACCAGCTTGGAAGAGGCACTCGAGATCGCCGAGCGCATCTCGTATCCGGTTCTGGTGAGGCCGAGCTACGTCCTGGGCGGCCGGGCGATGGAGATCGTCTACGATGCGACGTCGCTGCGCGAGTACTTCAGCGAGGCGATCCGCGTCTCACCAGGGCATCCCGTGCTGCTCGACCGGTTTCTGGAGGATGCTTTCGAGGCGGACGTGGACGCGGTGTCGGATGGACACAATGTGTTCATCGGAGGGGTGATGCAGCACATCGAGGAGGCGGGCATCCACTCGGGCGACTCTGCCTGCGTCCTTCCCCCTTACCTGCTTCGCGATGAGGATGTCGCTGCGATGCGCGCGCACACGCGCGCCTTCGCACGCGCTCTCGACGTCCGCGGTCTCATCAACGCGCAATATGCCGTGCATGGCGGCCGGGTCTACGTGCTCGAGGTGAATCCCCGCGCCTCCCGGACGGTACCATTCGTCGGCAAGGCGACCGGCGTGCCGCTGGCTCGCGCGGCAGCTCGGGTGTTGGGCGGGAAGTCGCTGGCCGAGCTAGTGCCGACTGGCGAGCCCACCCTGCACGACGTGGCGGTCAAGGAAGCGGTGCTCCCGTTCAACAAATTCCCGGGAGCTGATCCGCAGCTCGGCCCCGAGATGCGTTCCACCGGCGAGGTCATGGGCCAGTCGGAGAGTTTTGGCCTCGCATTCGCCAAGGCGCAGGAGGCGGCCGGCGAGCGCCTTCCGCTGAGCGGCACCGTGGTGGTCACCGTGCACGACCGCGACAAGGCCAACGTGACCCCGATCGTTCGACGGTTCCACGAGCTCGGGTTCGACGTCCGGGCGACGGAGGGCACGAGTCGGTATTTGCGGGCCCGTGGCATCCCGTGCCAGCTGGCGCTCAAGGTGCACGAAGGCCGACCGAACATCATCGACCTTCTGCTATCGGGTGACGTTCAGCTTTTGATCAACACGCCGCTCGGCAAGTACGCCCAGTACGATGACTACATGATCCGGCGGGCCGCGATTGCCCAGGGCGTTCCATACACGACGACTCTGTCGGCCGCTTCCGCCGCCGCCGATGCGATCATCGCGCTCCGCAGCCGCCAGCTCACCGTGCGCTCGCTCCAGGAGCGGATCGAGGCATACGGTATCCCGGTCGCCAGCCCCGTCGACGGGGTGCTGGCCGGCGCGCGGTAACATCCTTCCGCCCTTCGGGTTGCGGTCGCCGTTTGCTTGGCGCCCGCCAGCAGCCTAAACGTCTCCGGTGGGTCGACGGTTACTGGGGGCGCGACTACCCGGCTTGACCCGCCCGACCGCCACCCGCAGGTTGGGAGGTTATTCCCGATTCGGCGATCCGGCCGGCGGGTGATGGATAGCGAGCATACCAGCGTCGAGGTCGATATGAATCGGATTACAGTCCCGCTGCCGCGGCCCGGTCTGATCGGGCTGCTGGCCATTCTGACAGCGGCTCCCGCCGCGTCGGGTCAGCAGGTGGAGCTGCGACTCGGAGGCGATCCGGGCGACGTCCACACTTACGCCATCGACGGAACCCAGAGCTTCCAGCTTCCGGAGGAGTTCGGCGGCGAGCAGTCCGTGCGGATCACGATGACGGTCGACGCGGAACTTACCGAGGTACGGGCGGACACCCTGGTGTACGGGCTGACCGTGCGTGAGCCGAACGTGGAGCTGAGCAGCGGGGCGGCCGGCGGTCAGACCCCGGACCTCAGCGAGCTCGAGGGGGCAAAGTTCATTCAGATCCTGACTGCGAGCGGCGATGCCGTCGAGTTCACGCCACCCGAGACGCTGGGACAGGCCGGTGCGGGCATCGCCCAGAGCCTGTCGCAGTTCGGTTCCCTCCCGCTTCCGCCAGGTCGCGTGGCAGTCGGCGACAGCTGGAGCGACACGGCGCGCACGGAGGGAGCGATGGGCCTTCCGGCCGAGGGCGACATGGTGACCATCAGCACCATCACGCTCACCGGCGTGTCCGAGGAGGGCGGGGTCACCATCGCCGACCTGTCCATCGAGTCCGACTTCGCGTTCGAGCCGGCAGCGGACGCCGAAGGGCAGCCGGAAGTCGACATGTCCGGCGCGCTCGTGCAGAACGTGCGCTTCGACGTCACCCACGGCCTGATCCTCGGTCGATCGGCGGCCTCGGACTTCACCGCCAACCTCAGCGGCGGCGGCATTCCGGGTGACGTCTCGATCTACGGGACCAGCGAGTCCACGATCACGCGACAGTAACCGCAGGCCACCGCCGCCACCTTACTGGAGGTCGACCTCGCTCAGGCTCAGGAGTCGTTCGGCCCGCTCGTAGTTGGTTTCCGCGCCGGTCATGTCGCCACGCAGCCGATCGGCCTCGCCCAGCGCCATGTACGACAAGTAGTACTGGGTGGGAATGCTCGAGCGCGTCGATGGCTCGGGCCACAGATCCCACCCGAGCAGATAGTCGACCTGGTACACGTTCCACAGCAGCTCCTGGGTGCGGGCGCGGTCGATCCAGGTGACATCGAACTCCTCGCGCAGCGGAACCGTGTCCGTCGTGGACTCGATCATGCCGACGGCGAGCTTGTGCGCCAGACCCTGTCTGATGAGGTGTGGCTGCAGGTTCCAGGTCCCGTACACGGGCGGCGCCGTGGCGGCGAAGTATACGGGTCGATCGCCCAACGAATTGCGGATGATGTAGAGAACCAGGATGTCCGGGTGGGTGATGAACGAACGCGCGGTAAGGAATCCTTCCACACCCATTCCGAAGCTTACGGCCGTGTCCTCCTCGACCATGGCCAGCATCGGAAGCTGGTTGATCTGCTCGTCGGAAATCGGCAGGATCGTGCTAGCGGGCGGGGCCGGTTCCATCTTCTGATACGGCAGGACCGCTTTCTCCCGCTCGAAGGGCCGCTGGCACACGATCACCGTGGGGTCGGCGAGCGGATCGGCTCCCTCCGGACAGGGACGGGTCAGGTCGCGTAGTTGCTTCGGGTACCATTTGGTGCCGAGATACGAGTGCACGATCACCGTCACGTCGCGTCGGATTCCCTCCACCTCCTGAAGGTACCAGAGCGGGAAGGTATCGTTGTCGCCGTTGGTGAACAGAATGCCGTACGGTTCGATCGACTGGAGCATGTTATACGCCCAATCGCGGGCCGAGTAGTCACCCCGGCGGTCGGCGAGCCGGAAGTTGAAGATCAGCGGGAGGAGAGCGATGGCGAGGACCGGCGTTGCCTTCAGCATCGCACCGCGACGCTCCTCAGTACCCTTCCTCAGCCGCTGCCACAACGCCGCGATACCCATTCCGGCGTACAACCCCCACACGTTGAAGCTGACGATGTAGAAGTAGTCCCGCTCGCGTACCTCGTGACGGTCGAGTGGCATCACTTCGGGATAGAGTGAGTAGCCGTATTTGAAGTTCAGGTAGTAGACGAGCCCGACACTGGTCGTCAGCAGCAGAACGCTGAAGTACACGAAGCTGTCGCGGTCGCCACGGTAGTGCTGCAGCAACCCCAGCCCGCCGAGCGCCAGAAACACGAGCGTGAGCCACAGCCGCGGCCCGGGACGAAGCGGCCTGCCCCATGGCCACGCCCGACCCCACTGCCAGTCGAAGTATTGGAAGTAGTTCCGAAACTGTGCGTGGAGCGGCGCCTGCCGCTGTGAGAGCGGGGGCTTCTTGTACTGTTCACGATTGACGGCCAGCGACAGGGCCTCACAGCGTAATCCCAGCCTCGGGTTGCCGTTGTCGTCTTCGTACGTGGATGGAATCACTGCGTCGACTATGTGCTCGCACTGCGGATCCGCCTCGTCGATGACAGGGTTCTGGGCCGACCGTATGGGGACGAACAGCAGCTGCACCGAGTAGCCGACGACGGCGAGGGCGAGGGCGACCGCGATGACTCTCCACCGCAGAAGCGTCCGCCATCGATGCCAGAGCACGAAAAGGCCGAGCGCGGGCAGCGGCAGCAGCGACATCTGGTGGTTTGTGGCGCCCAGTCCGAGCAGAAAGGCGATCAGGATGAGAAGCCGGTCGCCCACCGAGGTCTCCGCATGGTCCTCCCACACCATGGTGAGGTAGGTGACGATGGCGACGAAGAACAGCGAGACCGTGTACACCTTCTCGTTTACGTTCGATTGCGCCCACACCGTGAACGCGGTCGCGGCGACCAGGACGCTGACCGCCGCCGCCACCAGTAGCTGCCGACGATCCCGGGTGAAGTGAGCCCAGATGCGGGCAACAGCCAGGAACCAGAAACCAGCTGCGGCGGCGGAGGCGGTGGCACTCAACAGATTGATCCGCACCGCGACCCCGAGGCCCGTCCAGCCGAGCAAAAGCGCCCACACGCGTCCGAACATGACGAAGAGTGCGTTGCCGGGCGGATGGGGGATGCCGACGATCCACGCGGTGGCGATGTACTCCGAGGTGTCCCAAAAGGCCGTGGAGGGCGCCAGGGTGAGGACGTACAGGCCCCACACGATGCCCGCGGACACGACTGCCCAACCCCAGATGGGCAGCGGTCCGACTCTTTCGCGCTCTATGTTGGTCATCCGGTCGGGAGGGCTGCGTGCGCTCGCCTTGTCGGCCTGACGTACCCGTGCTCCGAACCGGGGTTCGTAGCCCGGCCGGAGCGAAGCACAAGAAGCTAATGCAGCGTTCGACCGCGGCCAACTATCCCGGGGGTCGGAGCTTCAGCGCCACAAGCGGCATGAAAGGAGAACGCGCTCGCCCGGGGTCACGCTCACCGGACCGAAATCACACCGGGCCGCTTCATCGGCGGCGGCGATCGCCAGCGAGTGCGTGCCCGGCGGAAGCAGAACTCGGGTTGCGCCGAGGGCGTGGGGGAGCAAGTGCCAGGAGCGGGTGTCTGCGCTTTCGACTGCGCCACCGGCCGCATCGGCCAAGAAGCCCACTACCTCGCCCAGCGTGGAGTCGAGCTCGCCGACTCCTGCTTCGATGCCACGGGAAAACGCGTAGCGGGTGGCGGCGCGGATGATCGTCTTCGCCACCACGAAGGCCGCGTCGGCCTCGAACTCGTCATCGATGCACTCGGAAAGCGCGACATCGACCACCACCTCGACTGTCTCACCGTTCCCATGTAGCAGGGTCACCCACGGCGAGGCGGGTGGGGGTGACCGCAGCATCGGAAGCGCCATCCGCACCAGGTGACTCTCGACCGGCGGGGGCAGCGCCGCCGATCCGCGACCGCCGGTTGCACGCGCATCGATGTTCGCGTCGGCATCCGCGTTGGGCCCGCGCGCCGGCGCCGCCCCCGGTCCGTACCTTTCCGGTGGCGACTCGACCTGCCCCGCCGGCGGTACGGTGCCCTGACGCGGCACGGCGGTCACGACCCGGCCTCCCGGGGGCACGTCGATCGGCTGGCGACCCGCCGGTTCGTCGCTTCGGTCGACCGGCTCCTCCTCACGCGGGGGTGGAACGCACCGCTCGATGTCCTCTTCCGGAGCCGCGAGCCGCCCGCCTGGTGACCCCGACCGGAACGCCCTCAGTACCAGCCCGGCCAGACATGTGGCTGCGTCTGCGCGAGCGTCCGGAGGGCCGGAGTCGAGCGCCTCCAGCTCGTGCGACCAGAGCGCCATCTCCAACTCCACCTGTGTGCGATGGGCGACGAAGCCGCGCTCGATGAGCACCACGACCTCTCCGCCCGAATCCATGGGAACGCCGGTCAGGGCGGTGGCAGGAAACAACGGGTCGGGGTCGGCCGCAGCCGTGTCGGCCGGCGCCCGCCGCCCGGACGCGCGTCGATACGCCACGGCCGCTTCGTTCGACTCGCCGGCCGCTTCGAACACCAGACCGGCCACCCGGTGCAGGTGGGCCGCGACGTCGGGGTGGTCACGCAGTGGTAGCTCGTCGGCGTGGCGGTCGAGAGCGAACAGCATCCGTCTGGCTTCGACGGCCGCCTCTCCCGGCTGATCGAGGCTCAGGTAGTTGAGGGCCGCGTAGTAATGCAGCAGCAGGCGCTCGGTGCGATCGGGCACGTAGGGGAGTACGCGATCCGTGCTGATCAGCGAGAGCAGACCTCGACTGATGCTTCTCGTTTCGCGCGCCTCGGCCAGCCGGTGGGCGGACTCGAAGGCGACGTTACTTTCGTCGTACCGCCCGGCGTAGTGGGCCACCAACGCCGCGTCGAGCGCGGTGAGCAGCACGTCGCCCGACGCTCCGGATTCGCCGTCCGCTACCAGTTGCCGCGCCTGGTCGAACTCACCGGCCTCCAACAACGACCGAACGTCATGCCGTGCCGTCGCCGATCCCTCGCCTCCGAGATCGAGGGAGCGAAGAATGCCGGTACAGCCACTGAGCAGCAGTAGAGCCCCGATCGACAGCAGGCGCATGATCTCTACCGTGTCTGTCGCTCCAGAATGACGATCCGTTGCTGCGCCAGCGCGATCGCCTCGGCCAGCTTTGCCGCCGCGTCGCCCTTCGCCTCGATCCGCTCCAGCTCGAGCCGGTGCAGGAAGAGCTGATACTGAACGAGCGCTTCGATCGGCCGGAGCTGTTTGTCCAGCACGGTCGCGATACGGTAGGAGATGAGCGGATCGGCCGGACGCAGCACGTCCGCCCGGTCGTACCGGTCCAACGCACCGTCGAGATCCCCGGCCGCCGCCAGCTCGTCGCCCTGGCGCATCAGCAGGTCGGCCACCGCGTCCGCTCGTCCCTCCAGCGTCGCGTCTCCAGGTTGGCTCACCACGCGAAGCCCCTGTGGCTCGCGGTAGCTGATCAGGCTCACCGACCCGCGACGGAGCTGAACCATGGCCAGCTCACCTGTCGCGTCGCGCGGCGGATAGGTGAGGGTGGCGGGTACCATGACAGTGGCATCGATCGACTGTCTCACGCTCCACGCCGCCCAGGTGGTCCGGGTCGCCGCCATCACCTCCGTCTGGTCCATGGCGAGGATCACCTCACCGCGCGCGATTGCGTCGCATTCTTGCGGTGCGCAACCGGCGAGCGCCGCGTCGGCTATGGAGTCGCGGCTGCGCGCCGCCTCCCAGCGCTGGTGACCCGCGGTGGCCCCTGCCGCCGCGACCGTCGCGTCGACCGATTCGACCCGGTCGTTCTGAGCGATGACCGGTTCCTGGTGAATCTGCGCCGGCACGCACGCCGTCACGGCGGCGAGGGCGGCGAGTCCAGCTCTGCTCAATCCGTACCGCATCGTCCACCCTCCTTACAGAATCCAGGGGTTGCGCTCGATGTACTTCTTGATCTCGTATCGGCCGAGCCACCTCTTCTCGTTCGTCTGCAAGTCGATGAGCGTGGCGCTTACCTTGTACCAGACGATCCGCTCGCGGGCTTCCTCGTCTTCGATGGCGGTGATCTCGCCCTGCAGCATGAAGTCGGCACCGAGCTCGCTGGCCAGCGCGACGCGCGTGTCGGAACGGGCGTGATCCTGTTGATCGGACCGCTCCACCCGCACTTCTTCCCTCTC
This sequence comes from uncultured Gemmatimonadota bacterium, assembly GCA_964550085.1. GTDB lineage: Bacteria > Gemmatimonadota > Gemmatimonadetes > Palauibacterales > Palauibacteraceae > JBFILW01. Next base: position 7,624 of record CAZJXR010000137.1, read on the forward strand.
CCTGGCACTGGCAACGACGCGCACGGCGCCCGAGCTGACGAAGGCGTCCTCGAGATCCAACAGGAAAGTGTTGACCGGGATATGCTCCATCGTGCGGTTGGCGAAGCTGCCGACGATGACGGTCGGCGGCTCGCCGGCGTGCACGTCCGTGTACTCGGCCACCCAGTAGGCCTGCAGGCTTTGTTCGATCAGGGCGTTGGCCACCAGCCGCGAGTCGGTGTCGTTCCAGCGCCCGGACAGGTCGGTCACCGAGCTCGGGTCGATCCGCGTCACCTGTTGGCGGATGCAACCGGCCGCGCCGGTTGCGAGAGCGACAAGGAGGACGAGGCGCGTCGCCTCACCCCATCGAGCGCACGGGGACAGGATTCTCGACATTGCGGCCTCCCAGGTGGACATTGTGGGCACGGGGTCCCGATTTTGTCCCGTTCTCGTGACCTTTGGATGAAATCAGGCGGCCGATTGTTGACAGCAGTTGGTGAGGCAGATTCTCGAGGCCAGTGGAGCGCTCCAGAGTTGGCAGCCGATCGATGAGCGTGTCTCGCGACGTCCGGGCCCAGCTCCGCTCACCGGAGGCCAAGATGCGGTACGTGCGGGACCTCTTCTCCCGGATCGCGGTTCGCTATGACGTGACGAACGACGTCATGTCGCTCGGACTGCACCGCCGCTGGAAGCGTCGGGCGCTCGATCTGGCGGCGATTCGATCCGGCGATGTCGTGCTCGATCTGGCCGCGGGAACGGGCGATCTCGCGCTGGGTGCTCTGCACCGCGTCGGTACGGAGGGCGCGGTGATCGCCGGCGACCTCACGGCCGAGATGATGAGGATCGGGCGGGCGCGACCGGGTGGCGAACAGGTGCGATGGGTCGAGTGCGACGCGGCGACCCTGCCGTTCGCCAGCGGCAGCATCGATCGCGCGGTGATCGGCTACGGGCTGCGCAACTTCGCCGACCTTCGGGTCTGCTTGGGCGAGATCTATCGCTGCCTGCGGCCGGGCGGCAAGCTGGTGGCTCTCGACTTCGGCAAGCCCGGGCCGCGGCTGCTCCGCAGGCTGTATCTGGCCTACCTGGCCGTCTCGACCCGGTTGGTGGGCTGGGCGCTGCACCGGGATGTGGCGGCGTACGCTTACATAGCGGAGTCGCTACGCGCCTATCCGGCTCAGGGGGGCGTTGCCCGCCTCATG
>CAZJXR010000138.1:0-5536 GCA_964550085.1 uncultured Gemmatimonadota bacterium
CGCTGCGGGGTCTCCTCGTCGTCGCGCGAAGGGCGCTCGGGCGAATCCCGCTCCCCTTTGAGAATGGCGGGATTCTCCGCGCCGTCGTGCGAACGGTTCGTCGGGGAGATCCCGCTCCCTGAAGGGGAGGGCTGTCGTCCATCGCGGGCCCTGCGGCCTGCGGGGGTCTTCTCGTCGTCGCGCGAGGGGCGCTTGGGCGAATCCCGCTCCCCTTGAGAATGGCGGGATTCTCCACGTCGTCGCGCGAACGGTTCGTCGGATAGATCCGCGCTCCCAAAAGGGGTGGGCTGGCGGTCAACGCGCTCCGGGCGACCGTGCCCTGTCGTCGGCGAAGGGCGCTCGGCCGAACACCGCTCCGGGAGTCGGACTGCTCCCCCCAGAAGCTGGCACTATGGGAAGTTGTCCTGCTCGAGCTGCTGGCGGAGCAGCCGGCGCGCCTCCGCAGGGGTGCGGGTCTCGAAGCACGAGAAAACGGTGACGTCAAACTCGCGCGTTCCGACCTCGCTCGCTTCGGCGTCGCGTCGGAACGCACGGCTGTGGACGCAGAGGCGGTGACGCCAGCGATCCCACACGTATCCATCGATGCGAACGTTTTCGGTTCCGGACACGCCTTCGGCGACGGACGCGTCGATGTCGATCGGCACATATCGGAACATGTGTCCCGCCACCACGAGGCCCACCGCGGCGAGCACGAGACCCACTCCCCGGGCCGATATACGGCGCTGATCGCTTTGCTCCACGGCTCCCTCTCTCTCTCTGATCCGCGGTGAAGGACGGCGAAGATGGGAGCCGCGTCACTCCCGGCAAACCGCCCCCGCATCTACCGTTACGCCGACACCTTCCCTATATTGCTATCAACGAAGCATCATTTGCGATCCGAACCGAGCAGGCGGTGAACACACGGGCGTCACCATCGCCACTGCGCTCCGGGCTCCGGGCCCACGGGTCACTCTCCCCTCGAAACAAAGCCAATCTCCCTCGAATCAACGCTAGTCTCCCTCGAATCAACGCTAGCTTCCCTCGAATCAACGCTAGCTTCCCGATACACAACTTCGCGCTTCATCGCCACCGATTTGCCACTTTCTTTGGTGGTAGCATTGCAGTCCGGCCGTTCGCCGCGACCGGCCGCGCAGGTTCATCGAGCCGTGGGTCGAGCAAGTGAGGAGGTGCCGCCATGTCGTTTACCATCGAGCAACCACCGCGTGATTCGGATGACGTCACCCCGGGGCTGATCGTGGAGCGTGCCGATCAGCTGATCGCCTTCGGTTCGGGGCCAGACATTGGTGCGGGCCCGGACCCGGTGAACGTCGACTGCCGAATGCCCGACCCCGTGGCCGTGCCGCTGGCGCGCCGCATCGAGTTGAGCGAGCTCATCGCGTCGAGCTCACTGCGACGCAAGCAGGTAAAGCACTACGCGCTCGCATTCGATGGGTGGGAGGACTACGTCGAGATTCCAGGGAGTCAATACCTCGACTCGATCGAAGGTGAGTTCACTTGCGAAGTGTGGTTCCTGCCCGAGAGCCGCGTCGGGGGCCACCGCTTCCTCATTCATTTTCCTTTCGTGCTCGAGTACCGGGGTGGCCGCATCCGCTGTCTGTGGCACCCGGGTGAGCAGAACGCCCGTTGGGTCGGGGTAGGCGGTGAAGAGACCTTCGCTGTCGACCGCTGGCACCATGTGGCACTCGTCTACACGTCGCGCACCAGCACGGCGACCCTGTACGTGAACGGCCGGCCGGCCGGCCTGGCGCCGGTGCCGGCTTTCACCGTCAACCAGCTTCCGTGGTACCTCGGCGGCCACTCCTCGCAGCAGCGGACTCACAATCTGTTCTGCGGCCGGATCGACGAGGTTCGCCTGTGGGACCGGGCGCTCGACGGCGATGCGATCCGTCGCAACATGTACGAGGTCGTCGAGCCAGAAGGCCTGATCGCCGTGTGGGATCCGGTGCCGAACGAAGACGGCGTCGTCCGCAACGTGGTCGACGAGAGTCCGTTCGAGGAACCGACCCTGGAGCCCGGGCGGCTGGTCGGCTCTCCCCGCTGGGTGGAGTCCACTCGTCCGCGCGCCGCCGAGCTCGGCGAAGAGCATGACCACGGCGTGCTGCGCACTGCGTTCGCTCGCGTCCGGGAGACGGGCGAGCTCGACGAGACGGTGTTCAGCGCCATCGAGCCACCATCGACGGACGCCGGCAAGGCCGAGCTTCGGGAACTGTTCAAGGCGATGACGAGCGAGGAGTTCATCGATCGCTACCGGAACGGGGACCGTCTGTCGGCGCGCGAAGACCCCGCCGCCAGCCGGATCGTTTACGAGTTCTCGGGACCGACGGACAACCTCCCCCGCATATTTCTGGAGGAGCACTACCGTCTCACCTCGTTCCCGTTTCGTCTCGGTGCCGGTCGCGTCGTGCGGGCGTTCTCGCTCCTGCCCGGTGAGGAAGCGGCGCTGACGGTTCGGTCGGACATCGGCCAGGGCGAGGAGTGCATCCTCGAGTCGGCGGCGCCGGGCGTGAGGCAGAGTTTCGATGCACTGCTGGCGGCAACGATCGGGGAAGGAGAGGTGCGGTGGCCCCCGACCTCCGCCGCCGATGAAGCGAGCATCGGCGCCGTCCCAGCCGAGGAACGGATCGCCGCCATCGACGCCACACGACTCGACTTCGCGGAGCGGGTGCTGAACGCCCTCGCGAGCCACGCGAGCGATGCGTCGGCCAGCCGCCGGATCGGCATCGAACTGGGGCCCCGTATCGCCAGCGAGGGGGAGCCCGACACTCGCCAGCGGTCGATTCGAAACCCGAACGAGGGGAGAGTCCTGCACTTCATCTTCAAGGAGTTGTGTCAGGACTATTTGTCGGTGGTCAGCCTGGTGGACGTGAGAGTGGGGTGTGGTTACCCGGGAGAGCCGCCTTCAATCGTCCCGCTGCACCGGATCGACGAGCTTCTCGCCCGCTACGCCCTGCCGCACGCCCGGGCTGCCGTGAAGCGCACCATTGTGAGCGACATCCTCGGCGCGGTCACCGCGTACGACGGCGCGTACCGGCACGATTTCGTCGAGAGGATCGACCTGGAGGCGAGTGAGGAGTCGGAGGCGACTCGACACGTGGAGACGCCGACCGGGGACGGGCACGATGTGCGGCGCCGGATGGACGATGAGCTGTCCCTGGGCTATTGGCGAGTACGGGGGCTGATGTCGGAGTACGTGGAGAGGACCGACAGCGAGGAGTCGGCGATCGGGGATGCGAAGGTCCGCATCCCCAGCCTCATCCTGACCGAGAGTGGGCAGGCGCGGAGCACGACCAAGGAGGATGGATCCGGGGTGGTGACCCGGTCGACCGGGATCCGCGCCCCGGGTGTGATCCTGGCCGCCGAGCGCACCGTGCTGCGAACCGGCGATGCGCTGGTTGAGCCCCTGCTCGGCATCAACCCGGCGCTCGATGCGGAAGCGCGCCGACTGCGGGCCGAGGAGGCGCGCGAGAAGGCGCTGCTTAACGATCTGATTGCGCAGGAGGTGGAGAAAGAGCGGCTCAGCATCGAGCTGATTCGAGCGGGAAAAGACATCGAAGAGCGGGTACGGTTGCTCCGCACCCTGCTGCCCACGGCGCAGCAGGAGCCGGTTCTCGCCTCCACCGCCGAGCTGGAGGCAGAGGCTCGCAGCCGGCTGGCCGATCTGCGTCGCGCCGCCGAGCGGCAGCGCGAGCAGGACGTGGTGTCGGAGGAGATCGACCTTTAGCGGTCGAGATCTCTCTGTAGCGGCCGAGATCTCTCCGCCCCCCCGGCGCGGCGGCCCGGAGTCAATGGCTTCGGGCCGCTCGCCATCCCGGCCGAGCTCGCCGAACCGGGCGAGCGGCTCGCGCTTTCCTCAGGCCGCTCGCTATCTGTACGCCGGTCGTTATCTTGATCCCGCTCGCGGCGCGGACGATCGGAGGACGAACCGGTAAGAACAGGGAGGCTGTATGCGTCAGCCGCCGGAGCCAGCGAAGATCGCGCTCCTGAGTCTCATCTTCATCGGCCTCGCAGGCTGCTCTTCGCTGAGCACGAACGCCGACTGGAACCCATCCACCAACTTTGCTGCCTTCCACACCTACAGCTGGCTTCCTCCGGCGCAGGCGACCGGTACCGGACCTCACCCGGACCAGCTGACGGATGAGCGGATCCAGGCGGCGATCAACACGAATCTTCAGGGCAAGGGCTATCGTCAGTCGCAAGCAGACGCCGACTTCGCGGTCGGCTACCAGGTCAGTACGAGCGAGAACGTCTCTTACGAGACCTTCGCCACTGGCTGGGCGGGCGCCGGCTGGCGCTGGGGGGGCGGCTGGGGGGCAGGCATGGCGACCACTGAGGAAGTCGAAACTCCGGTCGGCACCCTGGTGATCGCGATCTTCGACACCAAGACCCGGGAGCTCGTGTGGCACGGCAGCGGCTCGGGGGCGCTCCAGACGAGCGGGTCTCCGCAGGAGCGCAGTCAGAAGGTCGACTCGGCCGTGGACAAGATCATGCAGGAGTTCCCGCCGCCGCCGAAGGGGAATTGATCAGCCGGTCCTAGCTGGAGGCCCTCGACCGGAGCCGCTGGCCTCGAGCCACCCGCGCGGATCAAAGAACGAACGCGTACAACAGGACGCCGGCGAACAGCATCGGCACGATCACGCGCGCGGCGCGGTCGATCCGAAGCGCGGCCGCCTTACGTTTCCTCGAGGCCAGCCCGGTCGCCAGCAGCGCCTCACCGAAGGCAAGGAACACCAGGATGGTGGCGCCCATCACGAAGCGATCGGCCCGCGTCAGGTAGGAGAGGCGGGGCAGCAGCTGCCCGAGGCTGAACAGGAACGCGATCAGGGTGAGCACGGCCGAGGTGGAGATCCCGACCTGGGCCGGCATGATGTCCGGATCGATCCAGAACACCGCCCACGACATCACCACGATGAGGAACAGGGGCAGAAAGATTTTCTGGATGTAGTAGGCCCGGTTGCGAACGACCGGGAGTAGGAAGTTCACCTGCGCCAGCTCCTGCACTCCGCCCGCGATGGAGAGCGGCCGAAAATCGGCCGTCACGCTGCCGGTGTCCCAGTCGGCGATCGACAGCCCTTCCGCCACCCCCGTCCTGTCATGGATGGTGAACGACAAGTCATCCGGCGCGTTGCCCCTCATGACCACGGATGCCTCCAGCGTCTGCCGATCGAAGGGGAAGTCCTCGAGCGCCAGTGGCGAGGTGAACTCCCCGTTGTATCGTTGCACGTAGTCCACTCGACCGTCGGGCCGAATAACGGCCACCTCCGGGAAGCTCTGGCCCACCGCGCGCTCGTTACGAAACACTGGGCGCGGACTCCAGATGGCGCTCAGCGGCACCTGGCAGCCGGCCAGCGACTCGGCCGCGAGGCGCGGATCGATCCACGAGAGCATGAGCACGAGGTCGCCGTCGTACGATTGCCGGGCGTCATCGATCTCGCGCAGGTCGTTCACCCACAGGGCGACCCCGACCTCGGTGGCCGTACCGGCCGGATCCGGGCGAGCGGACGCGATCCCGGGCGGTACCTGGCAGCGGCCGGTTTCC
>CAZJXR010000138.1:5546-8600 GCA_964550085.1 uncultured Gemmatimonadota bacterium
ACGGTTGGTGCCGACAGGAAGACCACGGTTGCTCCCAGAACCGGCCACAGTGCGACCCCTGGCGGCCGCCGCCGCCGGGGCCCAGCGAATACCGTGCGTGTCGCCGCCGACGACGCCAGCACCGAGCGCCTCATGAATTGGTGCGGTGGGAACAGGTCACCACGCGTCTCCCTCCTGGCAGAGCTCGCTTACCGAGCCAACGGAATGCGCGTAATGTTGCGCGGGCCGAGGAATTACGACAAGCGCGGGCCACGAGGTCGGTACGCTCGGCGGGAGGCCACAGATGTCTGACTTGACACGTCCTTCCCGCATCAGCCTCTTGGTGAACCACTTGACGACCGCCGCGCACGCCGCAACCCACGATAGGAGGAATCCATGCCATCGGTAACCGTCGCATCTCTGGAAGGTGGAACCGTCACGCTCTCCGAGCCGACTGTCGAGACATTCCGTGCCGGCTTCGGCGGGCAGCTCGTCTTTCCCGACGATTCCGACTATGACGAGGTGCGAGCGATCTGGAACGGGATGATCGATCGGCGACCGGCCGTTATTGCCCGTTGCTCCGGGACCGACGACGTGGTGGCGTGTGTGCGGCTCGCCCGCGAGCACGGCCTGCTGATCGCGGTGCGCGGCGCGGGGCACAACATCGCCGGCAAGGCCGTGGTCGACGACGGCCTGATGATCGACCTGTCGCTGCTGAACGGGGTCGAGGTCGACGCGGACGCGCGGGTGGCGACCGTCGGCCCGGGGGCCACCCTCGCCGACGTCGACGCGGCGACGCAAAAGTTCGGGCTCGCGACGCCTCTCGGCATCAATTCGACCACAGGCGTCGCCGGCCTGACCCTCGGCGGCGGGTTCGGGTGGCTGAGTCGGAAGCACGCGCTGACCGTCGACAACCTGCTCGAAACGGAGGTGGTGACCGCGGCGGGTGATCTGCTGCGCGCCAGCGGAAGAGAGAACCCGGAGCTGTTCTGGGGGATTCGCGGCGGTGGCGGCAATCTGGGGATTGTCACCTCGTTCAAGTATCGGCTGCACGATATCGGCCCTGAGGTCCTGTCGGGGCTCGTGATCCACCCCTTCGAGGTGGCGCGCGACGCGTTTCCTTTCTACCGCGAGTTCGCCGCCACGCTGCCCGACGAGCTGAGCGTGTGGGTGGTGATGCGCCACGCCCCGCCGCTCCCGTTCCTGCCTGAGGACTTTCACGGCCGCCTGATGCTGGTGTTCGCGACGGTGCACGCCGGCGACCCGGAGGAGGGCGAGCGGCTGCTGGCGCCGCTGCGCGAATGGGGCGACCCGGTGGCCGACGTCATCCAGCTCAATCCGTACGCCGGCTTCCAGCAGGCATTTGACCCGCTGCTCACACCGGGGGCCCGGAACTACTGGAAGTCACACAACTTCACCGAGCTCTCCGACGGGCTGTTCGACACGCTCATCGACTACGTGCACAACCTGCCGTCGCCGGAGTCGGAGATCTTCATCGCCCAGATGGGGGGGGCCACCAACCGCATCCCGGTCGACGCCACCGCGTACCCCCACCGGGATGCGGAGTACATCATGAACGTCCACACGCGCTGGACGGACCCCGGACAGGACGACGCCTGCGTGGCGTGGGCGCGCGACTTCTTCGACGCCACCGCGCCCTTTGCCACCGGCGGTGTGTACGTGAACTTCGTGAGCGAGGGCGAAGGTCGGGAGGCTGCGGCGTACGGCGCCAATCACGCGCGGCTGGCGGAGCTCAAACAGGAATACGACCCGACGAACCTGTTCCGGGTGAACCAGAACATCGCTCCCGTCGCTGTCTGATCGGGTTCCGCTCACGGCGGTGTGACCTGGGTGCAGTGCTCCGTCAGGATGCGCCACCCTTCAGTTGCCCGGGCGAGCACCAGGCTGCAGCGTTGGTCGTCACGGAACGGGTCGCCCCGCCAGGTACCATGTCCCCTCCAGCGGCTGCCGACAACGGTGACCGCGGCGTCGACATGCGTTAACTGTAGCTCGGTGCGTTCCGCGGCCTCGAGCACGTAGTCGGGCGAGGTAAGGAAGGCCAGGGTCTCGTCGCGCGGGGTGACGCGACCCGCCGAGCTGAAGTAGACGTAATCGGGAGCGAGGAACGCTGACACGACCGTGCTGTCGCCCCGGTTCCAAGCGGCGTCGTACGTTTCGATAACGACGCGTATCTCGTCCAGCGTGGGCAGTCCTGGCTCCGTGCGTTGATCGGCCGGCGCACACGCAAGCGCGACGCTCACCGTGAGAGGGGTGAAGCGGCGCACCAATCCACGACGAGGTCGGTTCAAGCTATCCTCAGCCTTTTCGGCCCGGTTGCCCATCCGTCGGTTCAGACGCACCTTCGTGCGTGCGTCGCCAATCTGCGCCGGCTTGGTCGGCCTTCCGGCGACCCGGCTCCATGCGGAGATGGAAACAACATCGGAGGGAGAATGAACAACAAGCCGTTCTCTGCGACAATACTCCTCACACTCCTGGTGGCAGTCGCCCCGAGCTTTGCCCTCGCCCAGTCGAAGCCCAATATCGTTGTCATCATGGGAGATGACATCGGCATGTGGAATATCGGCGCGTACCACCGTGGCCTGATGGCCGGGCGAACTCCCAACATCGACCAACTCGCCCGCGAGGGCGCCCTGTTTACGGACTACTATGCGGAGGCGAGTTGCACCGCCGGGCGAGCCAACTTCATCACCGGTGAGTTACCGATCCGTACCGGGTTGACGACCGTCGGCCAGGCCGGAGCAACCGTCGGCATGCCGGCCCAGGCCCCCACCATCGCGGCCGCTCTGAAGGAGCTGGGCTATGCCACCGGGCAATTCGGAAAGAACCACCTTGGAGACAGGAACGAGTTCCTGCCCACGGTCCACGGATTCGACGAATACTTCGGCTATCTCTACCACCTTGACGCCATGGAGGACCCGTGGCACCCGAATTATCCTCAGGACGTGCTGGACAGAGTCGGCCCGCGCAACGTCCTGCACACCTTCGCGACGAACACGGAAGACCCGACAGTTGATCCTCGCTGGGGGCGAGAGGGCAGACAGAGGATCGTCAACA
>CAZJXR010000139.1:0-8585 GCA_964550085.1 uncultured Gemmatimonadota bacterium
CAGGGGTTCGACTCCCCTCGGCTCCACTGCAAAGGGCCCGACGCGCGCCGGGCCCTTTCCGTCTGCGGCGTCGTCTGCGGATGGGATCTGCGCTTTCGTGCGCGGATGGGACCGGGGCGTCGTGCGCGCCGGTGACATACTCATCGAGTCCGGAGCTTGAATGGAACCGCCGAAGGAATCGCTGCAGGTAGTTCAGGCCTGGCTCGGCAGTCACTTCCCCGGTGCGGAAGTCACGGCCCACTGGAACGAGGATCGGCAGGTGGTGCTGTTTCGCGCCAAGTCCGATGGCGCGAAGCACGAGTACCACGAGCTCGAGGTGACGGCAGAGGCGTACGAGAAGCTGGACCCGGAGACGATCGTCCGCGATCTGGAGGAGCAGGAGGTGGTCGAGCGGCTGAAGGCGGATCGCACCATGCGGCTCACCTACTACGCCACCCGGCAGGTGCCGCCGGTCGAACGGCTGCGGGTGGAGTGCGATGAGAAGAAGTACACGGTCGTTCGATACAAGGACAACGTGCGGATCCTGGACGAGAACCGGGAGCCGCTCACGAACCTGCCCAAGCGGCTGACGATCAAGAGCTCGATCTTCTACCGTGTGTGGTGCGACGATATCGAGAAGTGGAGGGGAGAGGGGCAGTAGCTCGCTCGCCGAGGTCGCGGCCCGTTCAACAAGGCGCGGCAAGCAAGGCAAACGAGATGCGCGCCGCTAGCTCAATTGGCAGAGCAACGGACTCTTAATCCGTAGGTTGAAGGTTCGATTCCTTCGCGGCGCATGAGCGACGCCCCCCTTTGCCGCCTGGCCGTGTACGGCTCACTCGCGCCCGGCGAAGCGAATCACGCCGTCATTGCACCGGTCCACGGCACCTGGCATCGGGGATGGGTCCGTGGACGGCTGAGCCCCGCGGGCTGGGGACAGACGCACGGCTACCCGGGGATCGTCTGCGACCCGGGAGGCGACCGGGTCCCCGTGCGCATGCTCGAGGCGACCGACCTGCCCAAACACTGGGCTCGCCTCGACACGTTCGAGGGCCCCGACTACCGCCGGGTCGTCGTGTCGGTGGAGCTCGACAGCGGCCGCCGCACTACGGCATACATCTACGAAGTCGCCATCCCGGGCCAGAACCTCCCCGGGGGGTAGCGGTGTCCGCGGATCGTGGCTTTATTGGTGCGGTTCCCGGCAGCGCCCGGCCATCGGAGGGAGAATCGCCATGAAGCGCCTCTTGTTCGCCTTCGTCCCGCTCTTCCTGCTCGCCCCATCGGCATCCGCCCAGACGGTCGAGATCATCCCGCAGCTCGGCCTGCTGCTCACCAGCTACTCGGGCGACCAGGTCGAGTCCTCGATCGGTGCGGGTATCTCGCTCGGGGGCAAGGCACGATTCGGCCGCCGCCTGTATCTGGATGGCGGGGTGTTCTGGGCCTATTCCGGCGGCAACCTCGACCTGGGGGTGGCGGGGAGCGACCAGTTCTACATCGGCTCGATTCGGGTACCGGTGACGGTCGGCTACCGGATCCTCGCCGCCCGCGCCGCGGCGTTCCGGATCTTCGGCGGCGCCGACATCGGGTTCACGACCAACGTCGGCTCCACCAACCTCGGCCTCACGAAGGACGACGTGAAGAACACCCAGTGGTGGGGACGGGTCGGGGCCGGCGTCGACCTTCTGATCCTGGCGATCGACGCGGGCTACATGTTCGGACTGTCCGACGTGTTCGAGTCGACGGCCGGTGCCGGCGTGCTGAGCGATGTGAAGTCGAACAGCTGGTTCCTCGACGTGGGGCTCCGCTTCGGGTTCTGATCCCCCAATCAGTCGGCGGCAGTTCAGATGGCATAGCGGTCGACCGGTGAGCGCGTACGTCGTCGCGTCGGTCGCCGCGGTTCTCTTCATCTCGGCCGTCGCCATCACGTACAACCGTCTCGTCCGCTCGCGCGAGCGCGTTCGGGAGGCGTGGTCCGGAGTCGATGTCCAGCTCCAGCGGCGGGCGGATCTCGTCCCCAACCTGGTCGAGATCGTCAGGGGCTATGCGGGCCATGAGCGGGGCGTACTGGTGGAGGTCACCCGCGCGCGCGGCGCGCTCCACTCCGCGCGAACCGTCACCGACGCCACGGCGGCCAACCGCGAGTTGACCGGCGCCATCACGCACGTCTACGCCGTCGCCGAGGCAGTGCCGGAGCTCCGAGCTGCCGAGAGCTTCACAGCGTTACAGCTCGAGCTGTCCGACATCGAGGAGAAGATCGGCTACGCTCGGCACTTCTACAACGGAAACGTGCTCGACTACAACACGCGGATCGGCCGCTTCCCGGCGCTGCTGGTGGCCCGGATGTTTCGGTTTCGGCCGCAGGAGTTCTTCGAGGCGGAGGAGGAGGCGGCCGCCGCGGTGGCCGTCCGGCTCGGCGACCGCCCGGCGCCGGACGACTGACGACCGAATCCATGTCCCACCCGCAGCCCGTTCTGGCGTGGCGGCGCTCGGACGCCAACCGCCGCGACACGCTGTTGCTCCTGGTCCTGTTCGCCATCGTCCTGCTGCCGGCCGCCCTCTTTCTGGCGCACTACCTCACCGAGATCATCGCCCTTTTCCTGCTCTTCACGACGAGTGCGGATCTGCCGTCGACCAGCCCGCTTCGCACCCTCGCCATCTCCGGGTTCGTCGCCGTCCTCATCCTGGTGGCGGTGGGCATGCTCGAGTTTCGCTACGCCGCGAGGCTCGTCCTTCGGATCACGGGAGCCGCGCCGGTGACGCGCGATGAACAGCCCGAGTTGTGGCGGCTCGTCGAGAACCTGTGCATCGGAGCCGGCCTGCCCGTGCCGGCCGTCTGCCGGATCGATTCCGCGGCCGCGAACGCGTACTCGACCGGACTCCGTCCGGACGCCGCGTCGTTGGTCGTTACCCGCGCCCTGCTCGAGTTGCTCGACCGGCGAGAGCTCGAGGGAGTGCTGGCGCAGGAGATCGTGCAGATCGGGAATCAGGACACGCGGCTAAAGACGGTGGTGGCCGCGCTGGTCGCGACGCTGTGGCTCCCGGTGTGGCTGGTCGCCCGCGCATTCCGGTTCTTGTTCCGCTTGCACTGGCTGGTCGGCGCCGGCTGTCTCCTCTGGATCGGGCTTCCGCTGGTGTTCGGCACAATCGCCAGCTTACCCTGGTGGATCGACTTAGTGACCCAGGAGATGAGAGCCGATCCGGTCCGCGGGATGCTCGTGCTCGCCGTCCTGTCGCTACCCGTGTACGCCATGTTCATCGCGCCGCTCGCCGGGGTGGCGATCCGCGCCGCCCTCTCGCGAAAGCGGGAACTGGCGGCGGATGCCGATGCCGTCCTGCTCACCCGCAACCCGGGCGCCCTCATGCGCGCGCTGATCAAGATCCGCGACGCGGAGACGGTTCTGCCGACGCATCCCGCCACGGCACATCTGTTCCTCGTCGACCCCCGAGCCGGGGGAGGTCGGTCGGCCGTGTTGCGGACGCATCCGCCACTGGAACGGCGCATCGAGCTGCTGAGCGCCATGGGCGGCCGCTTCTCGGAGCCGACTGCCGACGACCCGCCACGGTAAGACGTTACGCGCGTTCCACGTGACGATGCGACCTACCCGCGTCGCGCGTCGCCCGCCTGGTCGAGCGCCCGGGCCGCCACGCGTCGGGCGGCGTGCACGGGAGACTCGCCGTGCGCGGCCGCCTGTTCGAGGATCGTCGACAGAGCGGTCCCGATTCCTCGCACCCGGTCACGGATCTCGTCCTCATCCTCCGTGCCCAGGTGCATCATCCCGAACGCGATCGCTCCGCCCGCATTGGCGATGTAATCCGGCGCGTACAGGATACCCCGCGCGTGCAGCCGCTCGGCGTCCTCGGCCGTCTCGAGCTGGTTGTTGGCCGAGCCGGCCACCGCGCGACAGGCGAGGGTGGCGATCGATTCGGGGTCGAGCACCGCCCCGAGCGCGCAGGGCGCGAACACATCGCACGGCGTGCCCACCACCTCCGCCGGATCCACCAAACGGGCGCCGAGCTCGGCGGCCACGCGCCGGGCTCTCGCCTCATCGATGTCGGACAGCAGAAGATCGGTGCCGGCCCCGGCGAGCAGGCGCGCCAGCGGCTCCCCCACGTCGCCGACGCCCTGGATTAGCACCTGGCAGCCGGCGAGGGTCTCGGCGCCGGACACGTGCCGCCAGGTCACGTCGATGGCCGCGAACACGCCGAGAGCGGTGAACGGTCCGGGGTCGATGCTCCGTCCGCGGTGGTCCTGCCCCATGATGTACGGGCTCACCTCCGCCAGGACGGCCATATCCTGCGGTGTCGTTCCGAGGTCCACCCCGGTGCGGAAGGTGCCGTGGAGAGAGTCGATCAGGCGGCCGAAGCTGCGGAGCAGCGCAGTACGCTCTGCTCCGGCGGGGATCGCCGGGACGGCGATTACCGACTTCCCGCCCCCGAACGGAAAGTTCACCGCCGCCCACTTGTACGTCATCCCCTCGGCGAGCCGCAGCGCATCGCGCAGCCCCTCTGCGGGCTCCGGGTATACCTTCATCCGGCACCCGCCGGTAGGTGGCCCGAGGACCGAACTGTGGCGGGCGATGACGAACCAGGCGCCGGACGGCGCGTCGTAGCGGATGACGACCGATTCTCCGTCCCACGTCTGGATGAGTTCGTGCATCATCATTTTGCCGGGTGAGTTGTTACTAACAGACCACCGCTCCGGGGGTGCGTCGTCGCGATGGACGTCTCATCCCGGCGGGGCGGTCGTGTTATTCTTGGTGGTTGCCCGGCGGGCGCTCGAGCCGGACTTCCGGCGCCCGCCCCCGGTTTGCCGGCACGGATACTACGACGGATGACCGCTCCAGACGAGATATAGCGTGATGTCTGAACTGTTGCGCCGCCGCGTACCGCAGTTCGTCGGGCTCTACCTGATCGGCTGCTGGGGCTTCATCGAATTTCTCGATTGGGCGGTGGAGCAGTACGTCCTGTCGCCGCACATCATCAACTTCTTCGTCCTCCTGCTGCTGCTCCTGGTGCCGACGGTCGTGATGCTGGCGTGGCGACACGGGGCGCCGGGCCGGGACCGGTGGACGCGGCTGGAGGCGATCGGCATTTCGCTCAACCTGGTGGTCGCCGCGGTGGTTCTCTACATCGGTTTTTCCGGGAAGATACTGGGAGCCGCCACCACCACCGTGGTGATTGAGGACCCGGAAGGAAACGAGATCGAGCGCACGGTGCCCCGGAACGAGTTCCGCCGCAAGCTCATCCTGTTCGCCTTCGACAACGAATCGGGCGATCCGCGTCTCGACTGGCTCGAGTACGGCATCCCGATCGCCCTCGCCAACGACCTCTCCCAGGACATGTTTCTGACCGCCATCCCCGGCTGGGCGGAGGGCGTGGTGGAGCGCCTGGCCGAGGCCGGCTTCCCCGACGGCACGGGCGTTCCGGTGACGCTGAAGCGCGAGGTGTCGATGGACCGGCACATGGACTACTTCCTGGCCGGGGCGGTGGTCCAGGACAGCGGCGGCTACGCGGTCGAGATGGAGCTCTACGATGCGGAGCGTGGCCGCCGGGTGGCGCGGCGGCGACTCGCCGATCCGGACGTGTTCGAGCTCGCCGATCAGATATCCGCTCAGCTCAAGAGCGACCTCGGACTGCCCGCGTACAGGATCGACGAGGCTCCCGACCTGCCGGTGGCCGAGATGCTGACGAGCTCGGCGGAGGCGTTCGAAGTGGCCTCGGGGGCGTCCCGCGCCCTGGCCATCAACGACCGGGCGACGGCGCTCGAAAAGCTGACCGCCGCCGTCGAGCTGGATCCGACCTTCGCCGCCGCCCAGGCCAACCTGGCCTTCCTGCACCTCACCAACAACGAGTCGGAGCCGGCGAAGGAAGCGCTGCAGGCGGCGCTGGAGCACTCCTACCGCTTGCCGGAGCGGGTTCAGCTGACTCTACGATATTTGGACCACTGGCTGTTCCAGTTCGAGCCGGAGCGGGCCTTCAGCACGGCCAACTACTTCGTCGAGATCTATCCGCAGGACATTCAGGGTCATCAGCTTCTGGCCCAGTACCACAACGTGCGGGGCGATCGGACGGCGGCGATCGCAGAATACGAGGCGATCCTGACTCTCGACCCCACGCAGTACGACCTCCTGCGCACGATCGGCGGCCTCTACCTCGACAATCAGAAGCACGACCAGGCTCTCGAGTACTTTCAGCGCTACGCCGACCGGTTTCCGGAAGACTATCGCTCTCATACCGCCCTGGGGGCGCTGTTCCGACAGATGGGAGACCACGGGCAGGCGAAGGCTGCCTACGAGCGCGCCCTGCTGGCGGAGCCGGAAGAGCCGGCGGTGCTCGGCTCCCTGGCCCGCCATGCGCTCGATCAGGGGGATTTCGAGCTGGCGGCCGAGTACCGCGATCGCGCCCTGGCGGCGAGCCGCAGCCCCCAGGACAGCCTGTCCGTGATCGAATTCGACGACGCGGTCGCCCTGAGGAGAGGACAGTTCGACGGGATCCGCGATACGTACTACAAGCGGCGCGAGCTGTCCGCCCGCTTTCGCGACCCCCTCAACCACGCGCTCAACATCATGGGTGCGAACCTGCTGGACATGGGTCCGCTGTGGGGGCAGCAGGCGCTTTCGCTTCGGGAACTCGATGCCCTCGACGAGACCCTCGCGCCTCCCTTCGACGGCCTGCTCGCCTCGACCTACGTGAACAACTATCTGTGGGCGGAGGACGTCGGGAACGCGAGGCATGAGCTGGAGCGACTCAGGGCTGCCATCGAAGCGCTCGGTTTTCAGATCTTCGATGTTCTGGTGGCGCATGCGGAAGGCCGGATTGCCGAGATCGAGGGCGACTGCGGGGCGGCCATTTCCTACTATCAGGAGGCGCTGACCCTCAGCCCGGCCGCCCGTTTCGGCGCCGTTGCCCTCGGGCGGTGTCAGCGGGCCGTCGGCGAGCTGGAGGCGGCCGAGGCCACCCTCAGCGAGATCCTGAGCGTGATCCCCTCCAGCCCCGAAACGCGCTACGAACTGGCGCTGGTGTACGAGGACATGGGACGGCGCGAGGCGGCGATCGCCGAGCTGGAGGCGGTGCTCGACGTGTGGGCCGACGCCGATCCGGAGTATCGGCCGGCGCGGGAGGCGCGGGCGAAGCTAGAGGAGCTCCGGGCGGCCGACTGAGCGTTACAGATTCCGCCGGTTCGTTTTACCACGTTTCGTGGGATCGCTCAGGCTCGCGGCCTCGCCACTCGAGCGGCCGCGGGTGCACCGCAGGAGCTTTCCCTGTCGGCGATCGCCGCCTAGCTTCGAAGCCCCTGAGGCGGCTCGGGCCCCTCAGGTCTCGCGTTTGCACGTGCGCCCGTAGCTCAGCCTGGATAGAGCGTCGGCCTCCGGAGCCGAAGGTCACAGGTTCGAATCCTGTCGGGCGCATAGGACAACGAAGGCCGCGTCGTTGGTTACAACGCGGCCTTACGTCGTCTTGATGCTCGGTCGAGTGTGGGTCCGGCCTGTCGGTGCCCGCCGCCTGGGCGGCGGCGGGCGGTTTCGCCGGCAAGGCACGGAGGATCAGTCACTCGCTCTTTTCATCGTCGCTTCCAGTTTCTTGATGTCCTCGGCCGAAAGTTGTGGCCGGTTCATCTTGATCGTCAGCTTCTCGAGGTTGGCGGTCAGCGGGAACGGTGGCGTGTAGTCCGCGTCGTTGACGCCGGTCAGCGTGTCCCAGCCGATGTCGAAGCTCTCATCCCACTGTAGGATCATGGGGACCGTCTTCTCCATCCTCTTGGTGTCGACCACCTGGCCGTCCACCTTCAGCGTCCCCGTGCCGCCCTTGCCCACGCCGCTGAAGTCGTTGTAGGCGAGCGTCCCCGCGCCGAGGCCGTCGTACGTGAAGTCGAATTCGATCGTGTGCTTGCCCGGCGTCAGCGCGGTCTGCCCTTCCCACTTGATGCGCTCGAGGTCCAGCAGGTTCCACAGAAACACGGGCTTGCCCTCGAGCAGGTAGAAGCCGTACCCGGTGAATCGCCCGCCCGAGGTCAGGATGATGCCCTCGGCGCCGCCCTGTGGCACGTCGATCTCGGCGGTGATGGTATAGGACGTGTTGAGCAGCAGGGGCGAGTCGCCCTGCGGGAGTCCCACCATCGGCCGGGTATAGACGAACTCCGTGCGGCCGGCCGTGATGTTCGGACGCGGGGCTACGATCCGTGCCGCCACCGAGGCGTCCATTGGCAGGACCTGGTACTTCTTGGCCTCCTCGAGGAACTTCCCGCGCAGCTCCGCCACCTTCTTCGGGTTCTGGGCGGCGATGTCCTCGGCTTGATTGAAGTCCTTGCTGAGGTCGTAGAGCTGGAACACCTGGTTGTTCAGCGGATCCGGGTTGGCCGGACTGAACGCATCCCAGGGCACACGATTGACTTTGGTGCTCAGCAGCCAGCCGTTATCGTACAGCGCCCACTGGCCCATCATCTCGAAGTACTGAGTCGTGTGGCGCTCCGGCGCGTTGGTGCCGTTCGCATCGAAGGTGTAGGCGAAGCTGGTCCCCTCGATCGGCGCCTGCTTGATACCGTCCACGTACTCCGGGGCCGGTATGCCAGTGACCTCGAGGATGGTCGGCAGTACGTCGATCACGTGCAC
>CAZJXR010000140.1:0-8453 GCA_964550085.1 uncultured Gemmatimonadota bacterium
GCCTGAAGGCCCGCAGGAGACGACTGCGTTGATAGGCGGCAGGTGTAAGGCGTGCAAACGTCTCAGCCGAGCCGTACTAATCGGCCGTGCGGCTTGATCCACCCTTCGACAACGTCCTCATTCACCCGCGACTCTCTCTCATTCCCGTTGTTTTATTGCGGCGCCCGTCCCGGCGAGCGAGCCGGTGCCGGTACGTCGCACGGAACGATGGCCGGTGATGTTAGCGAGGGGGTCATACCTGGTCCCATCCCGAACCCAGCAGTCAAGCCCCTCTGCGCCGATGGTACTGCGGCTTCTGCCGTGGGAGAGTAGGTCACTGCCGGCCTCGACAACCGAAGCCCCGCCCGTCGATCGACGCGGTGGGGCTTCGTCCATCAGTCACCGGGCGCAGCATCTTGATCTGATTAGCTCTGATAGATCTCTGTTCGCAGTTCGATGAAGTCGATACAGTGTTAAAAACTCACCGAGGACTTGGCAAAAGGAGGCAGCAATGGCTCGGATTGCACGCTGGGCGGTGCTCGCGACGCTGTGGTCTCTCGTTCCGGGCGTGGTGGAGACGGCATCGGCCCAGGACGCGGGGCCTCGCGAGCCGACGGAGAAGGTTTCGGCGACCCTCTCCGACTTCGTCGAGGCAGACCCGCGGATCAAGAGTTTCGTCGAGCAATCCGCCGGCTACGCCGTGTTCCCGAGCGTCGGCAAGGGAGCGTTCGTGGTTGGCGGGGCGCACGGGAGCGGCGAGCTGATCCAGAAGGGACGAGCAATCGGAAAGTCGGAGATCACGGAGCTGAGCGTGGGCCTGCAGGCGGGTGGACAATCATTCTCCGAGATCATCTTTTTCCAGACCGAAGCCGACGTGGAGCGCTTCACGAGCGGCAAGCTCGAGTTCTCCTCCGGCTTCTCGGCCGTAGCGGTCGATGCGGGTGCGACCAACAAACCGGCCTACCGCGAGGGGGTCGTCGTATTCACCCGTACCAAGGGTGGCCTGATGGCGGAGATCTCGGTGGGCGGTCAGAAATTCAAGTTCGAGTCATACTGATCCAAGCTCAGTTGACTGCTTCGGACCGCCGCGGTCGCGACCTCGTCGTTCATCAGCTTAGCCCGCGAACTACTTCCATTGCTGGCGTCGTTGACCAAGGTGGCTCCGAGGACGGACGCGTCGCGATCGCCAGCACCGCCGGCTCCAGGAGGCGACGCACTGATGGTACGGTGACCCGGGATCACAGCACGGCGCCGGATTTCGCGTGCGGTCGGGGTCCGACCGCCCCGCGTCCTCCACGATACTCGGAGTCGATCGGGGTCTCGTGATACGAGGCCGTTAACCACCTTCCGTCTTTGAGCGTGTAGGTGGAAGTGACGATCAACGCTTCTGGGAGCTTTCTTCCGCTGCATACCACGTCCTGCTCCGCCGTGTAAACGAGTATGACCGTATTGTCGTCCACTCTCTTGATCTTCCAGTTCTGGAAAGAGTACTCATTCACAGCGCAGTCGCTCGCGGCGATGCTCGCGATCACCACCTCCTTGCCCTGGTCCATGCCCCAGGATCCGACGCTGATATGCTCCGGCAGCAGGTGCTCCTTGAACGGCACCGTATCGTTGCTGGCCCAGCCCTGCCAAAGGCTCGTCTCTATTACGATCAGCCGGTCTCGTAGCTCGTAGTCCTGCGCCACCAGACAGCGGTGAGTGATCAACGGCACGGCCACCAACAGCGCCGCGCCGAAAAAGATGAGTCGGTTACGCATGGGTTTTCCTCGCACGGGATGAGTGAATGAGGTCGATTGCGACAGAATATACGCAGTCCTGTCCGGAAACCTTCTTCGTCGTGACCCGGTTCCGAGCTGGTTTTCTTCACCCGAACCAGGCACCCGTGCAGTTGAGGGGTCTCGAGCAATGTGGGCACTCAGCTCACCCCTCGCGCACGGTCGATCGCCCGCTTCAGCTCCCGCACCACCTCCTCCGGCCGTTCGGCGTCCATTACGGCCCCCAGAACGGCGACCCCGGCGCCGGTCGCCGCCACCGGCTCCGCGTTGTCGGGCGTGATGCCCCCGATCCCGACGCACGGCACATCGACCGACTGCACAACCGCGCGAAGCCCGCGGATCCCGATCGCCTCGTCTTCGAGCCCCGGCTTGCTGATCGTGCCGAACAGCGCGCCCACCCCGAGGTAGCTCGCTCCCGCGGCCACCGCCCTCTTCGCAGCGGCCGGATCGTCGGTCGAGTAGCCGAGCACGAAGTCGGGCGGCAGGATAGCGCGCGCCGCGTCGACCGGTACGTCGTCCGGCCCGAGGTGCACGCCGTCGGCGCCGGCGGCGAGAGCCACGTCGAAGCGGTCGTTGACCAGAAGCAGGGCGCCCCGGCCGCGCACCACGTCGGCGAGCGCGCAGGCGGATTCGTACAGGCCCCGGGTCGATGCTGCCTTGTCTCGGAGCTGCACCGCGGTCGCGCCCGCTTCGACGCAGCGCGCCACCACATCGACCAGAGGCCCACCGCGTGGATCGGGCCTCGTGATGACCATGAGACGAAGCCGAGCGCGAAGTTTGGACTCGCTCATCCGGGTCCCTCGGCGCCGCCGCTCAGCTGTCTACCGAAATCAAGGTGCTCGCGAAACGAGAAGGCCACGTGAAACGAGGAGTCCACGCGAAACGAGAAGTCCACGCGAAACCTGGAGACCCCGCGCAATCATGCGTCCTCGGAGCATCACGATGGAAAGGAGTGCTCGGTAATCAGGAGTCCTCCCGAAACGAGCCCGCGCGAATCCGGTTCTTGGCGTTGATGTGCTCGCGGGCCGTGCGGGTGAACTCGTGCGAGCCATCCGGGCGCGCGACGAAGAAGAGGTAGGGGACGTCGGCGGGCTCGAGCACCGCGCGTAGCGCCCCCTCGCCCGGTGACGCGATCGGGCCCGGCGGGAGTCCCGCGTTCGTGTACGTGTTGTACGGATCGTCGCGGACGCGCTCGATGTCCCGGTACAGTAGCCGCGCGCGCGGCGAGTCGAGCGCGAACTGCACGGTCGGATCCGCCTGGAGCAGCATGCCGATCTCGAGCCGGTTCAGATACACGCCGGCGATCGTCGCCCTCTCCTCGGGGTGACGAGCTTCCTCCTCGACGATGCTGGCCAGGGTGACTACCTCGCGCTCGCTCAGCCCCATCGAATCCGCGGTCGCCCGCTCGACGGGTCCCCAGAACGCCTGATACCGATCGACCATGGCGCTGAGGGCGTCGAGCGGGTCCACCCCCTCGGCGAACCGATACGTCTCCGGGAACAGGTAGCCTTCGAGGGTCGGTCCGGGCACGCCGAGCGCCGCGGCGATGAGAGTGTCACGCGCCAGGCGGAGAATGGAGTCGGAGGAGACGCCGGTGATCGCCGCCAGGCGGGGCGCGATCTCGCGCAGCGTGAAGCCTTCGGGCACGGTGACCGGGTGCGTCACCACCTCGCCGCGCACCATCATGTCGACCAGCTCGCGCCAGGTAGCGGAAACGGGGAAGCGGTAGTGACCGGCCTGGAGCTTCTGGTCGACTCCGCGCAGACGAACGTAGAGGCCGAACACCCGCGGGTGCTCGATCAGGCCGGCGCTCCGCAGCTCCTCGCCGATCAGCACCGAGCCCGCACCCCTGGGGACACGCACCTCGACCGATCCCGTCCCGGGATCGGCGCAGGCGGCGAAGACGACCACCGCGACGAGAGCGCGCGACTTGCGACGCGCGGCCGCGAAGCGCGCCGCAAGACAGCACGCGGGACGGAAACGCGCACTACAAGCCGGCGCAACTTGGAGCCGTCGGCCAGGCCGACGACCGAGAGAAGTGGGACGGCTCACGCGCCCTCCGACTCGAGGAAGCTCTGGAGGAAGTGCGCTGCCGCCACCATGTCTGCCCGCCCCTTCTCAGCGTCCGCCCGCCCGCCGCGCGCGCCGCCCCCTCGCGCGCCGCCCCGGGCGCTCGGTTGACCGCCCTGCGGCCGACGACGCTGCCCGCGCCTGCCGCCCGAGCGCCCGGTCTCGCGGATCGTCCGTTCCGCCCGCACCGTGCTCAACCTCTCGTCCCATTCGATGATGCTGACGCCGGTGGCTTCGCCGAGCGCGCGCCCGAACTCGCGCGCTTCGTTCGCCATCTCGCCGGGGGTGCCATCCAGCCGGAGCGGTATCCCGACCACGATCTCGGCCGGCGCCACCGAGGCGACCAGAGCCAACAACGCCGCCGGCGGCTCGGTCGGCTTCGGGCTCGCCTCGAGCGCCGAGTGCGGAAAGGCCACCGTGCGAGACGGATCCGACACGGCGATCCCCAGGCGCGCCCGTCCGTAGTCGACTGCCATCGCCGGACCGCGCTCTTCCTCCCGCGTCCTTCCAGCGACTGCACTCACGGTATCTCCAGCTCCTTCTCGATCGCGTTCCGGCCGCATCGGCGCCAAGCTAGACGACCCGCAGGGCGCCTTCAAGACGACCCCCCGCAACCGGCCGGAGTCACGCCCGAGGCGCTTGAACACGACGCCCGCCGCCATGGAGCGCGTCGCGCAACGATGCCCGCCCAGTGCTCGCCTGCCGGCCGTGGACAGGCTTCGCCTCGCGCGTTACGCTACCGCGTTGAGTCCACCGGTGTCGAGGGATTTGTTCAGTCTGGGAGAAGGGCAATGGGCGACGAAGATCGCGGGATACTCGGTTTCGTAATCGGATTGACGTTCGGCACCCTGCTCGGAGCGGTGACCGCACTCCTGTTGGCGCCGCAAAGCGGCAGGAAAACGCGGCGCAAGATTCGCCGGCGAGCGGAGGAATGGAGCGAGGTGGCGGGCGAGAGGATTCAGGCGGCGGGAGAGAAGATCCACGCGGCGGCGGACGAGACGCGAAGGCTGGCCGGCGACGCGCGCGAGCTCGCCGAGCGCTCCGGTGAGCGGATCGCCGAGAAGGTCGAGAAGGGACGCAAGCGCCTCAAAGTCTGAACCGCCGATTCCGGGCTCCGGCGCAGATCGGGACACGGAGCCCGACCCTCCGATCGCCTGACCGGCTGGTTCGCCGTGCTCGCCAGTGAGCTGATCGGCTGCAAGCGGGACGGCGGCGAGCTCACCGACGACGAGCTGCGATGGCTCCTCGCCGCCTTCCTGCGCGGCGAGGTGCCCGACTACCAGATGTCCGCCTTCCTGATGGCGGTCGTGTGGCGCGGCATGTCCCGCCGCGAGCTCGCCGTCATGACGCGCGCGATCGTCGAGTCCGGCGCGCGACTCGATCCCGGTCCCGGGCCGCCCGCCGTCGACAAGCACTCTACCGGCGGCGTCGGCGACAAGATCTCGCTCGCCCTCGCGCCGCTTCTCGCCGAAGCCGGCCTCCGCGTGCCGATGATGGCCGGACGCGGCCTCGGCCACACCGGGGGGACGATCGACAAGCTCGAGTCGATCCCCGGCTTCCGCACCGAGCTGTCGGTCGAGGAGTTCCGCTCCATCGTCGACGAGCACGGCGTCTCCATCATCGCCCAGACGACCGACGTCGCCCCCTTGGACGGGCGGCTCTACGCCCTCCGCGATGTGACCGGCACGGTTCCCTCCATCCCCCTCATCGCCGGCAGTATCGTGTCGAAGAAGGTGGCCGAGGGGATCGAGGCGCTGGTGCTGGATGTGAAGTGCGGTCGCGGCGCGTTCATGGTCGAGTTGGAGCACGCCCGCCAGCTCGCCGAGACGATGGTAGAGCTGGCCGAAGAAGAGGGTCTGCCGACCACGGCCCTCATCACCGACATGGAGGCTCCGCTCGGGGCTGCGGTCGGGAACGCGCTCGAGGTGCGGGAGGCGGTCGAGGTGCTGCGCGGCGGCGGCCCCGCCGACGTGCGAGAGCTGACCCTTGCCCTCGGCGTCGAGCTGCTGCTGTCGAGCGGGAGCGAAACGGACCGCCGGCAAGCGCGGGCGCGACTCGAGAGGCTGCTCGACGGCGGCGGAGCGACGGAACGCTTCGCGGGCATGATCGCGCGGCACGGCGGCGACGCGCACGCGGTCCACGATCTCGACCGCCTCCCCACGGCCTCGGAGCGACACACGGTGCGGTCGGACAGGGTCGGGCATCTGATACGGGTGGACGCGAAGGAGCTCGGGGTGGTCGCGCTCGAGCTGGGCGCCGGACGGCGACGTCTCGGGGACGCGGTCGATCCGGCGGTCGGTTTGATCGTGTTGCGGCGGCCCGGAGACCCGGTGGGCGAAGGCGAGGAGCTGGCGCACATCCATGCTGCCTCGGAGACTCACGCCCGCCGGGCCGGCGAGCGGGTGCGGGCGGCGTTCGTCATTGCCGAACGGCCGCCGTCGAGTCTGCGGCCGCTCATTCACGCCCGGGTCAGCCGCGCCGGGACGGAGATGTTTTAGAACTCGAAGTCGTCGCTGACCGGGGGCAGGGAGTCGGTGGCCAGGCTGTCGGCGGGATAGAGCGCGTTCCACCCGCCGTGCGCGTCGCAGCTCTCGAACGGCTCGGTGCCCGGCAGGTAGTACTCCGTGTACACCGAGTCTCGCGGGCACCAGGGCGTCGCCAGCAGCCCGGTGGAGCGATCGATGACCGCCTCGACCACCCCATCCGGCTGCGGCCAGGGCCGCGGTGCGGGATGGTCCTCGTAGTACCACTTGAGCACCTGCGCGTTGACGGGTGCCGCGTCGCGCCCGCCCTGCGCGTTGATGTGCAGCTTGGCGGGACGATCGAAACCGATCCATGTGGCGGTCAGCAGCTCGGGAGTGAAGCCGACGAACCACGCGTCGGTCGCGTCGTTGGTGGTGCCGGTCTTCCCCGCCACCGGGACTTCGGGCGGGACGCCGACCGTGCGAACGGCGATTCCGGTGCCGCGCTCCACCACGTCGCGCAGCATCGAGAGCAGGATCCACGAGGTCGGCTTGTCGAGCACCTCCTCGCTCTGCACCCGACTCTCCCACAACAGTCGGCCCTCGACGTCCTCGACGCGCAGGATCGGGCGCGGCGTCACCCGAACGCCGAGGTTGGCGAAGGTGGTGTACGCCGCCGCCATCTCGATCGGAATGACGTCGGCCGCGCCGATCGCGACCGGCGGATAAAGCGGAATCGGGGTGGTGAGGCCGAGCCGTCGCGCGAACTGCGCGACGCTCTCGATGCCCACCCGGAGGCCGACACGCACGGCCACCACGTTGATCGACCGGTACAGCGCCTCGCGCAGCGTCACCGGACCCCGGAAGTCGCGGGTGAAGTTGCGCGGCGCCCAGATGGTGCTGTCCGGCTGGAGTAGCTCCAGCGGCGTGTCGTACATGATCTCTGAGGCCGGAATCCCGCCCGCGATCGCCGCCGTGTACACGAACGGCTTGAACACCGACCCCGGCTGCCGCCGCGCCTGTACCGCCCGGTTGAACTCGGAGTCCTCGAAATCCCGCCCTCCGATCAGCGCCAGGACGTCGCCGGTCCTCGGATCGAGCGCCACGAACATGCCCTGCAGGTAGGGCATCTCCGGCCCGCTCAGCTCTTCCTCGGGCCACTCTCGCGTCTCGGCGTAGGTCGGGGCGCGGAATCCCGGCTGCTCCTCGGCCCACTGGAGCTGCGTTCGCAGCGTCGAATCCGCGACCTCCTGCATCGCCGGGTCGAGCGTCGTGTACACGCGCAGCCCGGCCTCGTAAATGTCCATCCCGTACCGCTCCATCAGGAGCTGCCGCACCCACTCCACGAAGTAGGGGGCGACGCCCGTCTCGCCGGACTCGTGCCGGACGTCGAGCGGATACGCCATCGCGGCGCGGGCGTCTTCCTCGCTCACCAGGTCCTGCTCGGCCATCAGCCGCAGGATGAGATTGCGTCGCACGAGGGCGCGCTCGGGGTGCCGGATCGGCGAGTAGTAGGCCGGCGCGTTGGGGAGCGCGGCGAGCAGCGCCGCCTCGGGCAGGTTGAGCTCCCGCGCATCCTTGCCGAAGAAGCGGTTGGCCGCGCTGTGGATGCCGTACGCTCCGTGGCCGAAGTTGATCTGGTTGAGATACGCCTCCAGGATCTCCTGCTTCGTGTAGGCCCGTTCGAGGGCCAGGGCCACGCGCATCTCGCGCAGCTTGCGCCGCACCGAGATCTCGCGCCGATCCACGGTGGCAGCGAACATGTTGCCCGCCAGCTGCTGGGTGATCGTGCTCCCACCGGGGACGTTGGGGCCCTTCATCATGTAGTCCACGGTGGCGCGAAACGTCCGCAACGGGTCCACGCCGCGATGGTGCCAGAAGCGTCGATCCTCGACGGCGATGAAGGCATCGGGCACGTGCGGCGGCAGAGCGGAGAACGGGATCGCGGTGCGCCGCTCGATGGCGAACTCGGTGAGCAGGCCTCCGTCGCGCGCGTACACGCGGGTCGCCTCCTTGGGCTCGAAGGCGTAGATCTGGGCGATAGACGGGCACTCCTCGCAGATGTGCGACCAGGTGCCCCAGGCCACGCCCGCTCCGAGCCCGACGAAGGCGAGGACCAGCGTCGCGAGCGCCCACCTGCCACGGGGACCCAGGCGTGCCACGG
>CAZJXR010000141.1:0-8309 GCA_964550085.1 uncultured Gemmatimonadota bacterium
ATCGGGCCGGATCAGACCTTCTCCGACGCGATGAACCTGTACCTGTTCAGTCCGGACGCTCAGCTCGGGGTGTTCATTAACGCCCTCAAGCAGAAGGGGGTGCTGAAGAGCCTGGCCGAGCCGAACCTGCTGGCGGTCGACGGCGAAGAGGCCTCGTTCCTCGCTGGCGGCGAGTTCCCGTACCCGGTGCTGCAAGGATCCGCGACCAACAACGCGGTCACCATCGTGTTCAAGGAGTTCGGCATCCGGCTGAATTTCACGCCCGAGATCATGAACAGCCGCACAATCCGCTTGCACGTGGCGCCCGAGGTTTCGGCGCTCGATTTCTCGAGCGGCCTCGAGGTGTCCGGCTTCCGCATCCCCACCCTGCTTACTCGCAAGGCCGAGACCGAGGTGGAGTTGCGTGACGGACAAACGTTTGCGATCGCAGGTCTTATCGACAATTCGCTCGTCCAGAATGTGAGCAAGGTACCAGTACTCGGTGACATCCCGATCATCGGCGAGCTGTTCCGCTCCAAGGACATTCGGGAGAGCCGCTCCGAGCTGCTCGTCCTGGTCACGCCGGTGCTCGTACAGCCCGAGGAAAGAGAACAGCCGGTACCCACGGGCGAGCCAGACGGATGGGATTGGTCGAAGGACATGCGCAACCTGCTGGAAGAACAGGCGGAGAAGGACGTGGAGCAGATGGACGCGGCCGTCCCGCCATCGAAGAACGACGAGCACGTCTCGAGCTGATTCAGCTGGCCCGTGCGACGGGCAAGCCGGTACGGGCACAAACAACGGACGCGGGGAGGGAAGGGGCGTTGATGGATTCCAGGACAATTGCCAGCGCGTTGATCTCGACCGATCAGGAGTTTCGTCAGGCACTCAAGCAGTGCCTGACGAACGCGGAGACCGGTATCGTCGTCGGCCTCGAGCTGGCGATTCCATTCCGCGAGATCAACGACCAGCATCTCGAGCAGCTGAGACAGCTGGACCCGGAGCTGATCTTCCTCGACCTGGGCGACGATGCGCAGATCGGACTGAAGTTCGCTCAGTTTCTGGTCGACTCGGCGCCCGAGCGCCGACTGATCGGCGCCGGGCCGGTACTGTCGCCGGATCTGCTACTCAACGCCATGCAGGCCGGCATCTCGGAGTATCTGCCGAAGCCGGTCACCGCCGAAGCGCTGACCGCGGCCATCGACCGAATCGCCCGCAAATTCGGACGCAAGGTCGATGAACAGCGGCACAACCCGGGCGCCGTGTACGCCGTCTTCGGCCCCAAGGGAGGAGCCGGCTCCACCACGGTGAGCGTGAACATGGCGGTCGAGCTACACCGGGTCACCCGAAACAAGACACTCATTATCGACTTCGACATGGAGCTCGGCGAGACGGCGCTCCTGCTCGGTGTGGAACCACGGTTCAGTTTTGTCGATCTGGTTCGGAACTTCCACCGCGTCGACGCCGGGTTGCTGGCCTCCTACATCGAGCACCACGAATCCGGGGTGGATCTGCTGGCGGCGCCCTTCCACCCGACCAAGGCCGAAGTGGTAACGGGCGGCCAGATTCGGCAGATTCTTCAATTCTTGAAGGATCACTACGAGTACATCGTGCTCGATATCCAGCGCTCCTTCACACCCACGACTCTGGCAGCACTCGAGCAGGCTGACAATCTGTTCCTGATCAGCGTTCTCGACCTTCCCTCGCTGCGCAATATCAGCCGCTGCCTTCCGCTTCTCGAACGCATCGGCACCGGACGAGGCAAGGAGTGGTTGCGGATCGTAGTGAACCGCTATCAGCCGAACTCGGTAATCTCGCTCGATGAAGTGAAGCGGATTCTGGGTCTCGAGGTGTTCTGGAAGCTCCCGAACGAGTACGAGGCAGTGATGGAATCGATCACTTCGGGTGAGCCCATCGTCCTCAAGGACAAGTCGGTGTACTCCCGCGAGCTACGGGCCCTGTGCGCGAGCGTGGCGGGGCTGGATTCGAAACCGGAAAAGTCGTCCGGCCTGTTCGGCTTGATGCGGAAGAAGAGGAAGAAGAAAGACAAGAAGCGACGCCGCGGCAAAAGCGTGCGAAAACCCAATCTGGCCCCGGACCGAGCGTAATCGCCGATGACCAGCTTTCAGGAACCGATTCACAGCTCCCAACGCCGGAGCGGAGATGGGACGCTGGCGTGGGAGCGCCAAACCGCAGCCGCACGTCCGACCGACATGGGAGGATCCGACGACGGCCGCAACACATCGATGATGCAGGACCTCAAAGTCCGTATTCATCGTCAACTGTTGGACAGGCTCAACCTTGCCAATCTCGACACGCTCGATAAAGGGCACGTGGTGGGTGAGATTCGCAAGATCGTCCACGATCTCCTCACCAGGGAAGCCGCGCCGCTCAATCTGGACGAGCGCGAGGACCTGGTGGAGCAGATCCTGGACGAGATCTTCGGACTCGGTCCTCTGGAGCCGCTGCTCAAGGACGCCGACGTCGCCGATATTCTGGTCAACACGTACGACGAGGTGTACGTGGAGCGGTTCGGCAAGCTCGAGCCGACCGATGTGCGCTTCAAGGACGAACGGCACCTGATGCAGGTGATCGACCGGATCGTCTCCGCCGTGGGCCGCCGGATCGACGACTCCTCGCCCATGGTCGATGCCCGACTGGCGGATGGCTCGCGCGTCAACGTCATCATCCCGCCGCTCGCCATCGACGGCGCGCACATGTCGATCCGAAAATTCAAGAAGGACGTGTTGTCGGGCGAAGATCTGTTGCGCAACGCAGCCATGGCTCGCCCGATGCTCGAGCTGCTGCAGGGAATCGTGAAGTCGCGCCTCAACGTGCTGATCTCCGGGGGCACGGGCGCCGGTAAGACGACGCTGCTCAACGTGCTATCGGAGTCGATCCCTCATAACGAGCGGGTGGTCACCATCGAGGACTCGGCCGAGTTGCAGCTGCGCCAGCCGCATGTGGTGCGACTGGAAACCAGGCCAGCCAACATCGAGGGCGCGGGTGAGGTACCGCAGCGCATGCTTCTCATCAACGCGCTGCGCATGCGGCCCGACCGGATCATCGTAGGTGAGGTCCGTGGGGCCGAAGCGGTCGACATGCTGCAAGCTATGAATACGGGTCACGACGGGTCGCTCACCACCCTGCACGCCAACAACCCGCGCGATGCGCTCGCTCGCCTCGAGACGATGATTCAGATGGCCGGACTCAATCTGGCCGAGAAGGGGATGCGTCAGCAGATCGCGAGCGCCATCAACGTGATCATCCAGGTCGGCCGCCTGGTCGACGGACAGCGCAAGATCCTGTCGATCAACGAGATCACGGGGATGGAGGGCGATATCATCACCATGCAGGACATCTTCCTGTTCGAGCGGGAGGGGATCGCCGAGGACGGCACGGTGATCGGACGGTTTCGGGCGACCGGCATTCGACCGAAGTTCGCCGACCGCCTCATGCGCCATGGGATCCACCTTTCGATGTCCGTGTTCTCCGAAATCGACGGCTTCAAGGAGTCCGACTAGATGGGCGGAGTGATGGCTCAGGACCAGGGGGGACTGCTTCTCATCCTGCTGACTGCAGGCCTCGGATTCGTCTCCCTCATCCTTCTGTGGGAGTGGGCACGAGGCTTCCGCCGTCAGCGACAGGCGACCCGACAGCTCAAGGGGATCGAACGCCCCGACCCTATTGGAACCACGTCGGGAAGCCTCATTCGAGAAGGCAAGGGCAAGGCTCCCGCGTGGGTTGAGCCGATCCTGGCCAAATTGCCCCAAGCCCGCGACGTGGAGCACCTGCTCAGCCAGGCGGACATGTCGTGGACGATGGGCACCTTCCTGCTCTTAAGCCTCGGTCTCGCCTCCACCTTCGGTGTGGTCGCCTTGCTTGTCGCCCGCGGCTGGATCGTGCCGGTGGGCGCCGCGGCCTTCGGCGCTTCCCTGCCCTATCTGCACGTGCGCCGGCGGCGTGCAAAGCGGGTGGCGGCGTTCGAAGAGCACTTCCCGGAGTCGATCGACCTGCTCGGCCGCTCGATCCGCGCCGGTCATGCCTTCTCGACCGGCCTCAAGATTGTGGCCGAGGAGTCGCCCGACCCGATCTCGACCGAGTTCAAGCAGGTATTCGAGGAGCAGAAGTTCGGCCTCCCGCTCGAGGATTCCCTCATGGCCCTGGCCGACCGCATTTCGCTGGTCGATGTGCGGATCTTCGTCACCGCCATCCTGGTGCAGAGGGACGTCGGCGGAAATCTGGCTGAGATCCTGGACAAGCTCTCGTACACGATCCGAGAGCGGTTCATGATCCAGCGCCAGGTGCGAGTACATACGGCGCAGGGGCGGATGACCGGCTATCTGCTGGCGGCGCTTCCGATCATCATTGCCGGGCTCGTGTTCCTTCTCAACCCGGGCTACATCAAGATTCTGGTGGAACATCCGATCGGCAAGTTTCTGCTCGGTGCGGCGGTCCTCATGCAGATCACCGGCTTTCTCCTCATCAAGAAGATCATCGAGATCGAGGTCTAGATGACCGCTGCAATCATCTTTCTGTCCGGAGTGTCCGTCGCCCTGTTGACGTTCGGCGTCGTCAGCCTGGTACCCGCGCGTCCGCGGGCCCTGTCGCGACGTCTGGCCGAGCTACAGATGAGGGGCAGCGGCAGCGACGTGGCACAGCGGAGGCGCCGGCAGGCAAAGCGCGAAAAGCTCGCCGCCCTCATGCAGGCGTTCGGCGAGCGCGTCGCCGGCGCCAAAGTGGACGCCAGCAACATCCGGCGCTTCCTGATCGCCGCCGGCTACCGCCGCCCAAGCGCAGTGGGAATCTACTTCGGCATGCGCGCCTTCCTGCTCCTCACGATCGGCATCGGAACGTTTGTGGCGATGCCGCTATTGGATGCGGGCTTCAGGCAATCCCTACTCGCAGCAGCCTTCGTAGGGGGACTCGGTTGGTTTCTCCCCCGCCTCTACGTCGGTCGCCGGCTGCGGCGTCGAAAGAAGGAGCTCCAGAACTCGCTCGCCGACACTCTTGACCTGCTCGTCATCTGCGTGGAAGCCGGGCTGGGTCTGAACCAAGCCCTGGTGCGGGTGTCAGAGGAGATCGACCACGTCAGCCCGGTGATGAGCGAGGAGCTGGCGATCGTGAATTTCGAGATTCGAGCCGGCACCCCACGCGATGAAGCACTCCGAAACCTGGGCGAGCGCACGGACCTGCCGGACCTGCGCTCGCTCACCGCGATGCTGATTCAGACGGACCGGTTCGGAACCTCGATCGCCCAGGCACTCCGCGTCCACTCTGATACACTGCGCGTCAAGCGGCGCCAGCGCGCGGAGGAGATGGCAGCGAAGACGACAATCAAGCTCGTGTTCCCGCTCGTTCTGTTCATCTTCCCAGCCATGTTCGTGGTGATCCTGGGGCCGGCGGTGCTCCACATCATGTCGACGTTCGCCGGCATGCAATGAGCCGGCACGTGCGGGTGCTCAACGTGACCCGCGGTACCCAGCTCGGAACGGCTGTACGGGTCGCAGATGGATGGTGGTCACGGTTGCGGGGACTGCTCGGAAGTCCGGCTCTGCAACAGGGGCAGGGGCTGCTCCTCGTCCCGTGTCGAGCGGTGCACATGTACGGGATGCGGCAGTCCCTCGATGTCGTGTTCTTGAGCAGGGAGGGCAGCGTGGTGGCGACGTATCCCGGCCTGGCGCCCGGCAAGCGGACGGCGTGGCACCGGGACTCTCACTCCGTCTTGGAATTGCCGCCGTCGACTGTCGAGGCCACTGAGACCCGACCGGGCGACAGCCTGCGCATCGATCCGGCCGAGATCCGCGAACCCACCCCACAGCCCTGAGACCCGCGCCACGGGCCGGGGCCACGAAGAGTTAGGAAGGCGGATATGGACCAGAACATCGCGAGTCGGCAACAGCAAACCAGGGGACCGGCGGCCAGCGCTCCCGGTACCGGGTCCGCCCGGTCGGTCGGCGTGAGCCCCACCCGACGGAGCGCTCCGCATCCCCCGTTGACCGACGGCCTCATCGCACCTCCGGTCCCCGACAGTCTGGAGTCCACGGGCCTGTCGCACGGGCTGCTCGATGAATTAATCCTCAAGACGCTGTACGTGCAGGGGGCCCGGAGTGGCGACCAGCTGCGATCGGTGATCCGGTTGCCGTTCGCCATCATCGACGAGCACCTCCTGTTTTTGCAGAGGCGGCGCCTTCTCGAGGTTCAGGGCACGCAGGGACACAGTCGGGCCGGCTACATCTTCGATCTCACCACCGAGGGCCGTGACCGCGCCCGGGAGGCGATGTCGGGAAGCCAGTACGTCGGGCCGGCACCGGTACCCCTCGAACACTATCGCCAGTGGGTTTTGCGCCAGACGATCCGCAAAGTGCAGGTGACGCGCGAGCGCATCCGGGACGGCTTCGGCCACCTGGTGCTCAGCCAGGATTTTCTCGACCAGCTCGGACCCGCGATCAACTCGGGTCGCTCGCTGTTCCTGTACGGTCCGGCCGGTAACGGAAAGACCACGCTTGCCGAAGCGATCGCCCGCATGCTCGGAGGAGACATTTTTCTCCCCTATGCGGTGGAGGTCGAGGGCCAGGTCGTGCTGTTGTACGATCCAGTCCATCACCGCGACGTGGCTACCCCGGCGCAGAGGGCAGCCGCTGACAGCGGTGTCAGTCACCAGTTCCTGCGCGATTCGGTGGAGTACGACCAACGCTACGCTCATGTGGCGCGACCCGTCGTAATGGTCGGCGGCGAGCTCACGCTCGAACAGCTGGAGCTCCAGTACGACACGCACAGCCAGGTATACCGTGCACCGGCTCAGGTGCAGGCGAACGGCGGCGTGTTCATCATTGACGACTTCGGCCGCCAGCGGGCGCGTCCCCGCGACCTGCTGAACCGATGGATGATTCCGCTCGAGCGACACATCGACTTCCTCACGCTTCGAAACGGGCACAAGTTTCCTGTTCCGTTCGACTGCATGCTGATCTTCGCCACCAACCTCAATCCCAACGAGCTGGTGGAGGAGGCGTTCCTGCGCCGCATCCGTTACAAGATCCTGGTCGACGATCCGGAGCCCGATCAGTACGAGGAAATGTTCCGCCGCATGTGCGAGTCGCGGGGCATCGCCTTCGACCCGGAAGCGGTCGCCTACATCTACAAACAGTACTATGAGCGCCTCAACCTCGAGCCACGCGGTTGTCACCCACGCGATATCGTAGAGCATCTGTGTGACACGGCGAAGTACATCAGCGCCGAGCCGTCGGTCGCCATCGACATGATCGACCGCGCCTGCCGCTCCTACTTCCTCGACATGCCGGCCGCCGACCCGGTGATCGTGCACCGACGACGTCCGACCTAGGAACCTGTCCGAGTCGTGGTGCGAGCCGGGATACAATCCCGGCGCGAGCGACCGAGGTTGGCGCCGCTCGACACGGCTTGCCCGCAAGGACCCGCGTCGCCAGCTTCGGCCCCATGCGAAGCTGGCGTTCCCGGGTCATGGCAACGGCGATACTGACCGGATCGGCGGCGCCGGTGACCGCCGTCGCCGGAGTGCCGCAGGCCGTAGCCCAGACCGCCGCGGAACGGACCGACCGCACGCTGCCGACCATCGCGCAGCTCCACTACGGCGGTGGGGGCGATTGGTACGCCAACCCCTCCGCACTGCCGAACCTGCTGGCGGCGATCCGGGAGCGAACGGCGCTTCAGGTGGCGAACCGCCCGGTGCAGCTTCGACTCACGGATCCCGATCTCCGGGACTACCCGTACCTGTACCTGACCGGGCACGGCAACATTCGATTCAGTGATGAGGAGCTCGACATCCTGCGTCGTTACCTTCGGGAGGGCGGGTTCCTGCATGCAGATGACAACTACGGACTCGACTCATCGTTCCGCCGCGAGATCAAGCGCCTGTTTCCCGACCGCGAGCTGGTCGAAGTTCCCCTCGACCACCCGGTTTACAGCGTCTTCTACGACTTTCCGGCGGGGCTGCCCAAGGTTCACGAGCACGATGGCCTTCCGGCCGAGGGGCTTGGCATCTTTATCGACGGGCGGCTCTGCGTCTTTTACTCGTACCAGAGCGACCTCGGCGACGGCTGGGAGGATGCGGCGGTCCACGAGGATGCCGCCGAGGTGCGCGAGCAGGCGTTCCGGATGGGGGTGAACCTGTTTCTCTACGCCGTGACCTCGGAGCCGGCCAGCGGTCGATCCGGGAGCGGCGGTTGAAGCCGTGCCAGCCGCATGGCGTTCCCGGTCACCGCGAGCGACGCCCCCAAGTCCCCGATCAGCACGGCGACGATCAACGACACGAAGCCGAGCGGAACGCCGATCGCGAGCACCGTCTTCACAAC
>CAZJXR010000142.1:0-8269 GCA_964550085.1 uncultured Gemmatimonadota bacterium
CGGACTCGTTTTTGCATTGACTCTGCCCCCTGCAGCCGCCGTGAGCGAGCAATATCGCACCGTCGGCATTATTGCCGATGATGACTTCGTTCTGGAAGGTCGATATTACGAGGGTGGCCAGCCAGGCCCTGCCGTAATCCTCTTACATCAGTGCGACCGCGGTGACTCCCATACTGGATACAGCGATTTGGCCACCGACTTGGCCGAAAGGGGTCTCCATGTGCTGGAACTCGATTTCAGGGGATTCGGAGGCAGTACCAGCCCGGAGTATCCGGAGTTCCGGAATCACATGCGCTCCATCGCCCCGAAGTTTCCGGGAGATGTGGAGACGGCGTATCAGTACCTGGTCGCTCTGAACGGAGTGAATGGTCAATACGTCGGTGTGGTCGGCGCAAGCTGCGGGGCCTCCCAAGCAATCTTCCTCGCCCAGGAGCACGACTCGATCAGATCGCTTGTTTTCCTGTCGGGCTCGCTGTGGCCAGGGGCGCGCGAGGCGTTCGAGACCATTCGAGATGTACCGGTCCTCATAGCGACGAGTGAAGAGGATGAGGTGACAGAGGGCATGCTCGAGCTGTTCTCGACCTCCACTTCCGATCGGAGCCGCCTCCTGATCTACAAGGGCAACCTCCACGGAACCCCGCTCCTGCAGCGAAACTCAGAGTTGCAGTCCATTGTCAGCGGTTGGCTTACCGAGGTTCTCGCGAGCGGAGATGAGTGAGGCGGAGATGGCGAAGCAGAGCGCGGAGCGCACGCCGGTAACGGCTCAGCTGACTGTCAGTCCTCCCCGGATGTTGCAGTCGAACATGCGATGCGAACTGTAACTTGTTAACGTATCGCTTAACGTCCCGATTATCGTCACATACCTCGTTGCGCGGTTCACCGTCGCCCAGCGGAGCGTGAGTGAGATGACTCATCCCAGTGCAGCTAAAGTGGCCCTTGTTTCCGCGGTTGTCGCTGTCTTCGGAGTCCAGGCCTGTAGCCCGGCCGGGGGGACGAGGGCCGATGATGCCACGCTCGGCGCCGAAGCGAAGCTCGGCGACGGGACGGTCACCAGCTTCGCCCGTTTCGATTCCGAGGGAGTGCCAGAGGCGATCGGGGTGATCTTTTCCGCTGCCGCTCTGGCCAGCCTGCCGCCGGAGCGATCCGACGAGCACCAGTGCTTCGACATCGACGGGGATGGCATGATCGAGCCGGATCCCGAGTGTGTGCCGACCCACGAGCGCGTGATCCCACTCCCGACGGGCGCCAGCCGTCGCCCCGACATCCCGCTCAAATGGGTTCTGCTGAACTGGAATCCGGTTGGCCACATGCCGCCGGGGATCTACGACGTTCCCCACTTCGACATCCACTTCTACATCGAGACAATCGAGAACACATTCGCCCTGGAGCCGGGCGCCTGCGGCCCCGAGCACCTCCGCTGCGACCAGTTTGAGCGCGCCATCCGCCCGGTGCCGCCGAACTTCACGCACCCCGACTTCCAGGACTTCCAAGCGGCCGCTCCGGCGATGGGAAACCACCTGATCGACACGACGGCGGCCGAGTTGCATGGCAGCCCGTTCACTCGATCCTGGATCTATGGCACGTACGACGGGCGCATCACCTTCTGGGAGGAGATGGTGACCTTGGAGTATCTGACCAGCCGGCCCGACACCTGCTACGACATCAAGCAACCGGAGGGCGTCGAGGTCGCGGGATACTACCCGATGCGCACTTGCTACCGTTACGATCCGGAATCGGATACGCAGGAAGTTTCGCTGCAAGGATTCGTCTACCGCGAGGGCTCACCGGCGGTCGCGATAATCGAGTAGCCGGGCCGCGACTCACCCGGCCTCATGGCCAAGAGTTCATCGAAGGTGGTCGTCAGCCACCTGTACCCCGCATCCGCCGCTATGCGGCTGCGAAAGAGTTGCTTGAGAATCCCACGCGTATAACTGCTCGCAACCGACTCGACGAAGCGAGTGAAGTCGATTGCTGCATCTGCTTACACCGGCCGGCCCGCCACGAACACTCCCCCGCGTGGGGCCGTCAACTGCCCTCGGGCATCGGGTTCGGATCGGACGGGGGCTCACCGACCCATGTTACGTCGAATGCCCTCTCGAAGTAGAAATAGGCGACGCACGGCGAGCCACCGCTCGGACAGAATGCGGCATGCGGCAACTTCGAGGGAATGAACATGTAAATGCCCGGCGCGACTTCCCCTTTCTCGCCGCCCTCGAACTCCATCGTTATGACGCCCTGGACTCCGACCGCCCGCTCGGCTGAAGTGTGAAAGTGCAGCGGTACTCGGACACCGGGTTGCAGTCGAAAAAACATCTCGAACGCCTGCGTCGGGTCCCCGTTCACGACGTAGAAGTCGGCACCTTTGGGGAATCCTGGAACCGGGACGAACGAGGTGCTCACCGGCCCGGTGGCGAACAGCTCCGTGTGCTGCGCCTGGGCCGCTTGAGTCGGAAGGAGTGCAAGTCCGAAAACGAGAAGTGGCGCACGGGAGAACAGAAAGCGACGCATTGGGACACCTCCTTGAAAGGGAAGCAGCTCGGTTCGCACAAGCTAGCCCCGCCGGTGAGGGTTGCAACCCGGTCCTGCCGACTCGAGCGCCACACCGGTTCCGGAAGCCGGGATCGTCGCCAACGGCGCCAACGAGCTTGCTACTTCCTGGGTGCAGCAAGGGGCAGTTGCTGAGCGAACCGCCCCATCGTTCGATAACCAGCCTGTATTAGTGCACGGATGATTGGTGCAGACCGATCGTCCTTCTTCCTTTACTTCTTTGGCTTAAACTCGATCGTGATGTCCTTGTCCTTTACTTCGCCCACGCGCACGTGCTTTTGGCCAGGTGGAGATACGTCGGTGTCGATCTCAGACGTCCACTTTGCTGACCTCCCCGCCACAACTGGGGCCTGGGGGGTGAGCAGCACCGGCTCGTCGAACTCGAATCTCAGTTTGCTGCCACCCTTGATGTGAACCTTTGCCATGGTTGCCCTCCTTTCGGACTCATGCCTCGAAACTTTGCGAACAATGGATCAGCATATGCTCCTGGCGCAAGCGTCGCAGAGATGCACCGCGGGCGGAGGTCCCCTGAGTGCCGGCATGCGAGTGCCGCAAATGCTTACGCGCACAGCATTCCTTCGACGTGATCGCGTCGCCCGCCGACACCCTTCTGAAGGAAGCAGAGACGAGACTGGCTCGGGCCGAGCCTAGCCTCCGGTCACCGCGCGGTCTGCGCGCGGTCCCACTCCAACCACACTCTTGACATTGGATTAGGTCTTTAGTACTAAGGCAGTCCAATCCTCTCGCAGTCTCGGCATTTCGTTCCAAGAAGCGCCGATAGCTGCGCGTCGAGGGCGAGGTGGTTCATGCGAATAGCGCCCTTGGTCGTCCCGCTGGCCCTCGTCTCGTCTACGACTCCGCTTTTTGCCAGGGAGCAGGTTGCGTCCGAAGCCGTGTTCGACGCCACCAGCACGCTCTGGGTCCTCGTGGCCGCCTTTCTCGTCTTCTTCATGCAGGCGGGTTTCGGGATGGTCGAAGCCGGACTGATCCGCGCCAAGAACGCTTCGAACGTTCTGATGAAAAACCTCCTCGACTTCTGTTTCGCCTGTCTCGGTTTCTACAGCTTCGGTTACGCGATCATGTACGGAACCGGGGGTTCGATCGTCGGCACCTCCGGATGGTTTTTGGTCGGCGTCGAATCGCCGGTGGCCGGTTTGCCCTTGCCGGCCTTCTGGCTTTTTCAAGCTGTCTTCGTCGGCACCGCCGCCACAATCGTGTCGGGAGCGGTGGCGGAGAGGATGAGGTTCGTCGCCTATCTCGCCTACTCCTTCCTGATCTCGGCGTTTGTCTATCCGGTGGTCGGGCATTGGGTGTGGGGCGGCGGATGGCTGGCCCAATTGAATTTTTTCGACTTCGCGGGCTCGACGGTGGTGCACGCGGTGGGTGGAATCACGGCGCTGCTCGGCGCTTGGATGCTGGGACCACGCATCGGGCGCTTCAATCCCGACGGCTCTCCCAACTTCATCGGTGGCCACAGCATGCCTCTGGTCACGTTGGGCGTCTTCATTCTCTGGTTCGGCTGGTATGGTTTCAATCCGGGTTCGACACTCGGCATGGGAGATCCCGGCCTGGTGGCCCGCATCGCCATGAACACGACCCTGGCGGGCTGTGCAGGGGCGGTTGCGGCCATGATCGTGGCTTGGGTCATGTTCGGCAAGCCGGATCTGTCCCTGGCGCTCAACGGGGCACTGGCGGGGCTGGTCGGAATCACGGCTCCCTGCGCCGTCGTCAGCGATGGTGCATCGATCTACATCGGACTCGCCGCGGGTGTGTTGGTGATCTTCGGCGTTAAGTGGCTCAATAAACTACAGATCGATGACCCGGTGGGTGCTTTCCCCGTCCACGGGTTGTGCGGGATCTGGGGGACGCTGGCGGTGGGCCTGTTCGGGCAGCACGCGCTGGGCGCACCGTACGACGGACTCTTTTACGGAGGGGGGTTCGGTGCACTCGGGGTGCAGAGCCTCGGCGTGGTGGTCTGCCTGACCTTCATCCTCGCCGCCATGTGGGTGGTGTTTCGCGCTATCGATTCCGTCGTCGGGCTGCGCGTTTCCCGTGACACCGAACTGCGAGGGTTGGACTTGCAGGAGCACGGCCTCGAGTCCTACAGCGGTTTCCAGATCTTCATCACGGATTGAGGCCCGGAGAGTGTCACCATGAAGCTTGTCGTCGCGGTCATCCAGCCCCAGCAGCTTCCCGCTGTCAAGGAAGCGTTGTTCGAGGCCCAGGTTCGGCATCTCACTTGCACGAACGTTCTGGGCACCGCCACGGCGGGCGCCGAGCCGTTGGTGTTTCGGGGCGTCCCTCACAAAGTCACACTTTTCCAGAGAGTTCGTCTGGAGCTGGCGCTCAAGGACGAGATGGTGGATCGGGCGACCGAGGCGATCGTGCGCGGAGCGGAGGCCAGCGGCGGTTTCGGAATCATCTTCGTGACCGAACTCGACGAGGTGATCAACATCACGACGCGGGCTCGAGGAGAGCGAGCGGTCTGACGAGCAGGGCATGAAAAACAGCGTGGTTACCGCACGAGATGTCTTTCGCATGATCCGAGAGGATCAGATCCGGTTCGTGGACCTCAAGTTCCTCGACCTTTTCGGAGGGCTTCATCATCTCACTCAGCCCGTGGAATCGGTTCCGGAGAGGATCTTTGTCACGGGCCTGGGCTTCGACGGTTCCTCGGTCAAGGGATTTCAGTCGATCAAGGCGAGCGACATGAAACTCATGCCCGACCCGTCCAGCGTCTTTCGAGACCCGTTCTTCGACGATCCGACCCTCTCGGTCTTTTGCGACATCATCGATCCCGACGGTTGGAAGCCGTACACGCGCGATCCCCGCGGCGTTGCTCGACGAGCCGAACAGCTGCTGCGTTCGACCGGGATCGCGGACGATGCGTTCTTCGGGCCAGAGATTGAGTTCTTTCTGTTCGACGACGTCCGCTTCGACCAGACGAGCCAGCACGGATACTACTTCGTCGACGCTGAAGGGGCCTTCTGGAACACGGGCCGTGACGGAGCACCGAATCTGGCTCACAGGGCCCCCCGCAAGCGATCCTATTTCGCCGCGCCTCCCACCGATCTGTTCTCGAATCTGAGATCGAGGATGACCACGCTGCTCCAGCAGGTCGGCCTCGACGTCGAGCTCCACCATCACGAGGTGGCGGCCCCCGGTCAGAACGAGATCGCGTTTCGGTTCGGAACTCTCATCCAGGCGGCCGACCGCGCCGCCAAGTACAAGTATGTGATCAAGAACGCCGCCAAACGCTTTGGCAAGACGGCCACGTTCATGCCCAAACCCCTCTTCGAGGAGAACGGGTCGGGGATGCACGTGAACATCAGCCTGTGGAAGGACGGAGAGAACCTCTTCTACGAGGCGGACCGTTACGCCGACCTGAGCCCGTTGGCGGTTCATTTTATCGGTGGCCTGCTTCTCCACGCTCCGGCACTGTGCGCGTTTTGCGCCCCGACCACCAATTCCTACCGTAGGCTCGTTCCCGGCTACGAAGCGCCGATGAATCTCGTCTACTCGCAGTCCAACCGGAGCGCCTGCATTCGTATTCCCATGGCCTCCACCACACCCAAAATCAAGAGACTGGAGTTCCGCACCCCTGATCCCTCCTGCAATCCCTACCTGGCGTTCGCTTCCATTCTGCTGGCTGGCCTGGACGGGATCAGAAAGAGAATCGAGCCACGCGAGCCGATAGATGAAGACATTTACGAATTGATGGAGTCCGAACGCGGGGCGGAGATCAAGAGCACGCCGGGGTCGTTGGAGGAGGCAATCGACGCGCTCGAGGCGGACCACCAGTTCCTGATCGCCGATGGTGTGTTTACGACCGATTTGATCGAGTGCTGGGTCCAGCTCAAACGCGAGCGGGAGATCGACTTCGTTCGGCTGCGACCGCACCCAGCGGAGTTCTCGCTCTATTTCAGTGTGTGAGCCTGGCTCATGAGTCGACATCCGATCAGCTGAGTCGCGAAGCATGGCCCGAGCACGAGAGTTGGAACGCCTCCGGACGGCGCGAGCAAGCGCCTGGAGAATTGGGAGACTGGAGTCATGAGTGACGCGCAGACGTTCGGCATTGCCCTGGGTCTGGGGGTGCTCGGCTTGTTGCTGTTGTTGATCTTCATCAAGGCGAACATCGTCATTTGCCAGCCCAAC
This sequence comes from uncultured Gemmatimonadota bacterium, assembly GCA_964550085.1. Classification (GTDB taxonomy): domain Bacteria; phylum Gemmatimonadota; class Gemmatimonadetes; order Palauibacterales; family Palauibacteraceae; genus JBFILW01. The sequence goes on from CAZJXR010000142.1 coordinate 6,703, forward strand.
GAGATTCTCATCCTGGCGGGTCGCAAGCATCGCCAGAAGGACGGGACCGTTCTCGGCTACCGGGTCATCCGCGGAGGACGAGGTTTCAAGTGGCCTTTTCTCGAGTCGGTCTCCCGGCTTTCACTCACCACCACACCGATCGAGGTTCGGCTGCCGGAGGCCACGTCGGCGGGCATGATCCCGATTGCGATCGAAGGCCGAGCCAACGTCAAGCTCGCCGGACGGCGCGAGGAAGGCCTCGAGAACGCGATCGAGCGCTTCCTGGGTAAACCGCCCGACGCGGTGGTCCGCAGTGCGGAGCAGACCCTCGAGGGGGCACTTCGCGGCATCGTGGCCGGCGTCACCCCCGAGGATGCGAACGCATCTCGCCTCGATCTCGCTGACCAGGTGGCCGAGCGCGCCCGCCGGGACCTCGGTCGTTTGGGCATCGTGCTCGACTTCTTTCACATTCAGCATATCTCCGACCAGCAGGGTTATCTCGAAGCCATCGGACGCAAGCGAAACGCCGAGGTGCGCCGCGATGCGAACATCGCCGAGGCGCGCGCGAAGTCCGAAGCTCGCCGGGTCACGGCCGAACAGGAGCGAATCGGACGCGAGGCTGAGATCGAGGCGGAGACCTCAGTGATCGAGCGGGAGAACAGGCTGGCCGTGCTCCGAGCAACGCTCAAATCCGAGTCCAACCGGGCCGAGCAGCGAGCGGAGGTGGCGGGGCAAATCGCTCGCGTCGAGGAGGAGATCCAGCTGGAGGCGAATCGCGTACAGCTCAGCGAAAAACAGGAGGAGGCCCGCACGATCGTCCCAGCCCGGGCCCGGCGTGAAGCGCTGATGCTAGAAGCGCAGGGGCACGCTTCCCGAATCATGGAAGATGGGAAGGCGACCGCCGAGGCCGTCGCCTTGATGCGGAAGCAGTGGCAGGACGGAGACACCCGGGATCTCTTCTTGATCCAGATGCTGCCCGACCTGCTCGACACGGTGACGAAGGTTGTCGCGGAGAACCTCCACGTCGACAAGCTCACCATTCTCGATGGCGGAGGCGGCGACGGCCTTCCCAACTACGTCAAGAATCTGGTCAACAGCGCCGTGGTCATGATCGAGCAGATGAAGAATGCCACCGGGGTCGATCTGGCCCGCCTGGCAGGGGAGAGTTCGAAGCAGCAAAGTTCGTCAGTCCCGAAGGAGCTGGACTGACGCCCGCCTCCTCTTTGACCTCTTTCGTTCGAATCGACTGCCGCTGAGCCGCAGCGCGGGGCAGATACAGCGCAGGAGCCTATAATCAACGGGTCCTCCTGACCGCGGGGAGGAGTCGATGTCGGACCCGCTGGAACGCCTGAAGTCAAGCTTGGCAGACCGTTACGTGATCGAGCGCGAGCTCGGTCGCGGCGGCATGGCGACGGTGTACCTGGCCGAGGACCTGAAGCTCCGCCGCAGAGTCGCGGTCAAGGTCTTCAAGCCCGAGCTCGCGGCGGTGCTCGGCCGCGATCGCTTCCTGCGCGAGATCGAGATCACGGCCAAGCTCACCCATCCACGCATCCTGGCCCTGTACGACTCCGGTGAAGCGGCCGATACC
>CAZJXR010000143.1:0-8087 GCA_964550085.1 uncultured Gemmatimonadota bacterium
TGAGTGACGGGATCTCCTGAGGCCGGTCTTGCGCGAGCGGCACGCCGGTGACGGTGACAGCTTCGACACCGTCCAATGGGCATGATCTACCGTACAAGTGAGCAACCGAAACGGGGCTTCACAGGACCGTTGGCGCTCTTGCTCGCCCTGGGGAGTGCGCTTGCCTGCGGCGAAGAGCCGCCTCCCGTGGAGTTCCGTCGTGGCGAAAAAATACCGTTCGGGCCGTATGACCTCGCGGTGTACCGCGTTCAGAACAACCCGTTCGGCGAGACCGACGTGCTGTCGGTGTACGTGCGCATCGATCCGGCCCGGGCGGAAGTGGATTCCGTCGAGCAGAAGTGGGTCGCGTACCTGAGGAAGCTGGAGCTGGAGGACGGCGCCGGCGAACAGTATCGGTCGCTCGGCGCGATGCCAGCCGAAGCCCTGCGATTGGAAGACCGCATCCGGTCAAGCGATGCATCCCAGGCAACCCGAATCGCGCAGGAGTATGTCCGGGATGTCGAGGACCTGGGCAAGTCGGATTACCTGCCGCCAGATTGGGATGAGTGGGTGCTCGTCTTCCAGGTACCCCGCCACAGCCGGCCGTTTTCGCTGTTGCTCGCGAATCCCGATCATGGGGACGGGCAGCCGCGAGCCGCTTCCGTCAACGTGCTTCGCTAGCGGCGACTCTCAGATCAGACGGCAGCGATTCATCTGGTGATGGCGACCCCCAAGTCGACATCGTATCCCAACCGCTGTTGATCCTCGACACCGCTGGCTTGACCTGCGCGGCCTCCGGGTGCGCCGGGCCGGATGAATGGGATTCAGGAGGTCCCGCGTGCTCCTGCGGCCGCCTGAGGGCGGTCCTCGGAGTGCTTCGCACCAAATCCCGGCGCCCCGATTGACGCAATCAGCACCACGTCACGCGTACCCTCCGTGAGCGGTAGCTCTCAGATCGGCAATCACAGGATAGCGGGCCGCCGCTGAAGATTGCTAAAATGCTGCTGCGCCAATGTCGAGCTGCGCACTGAGATCTGAGCAGAAGACATTGACTTCACGACGTTCTCTGCGGTTCGTGAAGACACAAACTAGCCCTTCAAGCTCAAGCCAACGCTCGGGGCACCGTCGCTCCGAGTTCTCCTGTGCCGCACACGCCCCATCGAGCCGCTGGGGCTCGTCAGGCGCCAGTGCGCACGCTCCCGGTGTGAGAGGCGCGCCATGTTTCGCGAGTTGACGTACACAGCGGCGGCCGTGTGCCTGCTATCCGTGTCCGCGGCTGCGGCCCAGGTTCCACCGCCACTGGAGGAGCCAGGCCTGCAACGGTACGTGGGCCAGGTGATCCAGCGGAACGCGGCGCTTGCCGCCGTCGGCTCGGCACAACGGGCCGCGGCGGAGAGGGTCGCCCCGGCCGGGGCGCTCCCGGATCCAACTCTGTCGTTCGGTATGATGTCGGTGCCGGTTCCCTCGTTCGACTTCGAGGCGGAAAACATGACGCAGTTGCCAATCGGAATCTGGCAGGCGTTTCCGTTCCCCGGTAAGCAGGCGGCCCGCACCGCGGTGGCGCGCGCCGACAGCACCGTATCAACCGCGGGAGTTGAGGTCACGACCAGCGCGCTCTCGGCGCGTGCTGCCGCCGCCTTCTACGAACTGGCCTACGCCCGCAGCGCCGTGGACGTCTGGCGTAGCCGTCTGGAGCTGGCCCGACAGGCGACCCGGGCGGCGGCGGCTCGTTACGAGACGGGGCGGGCGCCGCAGACCGACCTGCTGCGGGCGGAGCTGCAGCGTGCCCGACTCGTGGAGGAGGGTCCCCATTTTTCCGCGGAGGCAGAGGCGGCAGTTGCCGAGGCGAACGCGCTGCGAGGCGGTCTCACCGAAGCCATCCAGGTTCCGAGCCTGACCGATCCCGACTCCGCGGCCGTGCTCGCGGTGCTGGCGGACACGGTCGACGGACTCGACACACTGCGTGCGTTCCTCCGATCCCTCAACCCCGAGCTCCGGATGGCGGCCGCGACGGTAGAGCGAGAGGACGCGATGGCGAGACTCTTTTCCATCGCCGGGCGGCCCGATTTCGGCGTCGGCGTGCAGGGCGGCATCCGCTTTGGAGGACGCGAGCCGTTTCTCTCCGTTCTGGTTGGCGTATCCCTTCCGCTGTGGGCGGGCCGCAAGCAGACGCCGGCGGCGCGCGCGGCCGGACTCGATCTGGAGAGCGCCGAGCAGCTCTATGAGGACCTCAGCGCCACCCTGGAGGGAGAGCTGCGGGCGGAGCTGGCGCGGTTGGAGGCGCTGCGCGAACGAGTGGTGGAGCTGCGGCGCGAAGAGCTTCCCCTCGCCGAAGCCGCGAGCACCTCGGCGCTCCGGAGCTACTCCGTCGGAGCGGTCGATCTCACGGCGGTGCTCGATGCCCAAGACGATCTCTTTCAGGCACGGCTGCGGTTGGCGCGGCTGGTCGCGGACTATGGAGCCCGGCGGGCCGCGCTCGCGGCGCTGCTGGGTGAGGAGTGGTACCGATGAAGCCGATGAAGAAGCATGCGATCACCTGGACGGCGCTCGCGTTGGCGGCCTGCGGTCCGGCCGGAAGCGAGGCGCCGCCACCGGATCGCAGCGATGAAATGGCCGGCCGTGAAATGGCTGGCGACGCACTGGCCGGCGATGGAATGGGCGAAATGACGGCGGGTGAGCGGATCCGCCTCACGTCCCGGCAGGCCGCTCTGGCAGGGGTGGCCTTTGCGGTCGCACAGGAATCTCCACTCGACCGGACCGTGCGCTCGGTCGCGATGGCGGTCCCGGACGAGAAGACCCTCGGCATCGTGAATGCCCGGGTCGGCGGCTGGGTCGAGAAGCTGTACGCCAACGAGACGGGACGGCGGGTGGCCAGGGGAGAGCCCTTGCTGGAGCTCTACGCCCCCGAGCTGGTGACCGCCCAGGAGGAGTTGCTGCTCGCCAGTCGGCTCCCGGTCACCGCGAGCCGTGATTCGCTCGTCGCCGCGGCGCGGCGCCGCCTCGAGCTGTGGAACATCTCTCTCGATCAGATCGCGGAGATCGAGCGAACGGGCATCGTCAGGCGAACACTCACCGTTCGCTCGCCCTACCCGGGTCACATCCTCGACAAGCATGTCATCGAGGGCCAGGCAGTTCGGCCGGGCGATGCGCTGTTCCGGATCGCGGATCTCACCAGGTTGTGGATCGAGCCCGCGATCTTCGAGCGCGATCTCGCGCTGGTACAGGAAGGCCAGTCGGCCCGCGTCCGCTTCGACGCGCTCCCGGGACGCAGCTTCGACGCGCGTGTCACTTTCCTCTATCCAAACCTCGACCCGCGCACCCGCACGCTCCGAATCCGACTGGAGGTCGCCAATCCCGACTTCCTGATCAAGCCCGGCATGTACGGAACGGCGCGCATTCGGGCTGCCGGACCGCCGGGAGTCGTCGTCCCGCTTACGGCGGTTCTCCCCACCGGGGAGGGCGATGTCGCGTTCCTCATCCAGGGCGCTGACGTCCTCCCGACGCGGGTCACCGTCGGCGAGAGGGGCGACAGCACGGTTCTGGTCACGGAGGGGATCGCGGCCGGAGACACGGTCATCGCCTCGGCCACCTTTCTGTTCGACTCCGAATCGAGCCTGGCCGCCGCCACCCAAGGGATCATGCTGAACATGGGCATGGGGCTCGACATGGGTGGGATGGAGATGGAAGGGATGGAAAGGATGGAAGGGATGGATGCGGAGGGGATGCAAGACGGGAGGCAGGTGGAAGCCGACACCGGAGGCGAAAACGACGGAGGCGTGGAATGATCGGCCGGCTCATCGACTTCGTCGTGCGGTGGAGAGGCCTCACCCTCCTCGTCGCGCTCGGTCTGCTCGCCGGGGGCATCGCGTTGGTTCGATCGATGCCGATCGACGCCATCCCCGACCTGTCGGACGTGCAGGTGATCGTCTTCACCGAGTATCCGGGTCAGGCGCCCCAGGTGGTGGAGGACCAGGTCACCTATCCGCTCGTCACGGCGCTGCTGGCGGTCCCGCGGGCGACGGTCGTGCGCGGCCAGTCGATGTTCGGACTCTCCTTCATCTACGTCCTGTTCGAGGACGGGACGGACCTCTATTGGGCGCGCAGCCGTGTGCTGGAATATCTGAGCTCCGCCGGGGCGGAACTTCCGGATGGAGTGCGGCCGGAGCTCGGACCCGACGCGACGGGCGTGGGCTGGGTCTACCAGTACGCCCTCCAGGGAGACGGCTACACGCTGGACGAGCTGCGGTCCATCCAGGACTGGGTCCTCCGCTTCGAGCTCCAGCAGGTTCCGGGGGTGGCGGAGATCGCGAGCATCGGCGGGTATGTGAAGCAGTATCAGGTGCTCCTGGATCCTAGTGCTCTGCTCGGCTTCGAGGTCACCGCGGACCGGGTGATCCGGGCGATCCAGACCTCGAACGCCGATGTCGGAGGTCGTACGATCGAAGTCGCGGGCGGGGATTACATGGTGCGGGGATTGGGCTACCTGACTGGCGTGGGTGACATCGCCGACCTGTCGGTGGGATTCGGGCCGGGAGGCGTGCCGGTCCGCGTGCGCGACGTGGGCACGGTCACCATCGGCCCAGACATCCGGCTCGGGATCGCGGAGCTCGACGGGAGGGGCGAAGCGGTTGGCGGCGTAGTCGTGATGCGCTACGGTGAGAACGCCCTCAAGGTGATCGACGGGGTGAAGGCCAGGCTCGCTGAGCTGGCACCGGGGCTGCCGCCAGGCGTGCGTGTGGTGCCAACCTACGATCGCTCGGCGCTGATCCACCGGGCGACGCGGACGCTGTGGCGGACGCTGATCGAAGAGTCACTGATTGTCGCGTTGGTATGTGCAGTCTTCCTCCTTCACGCCCGCAGCGCCCTGGTCGCGATCGCGATCCTGCCCCTGGGAATCGTCGCGGCCCTCGCCGCCACGCGGTGGATCGGCATCAACGCGAACATCATGTCGCTCGGCGGCATCGCCATCGCCATTGGCGCCATGATTGACGCCGCGATCGTGATGATCGAGAACATGCACAAGCACGTCGAGCACGACCCTGAACGACCGAGGTGGGCCGTTGTGGTCGTCTCAGCCCGCGAGGTGGGACCGGCGCTGTTCGTCTCGCTCCTCATCATCACTCTCTCTTTCATCCCGGTATTCTCGCTCGAGGCGCAGGAGGGCCGGCTGTTCCGTCCCCTCGCTCTCACCAAGACGTTCGCCATGGGTGCGGCCGCGATCCTCTCCGTCACCGTCATTCCGGTCCTGATGGGACTGTTCATCAAGGGCCGCATCCGCCCGGAAGGCGAGAACCCGATCAACCGGTGGGCGATCCGGCTGTACCGGCCAGTGCTGCGCTGGGCGCTGCGGCACCGCGTTCTGGTGCTGATCGGCGCCATCGCCCTGGTGGCCGTCACCGTGTGGCCACTGTCGCGGTTGGGGAGCGAGTTCATGCCCCCTCTGAACGAGGGGTCGCTGATGTACATGCCGAACACGATTCCGGGCATCGCCATCGCGCAGCAGCGCCGGCTGCTTCAGAAGCAGGACAGCATCCTGATGACCTTCCCCGAGGTGGAGTCGGTGTGGGGCAAGGCGGGCCGCGCCGGCTCGGCCACCGATCCGGCACCGATCTCCATGGTCGAGACGATTGTGAACCTGAAAGACCCCTCGGAGTGGCCGCAGCGGCTGACGCAGGACGAGCTCATAGCGAAAATGGATCGGACGCTCCGTTTCACGGGCGCGGTCAACAGTTGGACGATGCCGATCAAGAATCGGACCGACATGCTCTCCACCGGCATCCGGACCGCGCTGGGGATCAAGATCTTCGGACCGGAGCTCGAGACGATCGAGCGGATAGGCGGCGAGATCGAGCGACGCCTGAGTCGCTTGCGCGGGACGACGAGCATCTACGCGGAGCGTTCATTCGGCGGACGCTACCTCGACGTCCGCCCAGACCGCGAGGAGATCGCGCGCTACGGGCTCGGAGTGGGCGATGTGCAGCGGGTGGTCGCAACCGCGATCGGCGGGATGAAGATCACCGCCACCGTGGAGGGACGGGAGCGCTACCCGGTCCAGGTGCGCTACGCGAGAAGCCTGCGGGACGATCCATCCAGTCTGGGTCAGGTGCTGGTCGCCACCCCGGACGGCCTCCAGCTGCCGCTCTCGCAGCTCGCCGACATCGAGTTCTCGCCGGGAGCGCCGCTGATCAAGAGTGAGAACGGGCAGCTCGTCGGTACGGTGTTCATCGACGTCCGGGGGCGAGACGTTGGAAGCTACGTGGAAGAGGCGCGCGCCATCATCGAAGACGAGATCGTCCTTCCGGCCGGCTATCGCCTCCGGTGGAGCGGCCAGTACGAGGCGATGGCGAGGGTGAAGCGCCGGCTCAGTGTCGTCGTCCCCCTGACCATCGCTATCATCGCGCTGTTGCTGTACCTCAACTTCGGCCGCGTGGCAGAGGTCGGGATCGTTCTCGCCTCCCTCCCCTTCGCTCTGGTCGGGGGCGTGTGGCTGATGTGGATGCTCGGCTACAACCTCTCGGTTGCCGTCGCCGTCGGCTTCATCGCCCTCGCCGGCGTGGCGTCCGAAATCGGCGTCGTCATGCTGGTCTACCTCGACCGGGCGTGGGCGCAGCGTGGCGATGCGACGCTGGAAGAGGTCGTCGAGCGAGGCGCGGTGCTCCGGGTGCGGCCCATCCTGATGACAGTGAGCGCCATCACGGCCGGACTCCTGCCGATCCTGTGGATCCACGGCACAGGTGCCTCCGTGATGCAGCGCATCGCGGCGCCGATGGTGGGCGGGATGGTCACCGCTACCCTCCTCACCCTGCTCGTGATGCCGGTGCTTTACTACAGTTGGCGCGGGTTCGACGGATCCGTCGCGGCTGAGCGGCCGGACTGAGGCGGACCGCTTGCCTGTTGGCCAGCGGCGTAGTCATCGCCGCAGTGCATAACAGCTGCAAGCGAGGGAAGTCAGGAGGCGTTATCGGCGACACGAAAATGAACTTCACGCAGTCTGCGAGGTCCCTGCGTAGGAGTAATATTGAGCGCGCCGACGTCAGTCGGATTCTGAGCTGCAGCAGGCCGAAGAATGAGGTCGTGCTCCGCGGCGATCCTGGCGAATTCATCCGGGGGAAGCGTGAGGGTTCGAGTACGCCCCGGAGATGGCTGGCCTCCGGTATCTCTTTCCTCATCCCCGGACAGTGAGACAACGTAATGGCGTCACCGGATGACAATAAGCAGGTGGTGCGCGATGCTTTTCGACCGTGGGAGCAAGGTGATAGTCGCCCCTTCTTCGATCTTGTTGCCGACGATGTCACCTGGACGGTGATCGGCTCAACGCCTGCTTCCGGCGTATTCCGCTCGAAAAAGGCGGTGGTGGATCAGGCCTTCCGTCCACTCCTCGAGAGGCTCGATGGGCCGCTCCAGACCCGCTTCATCGATGTTGCTGCAGAAGGGGACAAGGTATTCCTGCGCTTTAAGAGCGCGGGAGTCGCCAAGACGGGGCTCCACTACGACCAAGTCTACTGCTTTGCCATGGTCATGCGCGATGGCCGGATCACCGAGATCGTTGCCTACCTCGACACGCACCTGCTCGCGAGGATCTTTTCTAGATGAGCGTCTCCGATCTCACTTACGCAGGGTGCGCTGCAGGCGAACTCACCGTTCCGCGTCGCGCAGGACTTGGTAGAAGTTTGACACCAGGATGACGTCGCCGGGAGCCCCGGTCGCACCAACGTCGATCATAATGAACTGCTCTCCGTCCCCGACCACTTCGTAGAAGCGGTGATCATCGTCGGGCAAGTAGCGGTCCGCGTTGAACAGCACCTGCCGATCGATGATCTCGAACCTGCCCCCGTTGGTGGAAACACGGGCAGCCACCATATTCCCTGCCTCGTCGCGATAAAAGAGTTCCCGGCCCGTGGTGCTCCACGCCGGCTCGCTTCCGCCGTCGGTCGACACGATCCATTTGCCGTCCGCGGTGTTCGGGAACGGCCGGACGTAGACCTCCTTTCGACCGGTTTCATCCGAGGCGTACGCCAGCCAGCGGTTGTCCCATGAGATGCTCGGGCTGGTCTCCTCAGCGTCCGTCGCTACGAGCGGGGTCGGAGTCGCGTCGCTAGCCGTGCGAA